>CAIWFB010000329.1 GCA_903911825.1 uncultured Verrucomicrobia subdivision 3 bacterium
AATTGTCGCCCCATTCTGCACGATGACTGGGCCTGTCAAAATGCCGTTGCCCGCCAGCGTTGCACCTGCGCCCACCGTGACGGTGCCGGACGCGGTGAAGTTGGAAACATTCAATATGCCCGCGCTCACGGTCAAACCGCCGGTAAAACTGTTCGACCCGACCAGCATGAGCGTGCCGGTCCCGGCTTTTGTGAGCGAGCCGTTGCCGCTGATGTTGCCGCTGATGACGCTCGTGCCGCTGCCGTCGAGCGAGACGGTGAGCGTGTTCGCGCCGACCGAAATTTTTCCACTGACATTCATCGCCGGCGCGCTGCCGTCCACCTTGAGTGAAGAACTGCCGCCGAGCGTGATCGCACCGCTAAATGTAATGTTGCCGCCCGCACCGCCGGTGGAGTGAAGCCCGTTCGCTGCACCAGAAAGCGTGAATGGTTCCGCGATGTTCAGCCCGGAGGTAGCGCAGCGCACTTCCGCACCGCTGGCCACAATCGTATTCCCGCTGGCTGAACCAAGCGCATTGCTGCTGCCGATGACGAGATACCCGGCGCTGACGAGAATCGGCCCGGAAAAAATATTTGAGCCGCTCAAGATCAAAGACCCAAGGCCAGTTTTGGTCAGTGTTCCGTTACCACTTAACGAACCGGAATACACCGTGTTTGAGCCGTTGCCGCCAATCGTGACCGCGCCTGAACCCAAGCTCACGTCGCGAGTGCCCGACAAGCCGCCGATTTGCGCGTTGAGGTTATTGATGTTGAACGTGCCGGAGTCGGCGACATTCATATCGAGTGTTGAATTTTGCAGCGCGTTCGCGTGGCCCAGAAAGAGTGTTCCACTGGTGATGCGTGTGCCACCGCTGAAGGTGTTGGCCGCGCACAAACTCAACGTGCCCATTCCCGGCGAGGTCGGGAGAACAACCATTTGTCCGGGAGAATTTGCCGTGATTTCGCTGCCGGTGACTTTGGTGGCGGAGGTGGCGGAGTTCACGCGATAAACGCCCGGCGTGGACGATCCGGTGCTGAAGCGTGTGTAGTAAATGTCGCCGCCAATATCAGCGATGCTCAAAACACCTTCGGTGCTGCTGCCGTTGAAATAATTCGTCGCCGAGCCATCCAGTCCGACAGAAGAAATATCTTCGGTGAATCCCGCGCCGGTCAGCAATCGGTTGCTGGTGGAATCCCATTCAAGCCCCAGCGGCGCGGTGACGGTGGCGAGGTTGCCCAAAAAAGTTCCGCTGGAATTGAATTTACGGATGACATTGTTCTGCCGGTCCCCGATGTAGAAATTTCCGTCGGAGGCCCACGCCATTTGTTGCGGGTTGTTGAAACTGCCGCCACTGAACGATGAAGGAATCCAGATGCTTGCCGTTGAATTCGTCACATCCACACGCCAGACATTGTCGCCGCTCGTGCCGAAAGCGTCGGACATATAGAGATAACCGTCCGGTCCGAAGCCCAGATAGCGCGGAGTGGTTGACGCGGCATACGTGTAAATCGTCCGCAGATAATTTCCCGCCGTATTGAATTCGAGAATCCGTCCGCCGGCCACAGATTCCGCGACGTAAAGATTCGTGCTGCGCACCGCAAGGCCGAATGGCGAATTCAGAATGCCCGCGCCGTAAGTTCCGGGCGGTATGAGATTGCCGTTGTCCGCCCAGTTACCGCTGGTCGTAGAGTCGTAGCTGCGCACCAAACCACCGCCCGTTGCCGCGACAAATACTTTTTCAGGTTTGAACACAGTCAAGTCACCCGCGCCGGAAATCACGTTGCTGATGGTGAACCACGCCTGAATCGTGCCACCGCCCGCGCCGAGAGTGATGCCGCGATTGCCGTCTTTCAGAATCACGTTGGAAACCGCGCCGATGCCACCATAGCGCAATGTCGTGCCATCGAGGGTCAACTTGTCGGCGGTGAACGCGCCGGGATTTGCGCCCAAGCCGTTTTCGTTCGTGATGACGAGCGTGCCGCCAGCGACGATGAGCTTGCCAGTGAAACTGTTGCTGCCCAGCAGTTGCACCGTGCCGTAACCATCGAGCGTCAGATTTGGCGAGCCACTGACCTCACCCACCACATTCAAGGTGCGCGCGGATTTTGTTTTCCACGTTTGCGCGGCGTTGAGGGAAATTTTTGAAGCGATGGTGGGATCGTTCACCGCTGAAACAACATCAATACCGCCCGCCCCCACAGAGAGAACATTGCCGGTGACATTCAGGCTGCTTGGCGTTTCCAAGAATGCGATGCTGTTGAGTGTGAAGTTTTGTCCCAGCGTTGTAGTGAGATTGTTCGTTGAAAGATACGAGAAGACAACATCGTTACCCGATTGTGGCGTCATGCCCGCAATCCAGTTGAGGGAGTTCGTCCATGTTCCTGAAGTAGCGCCCGCAAAATAAACTGTGGTCGTCGGTGCGTAGAACCGGACGTAATCCACCGACATTTTTGTGGTGCTCGTTGCCAGGTCGCCATAGCCGCCGACGGGAATGGTTCCCGCCCAAGTCGTCGAAGAATCGTCCACCTCGGAGCTGAAAATGATATATTCGGAACGGTCCGAATTTGCCGAGGTCGTGCTGTATTTCTGCACATCATCAATCAGCATGCGATACTGCGAAGAATCCCAACGCAACGCATAGGTGTGAAAACCGGTTCCCAGTCCGCTGCCGATGTTACCGCTGCCCACGCTTTGGCCGACGCCCGCAGCATAACCATCCCAATGATAGTTCGATTGCACGATGTTGTTGATGTTCGCGTTGCCGGCGTTGCCATCCAATAGGCGATGTTCGCAAACATCCATCTCCGCGCCGTTCACCGACACGTCACCAACGATGGTCATCGTGGAAATCCACATCCAGTAGGCCGACCACATGCCAGGCGAATCACTCCATTTGATACTCGCTTCGGTGTAGCCGTAGCGGGGATGAAATTTCCCCGCGCTTTGGACAAACGCGCTGTAATGCGTGCCGCCGGAAGTGTAGGTAGTGATGACGAGATTGCTGCCGTTCAGGGAAACCGCAGCGGGCGTGTTGATCGCTTCGCGCCGCGCGCCGGTTTCGATGTTCCACTTGGTGGTGTCAAGAGATGCGCCGTTGAACTCGTCAGCCCAAACCAGGTAATACCCCGCTGGCGGCGTGGCTCGCAAAGCCAAAGGCAGCAGCCAAACAAACAGCAGGATTTTAAGCATTACCTTCATTGTGACTGCCTCGTGATCTTCATTCGACATTAGTCACGCCGACGTCAATGTATTGCCCGCCGGTTTTCTGGCGGCAATGGACCGACAAGATATTTCCTAAGGGCAAAAGCGCCGCAACGGCCTCGCGGCGGACGGAAATCTCTTCATACTCCGTGGCGTAGCCAGACACTCTTGCCGCCAGCACTCCGTTGATGAACACCTCGGCATCTTCATCGTGGTGAATGACCAGTTGTAAATTATCGGGCTTGCCCGATGCGTCAAAAGTGCGCCGCAACCAGATGTCGCCTGTGTTCCAAGTGGTGCGAACGAGTCCACCCGGCGTGCCAGCGGTGCCAAAACCGCCGGACGAGGTTTTCCATGCCACATCATCGAAATCGCTTTTAGTCCAGTTCGTTCCCGGATTTGCAAACGTGAATCGCCACAGGACACCTGCTTCCTGTGAAGTGGGGCTCAAAATTTTACGAATCGGAGGCGGCGGTGGCGGGTCTTGAAGTTTTCTGTTCGCGGCGGAAATCGCCGTCGCATCCATTTTCACCAGCGCGCGGTCATAAGTCATCAGGCCATTCACTTCGCCTTCGACATCGGTGGTCTGCGTGTAAACCGCCGCGCTCAATCCATGCGTGCCCACCAGCGGATGCAGCCGTTTCACAAGTTTGAGGTAGGTGTCGGTGAGGCCCGAGGAGTTGGTGAAGCTGCGATAGCCCCAATTCTTTTCCGACTGCCAGGTGTGCCCCTTCACCGGCAAGCCCAGTCCGCCGAATTCTCCGAGCACAGCGGCACGCTGCGATTCCGGTTTCGGCGAGGCCGGCCCGGGATAGTTGTGCAGGTCGTTCACGTCGCCCACGCCCCGGTCGGTCCAGCCGCTGGCGTTGTCCACAAGCCGCGTCGGATCACATTCCTTCGTCAAATTCACGATGCGCGCCGTGTCGAACTGCCCCCACCCTTCGTTGAACGGCACCCACATGACAATGCTCGGATGGTTGAAGCGTTCGCTGATGATGGCTTTCCATTCGGTTTCAAATTGCGCTGCGGATTCGGCCGAACGCGCGAGGTCGGCATCGTTGCCGCGAATATTTTTGTCACCGCTCGGCATATCTTGCCAGACGAGCAGCCCCAGTTTGTCACACCAGTAATACCAGCGATCCGGCTCCACTTTGACGTGCTTGCGGGCGAGGTTGAATCCGAACTTCTTCGTCATCTCGATGTCGTAGCGCAACGCTTCGTCTGTTGGCGCTGTGTAAAGTCCATCCGGCCAAAAGCCCTGATCCAGCGGACCGAATTGAAACAACGGCTTATTGTTCAGCAATAATCGCGTGAATCCCCGCTCGTCCTTGCCGAGGGAGATTTTCCTCATCCCAAAATAACTTTTTACTTCGTCTACTTTCTTGCCGTCGGCATAAACCGTGATTCGTAAGTCGTAAAGAAATGGCGAATCCGGCGACCAGGCCTTGCAATGGGGGATTTTCAAAACGGCTTTTGAATCATTTAAGACCTGATTCGAGGCAGCAGTGTTGCGCTCCAAATTTGCCGTCTGGATGACGCGGCCTTTATCAAGCACTTCTAATTTCAATTCCGTTTTCTGCGCCGAGGGAGTTGTCGCCAGCAACTCAACTGAAACTGAAGCCGAATCGAAATCCGGAACAATCTTCAATTTCTCTACCCGGCCATCTGCGACGGGCTCAAGCCAGACCGTCTGCCAAATGCCGCTGGTGGGAGTATACCAAATGCCATGCGGCCCGCGCACCTGCTTGCCACGCGGTTGCGTGCCGCCGTCCGTGGGGTCGCTGACAGCCACAACGATTTCGTTCTCAACCGAAGCCTTCAGGGCATCGGTGATATCAAAACTGAAGCCATCGTAGCCACCGCGATGCGATCCTAATTCCTTGCCGTTCACCCAAACCGTCGCCGACCAATCCACGGCCCCAAAGTGCAACAGGACATTTCTGCCGTGCCAGCTGTTCGGAATGGCAAAACTGCGCCGATACCAAAGATAGTTTGTTTCTCCGAGCGGCTTCATCACCCCTGATAAAGCGGATTCAATCGGGAAAGGCACCAGGAT
>CAIWFB010000330.1 GCA_903911825.1 uncultured Verrucomicrobia subdivision 3 bacterium
GTGACGTTCGTCCACAAGGGCAACATCATGAAATACACCGAAGGCGCGTTCATGCAATGGGGCTACCAACTCGCGCGCGAAGAATACGGCGCGGAACTCGTGGATGGCGGTCCGTGGTGCAAAATTCCCGAAGGCAAACGCGGCGCGGGTCTGATGTTCAAGGACAGCATCGCCGACATCACGCTCCAGCAGATTCTCACGCGCCCGAATGAGTTTGAAGTCATCGCCACGCTCAACCTCAACGGCGATTACTTGAGCGACGCGCTGGCGGCGCAAGTCGGTGGCATCGGCATCGCGCCCGGCGGCAACATCAACAACATGACCGGTCACGCGATTTTTGAAGCCACGCACGGCACGGCGCCGAAATATGCGAACAAAGACGTCGTGAATCCCGGCTCTGTCATTCTCTCCGGCGAAATGATGTTCCGCTATATGGGCTGGAACGAGGCGGCGGATCTCATTCTCAAAGGTCTCAACGGCGCCATCGGCAGCAAGCGCGTCACTTACGACTTCGCCCGCCAGATGACCGGCGCGACCGAAATTAAGTGCAGCGAATTCGGCGACAACATCATCGCGCACATGTAATCCACTCTGAAAACACGAACGGCGGTGGTCATTGTGACCACCGCCGTTTTGTTTTTTAGATCGTATTAACGCGCCCGCTGCGTGATGGCCATCTTTCCGATGCGGGTCAACACATCCCAAGCCGGTCCGGGGAATTTGTGCATCTGCACCATGACGTCCTCGAAGGCTTTGAGGAAATAATCAGCATCCGCTTGCGAAATGACGAGCGGCGGGAGCAGTTTCACCACGTCCACGTTGTGGCCGGCGACTTGCGTGATGATGTGATGTTTGTCGAGCAACGGAATCACCGCCGCTTGCGGGAACAAGCTCTTGTCGAGCGTGTGACACGTCGTCCACGCGATCTTAAGCGAGAGAGATTTCGGCGAACCAAATTCGATACCCGTCATCAGACCGCGCCAGCGGACTTCCTTCATGAATTCAAAGCGCGGCATCATTGCCGTCAAACCGTTGCCAATGTAGTCGCCCATCTTGGCGGCGTTGGCGATGAGGTTTTCGCGGTCGAGCACATCGAGCGCTGCGAGCCCGGCGGCCATCGCAAAACTGCCTTGGCTGAACGTGGAACTGTGGACCACCGAACGCGACATGGAGGAGAAAACTTTCTCGTGAATCCATTTTTTACATAGCACCGCGCCTACGGGAACGAAGCCGGCAGAAAGAGTTTTAGCAAGAATGACGATGTCGGGATCAACCGCGCCTTCGTGTTCGATAGCGAGAAATTTTCCAGTGCGGCCCATGCCAGACTGAACTTCGTCGTCAATAAACAGCGCGCCATGTTTGCGGCAGAGTTGTTGCGCGGCGAGCAAGTAACCGGGCGCGGGTAGATTCACGCCTTTACCTTGGATCGGTTCCACCATGAAACCGGCGACGTCGCCTTTTTTCAATTCGGCTTCGAGCGCGTCCAAATCGTTAAACGGAATCATCCGGCAGTCCGGCAGAAACGGGCCGAAGCCATCGCGAAAAGAATCATCGCCATTCACCGACAAAGCGCCGGTGCTCAAGCCGTGGAAAGCTTTCTTCGCATGGATAATGGCCGGCTTGCCGGTAGCGCACTTCGCGTATTTGATGGCCGTTTCCACGCCTTCCGCGCCCGAGTTGGTGAAGAACACCATGTCGAGTTCGTTCGGCATGCGCTTCTTCAACTCGGCGGCGAGCAAGCCGGAGAGCAACGGCGCTTCCATCTTCACGAGGCTCGGATAATCGGCGTCGAGAAATTCTTTGAGAATGCGGCGAACTTCGGGATGGTTGCGGCCTAGACCAAAGACGCCGTAGCCGCTCAGCAAATCGAGATACTTGTCACCTTTCACGTCCCACAGATACGGGCCTTCGGCGCGCGTGTAGCAGCGATCAAAGCCAATCGTCTTTAGTGTTTTGACGTTGACGGGATTGATGTGCTCGGCGTGCAGTTCGTAATTCTGACCGGCGTGCTCTTTAACGAGCGCGACGATGTCCAAGGGTGGACGGGCGGCAGGCGGAATAGATGCAGTTGGCGACGACATTGAGAACTATTTTATCACATCACCGCCGGAATCAAAAAACTTTCTACGTCAAACGCCGACGAGCGCCGCGCCGAAGACGCCAGCGGAATCGCCCAATTGATGCTGCACGATGGGCGTTACTAATTCGTCGGTGAAAACATACTTACGCACCGCCGCCACGCCTTCGGTGTAAACGGCTTTGAAATTAGAAACGCCGCCGCCGATGACTACGATGTCAGGATCCAGAATATCAATCAGGTTCGCCAGTGCGCGACCGAAGCGATCGAAGAACCAATTCATGAATTCCACCGCCTGCGGTTCCCCAGCGAAATACGCCGCTTCGACTTCCTTGAGTGGACGCTGCACGCCGTATTTCTCGGCATAGCGTTTTTCCAAACCGCCGCCGCTGATGTAAGTCTCGGTGCAACCGCGTTGACCGCAGTAGCACAGCGGTCCTTGCGGATCGAGGCTCATATGGCCCCACTCGCCCGCGATGGCTTGGGCGCCGGTAAATACTTCGCCCTTGTATACAATCCCGCCGCCGCAGCCCGTGCCCATGATGATGCCGAAAACCAACTTCTTTCCCCTGCCCGCCCCGAGTAACGCCTCGGCCATCGCGAAACAGTTGGCGTCGTTTTGGATCTCAATTTTCCGGCCGAGCAGTTTTTCCAAATCCGCCTTCACGGGCTGCCCATTCATGCAGACGGTGTTGGAATTTTTCAGCAACCCGGTGTGCGGCGAAATCGCACCAGGTGTGCCGATACCGAACGTCGTGGGTTGACCGGGCACGTTAGCCACCAGCTCGTCGTGGATGGATTTCAGCCGTTGAAGAATGTGCCGATAGCCATGTTCGCGTTCCGTGGGGATGCGCTTGCGAACAATTTCCCTGCCGCTGGCATCCAAAACGACGCCCTCGATTTTCGTGCCCCCCAGATCAATGCCGATACGATACATATTAAAATGGACCGCCAGAATGCAGTGCTACTTCGGAAAATTCAATCGCGCAGAGACTGGCGCGAACTATTTTTTTACCGGCTCGATCTTGAAGATGAAATTGCCGCTGGTGATTTTATTTTTGAATACAAAGCCCAAACGTGTGGGCTGACGCTTACAAAGCATGTCTTCATCCAATACTTCTTGTTTCAACTCAAACGGCTGGCCTTCGGTCGCAATCGTCACGATCGCCGAGCTGTCGCCATCGGTGATTTGCAGCCGGTTGGCCTCCAGCTTTTGCACCTTGCCCCACGTCACGAGCGCCGTCTCAAAAGCCGTGGGCTGGGAAAGTTGGATCTCATCACGGACTTCGAGCGACGGATTCGCACCACGCTGAAATGTGAAAGTGCGTTCCAATTTCTGTAACGCCGGCACTGCGTAGGCCGAACGGATATCTAATTTGAACACATCCGCCGCCGCCGTGAAATTCGTCTCCAAAATCACGGCTTGAGCCGCGCGTCCCGTGCGCTGCAATTGCCCGCCAATGACCGGCACCGCGTGGCCGTAGGAACTCAACACCGTGCTGTCATAACGCTTGCCGCTAAATGTGCGAGCGGTATAAACCTCACCACCCGGATCGCAGATGACTTGCGCCGCGCCGACATACACGCCAAAGCTGCCCACATCGTTATGATTGTGTGGCTCGTCGTTGTGACCGCCCTTGAGCGCGACGGCGAAAGCCGGATTACTTTCCGTTGTGCGGGAAATCAGCACGCCGCCGAACGGAAAGAAGCTTCGCAGCGGATTATCGTTCGTGGTTTTGAGCTGACGAACTCGCGGCAGATTTTCCGGCGCGCTCGCAAACATCAGGGACAACGCCAGCCCTTTCATCTCCTGCGGCAGCGGACCGGTTTCCTGGCTCAAGCCAAGCCGCCGCGTGAGGTAAGCCGTTAAATCCGCCGCTGGCTTCGAGCCGGGCGTGCAATCGGCAATGCTCGGATAAATCCCAGGGAGCACTTCGCTGCGCAAACAGAATAGCGCGGGCTGAATGGCGGCTTCGTCGTTCAACAGGTCAATTTTCCCGCCCGTGGCGCGCCGCAACGCTTCCGTCGCCAAAATATCGTGACCGTAACCGTAGTTCCAATAGCCGATACCTTCCGCGCAATAACCATCCGGCGTGAAACCCATCAGCGAATTACGAATGAGCCGTTCGCCCGCCGCCGAATAGAACGCGCGATCCGCCACCGACGGCTCCAGCGCCAACGCCGTAAAGACGATATTCCCGACGCAAACCGCATTCCAATTCATCTTAGCCCGCAACCAGAACGCCTCCCGCTGACGGCCTTCCACCATCGCCCGAAACGGTTCCAACACACGACGACGCACCTGGTCTCGGATCAGTTTGCGGGTGGCGGGCGACAGTTTATCGCCCAGAATAAAATCCATCTGCGCTAGTTCCGTAGCCAATCCCGTTGCGCCCAAGTCTGGAACGATTTCTTTGCCCTTAAAATTGGCGAGGCTGCGGTCGTGCGCCGGCAACACCCACGTTTTCTCAGCGCAAAGGGCGGCAATGGTCTGCTCCAACGCGGGCAAAAAACGACCGCGATTTTCCAACGCCTCCGCCAGCGTCAACGTGACAATCCGATTGCGCCGATTGCTCGCCACTTTTTGAAAGCGAGTGCGATTGCCATTCTGGGAAAATTCGAGAAATAAACTGTCCGGTTGGTCGGGCAACGCCTTGGTGCGCAGTTTTTCGGCGTCGGCAACAGTATCGGCGAACAGCGGCAAGGTCGCCATCTTGGCCCACGCTGCGCGGTCGGTGATGGGCGCCCCAAAACCAGCTGGTTGCGCGGGCAACCACTGGGCGATTTGTTGGAGGCGATTGGTATCGAGCGTTTCCGCAGCGCGCAAAGCGCCCACGGAGACGAGGCAAGCGAAGGACAATAAGAGCGCTGGCGCAAGGCGGCGAAAAATTTTCATTCCAGATGATTCCCTAGTTTCTGGAACAGACGCCGCCTGCCACGGATTGGTTACTTCCCGCAGCAACTCTTGTATTTCTTGCCGCTGCCGCAGGGGCACGGGTCGTTGCGACCGACTTTGGGGCCGGTGCGCACGGGCTTGGCCTTGGCTTGTGCTTCAGCGGCGTTCGCGGCTTCGCTGACGACGTCGCTGGCTTTTTTGCCGGAAGCATCGGCAGTGGGCGAGCTGAACGCGCTCGTCGTAGTGTGTAAGGTCTGTTGCGGCGCATTACGAAGGAAATTTTCAAACGCCAACAAGCTTGATGCACTGCGGAAGACGTTGTGACAGATCTCCGTCTTCACATTGGTCATCAGTTCGTCGAAAATCTTGAACGCTTCGGCTTTGTATTCCAGCAACGGATCGCGCTGGCCGTGAGCCCGGAGGCCGATGCTGTGACGCAGGCTGTCCATGTCGTAGAGATGTTCCTGCCACAATTTATCAATGGCCTGAAGAATCGTGTAGCGCTCGACGGTCGCGAGTTTTTCGGGTTCCTCGAAACTGACTTTGAGTTCGTAAGCTTTGCGGATGGCGTCGCTAATGAAATTCACGATGGCGAACTGCGCTTCGTTGAGGCCGTCGAACAGGGATCCTTCAACCGGCTTCTCCGTGCCAGCTTGCCCAGCTTTGATGATTTCGCCTTCGGGCATGCCGAGCGGGAAATTCAAGTTCACCCAATCGGCGAGCGAACGAATTTTCCATTCGCCCATGTCTTCAGCAGTGCTTGTGAACTGCTCAACCTTAAGGATCACGACTTCTTCGATGATGTCCATGAGGCGATCGCGCACGTCGTCGCTATTAATGATTTCGTTGCGGAAGCCGTAGATGACTTCGCGCTGTTTGTTCATAACGTCGTCGTATTCGAGCGTGCGTTTGCGCTGTTGAAAATTATGGCCCTCGACGCGTTTCTGCGCCTGCTGAATGGAACGATTCAGCAGACCGTGCTTGAGCTCTTCGCCTTCTTCGAGACCCATGCGCTCCATTAATTTCACGATGCGATCGCTACCGAACAGGCGCATCAAATCGTCTTCTAGCGAAATAAAAAAGTGCGAGGAACCCGGATCGCCCTGACGCGAACAACGACCGCGCAACTGGCGGTCAATACGGCGCGATTCGTGACGTTCCGTGCCGAGCACGTGCAAGCCGCCAACGGCCGCGACGCCTTCGCCGAGTTTGATGTCCGTGCCACGACCCGCCATGTTCGTGGCGATGGTAATGGCGCCGCGCTGACCGGCGCGGGAAACAATTTCGGCTTCCTGCTGGTGATATTTTGCGTTGAGGACGGAGTGAATGAGGCCGTCTTTCTTCAATAGGCGCGAAAGCATTTCACTGGATTCCACGGAGACGGTGCCGACGAGAATCGGGCGACCCAGCGCGTGTTGCTCTTTGATCTCACGGACGACGGCGTTGAATTTTTCGCGGCGTGTCTTGTAAACGGAGTCGTCCGAATCTTTGCGGATGTTCGGACGATTCGTGGGCACGGTCATCACGCCGAGCTTGTAGATGTCGAAAAATTCCTGCGCTTCGGTTTCCGCCGTGCCGGTCATGCCCGCCAGTTTGGTGTAGAGGCGGAAATAATTCTGGATCGTGATCGTGGCGAGCGTCTGCGTTTCGCGCTCGATGGACACGCCTTCTTTCGCTTCAACGGCTTGGTGCAAACCATCGCTCCAACGGCGACCCGCCATCAGCCGGCCCGTGTGTTGATCTACGATGATGACTTTATTTTCCTGCACGACGTATTCCACGTCCACCTGATACAGCGAGTAGGCTTTAAGCAATTGCGAGATGGCGTGCATCTTCTGCGCTTTGCTTTCGAACTCCGCCTGCAACTTGGTTTTGATCTCCAAGCGCTTGCGCGCGTCGGTTTCCGGTCCGACATCCACGTCGTGCAACAACGTGTTCAAATCCGGCAACACGAAGGCATCTGGGTCTTGCGGACTGATGTAACTGCGGCCTTTTTCAGTAAGATCGGCTTCGTGACTCTTCTCATCCATCGCGAAGAGCAATTCTTCCTTCTCACGGTAGAGATCCACTTTCTTCTGATCCTTGTGCAACTCCAACTCGGAGCGATTCATCATGCCGGCGAGCTGCGGATTCTCCAAAATTTTCAGCAACGCTTCCGATTTCGGATAGCCGGTCTTCACGCGGAAGAGCAGCAAGCCAATCTGATTCTCCAACGCGCCCGCGTCTTTGACCGCTGAACCGTCGGTGGGATTCAGTTTCTTGATGAGTTCGTCAGCTTCTTTGAGGAAGCGAGTGCAGAGCTGCTGCTGTGCGCGGACGAGACCTTCCACCGTGGGTTTCCACTGGGCGTATTGTTCGTCGAACGTGTGCACCGCCGGACCGCTGATGATGAGCGGCGTGCGGGCTTCATCGATGAGAATGGAGTCCACTTCGTCCACGATGGCGAAGTAATGGCCACGTTGAACTTGCTCTTCCTTGCGGAGCGCCATGCCGTTGTCGCGCAGGTAATCGAAGCCGAATTCGGAATTCGTGCCGTAAGTGATGTCGCAATAATACTGCTCGCGCCGCACTTTCGGCGATTGGTCATGTAGAATGCAACCAACCGTGAGACCGAGAAATTTATAGACCGCGCCCATCCATTCCGAGTCACGCGAGGCGAGGTAATCATTCACCGTCACGACGTGAACGCCGCGACCAGTCAGGGCATTCAGGTAAACCGGCAACGTGCCGACGAGAGTTTTGCCTTCGCCCGTGGCCATTTCCGAAATGCGTCCGGTATGCAGCGAGTAACCACCAATCAATTGCACGTCGAACGGCACCATTTCCCAACGAATCGGATGATTGCGCACGATGACGTCTTGGCCGCAGAGGCGACGGCAGGCATTTTTCACCACGGCGAACGCTTCCGGCAGAATGGCTTCGAGCTTGGCGGCGAGTTCGGCGTTGTCTTCGATGAGCGCGAGTTCGGCTTTCCACGCGGCGGTTTTGGCGCGCAGTTCGTCATCAGAAAGCTTTTGGAGACCGGCTTCAAACTCATTGATCCGCGCCACCACGGGGCGGATCTTCTTCACATCACGGTCGTTCTTGGAGCCAAAAATCGCTTTGAAAAAATTCACAAATATCTTTCGGTAACTATGGTTAAAAATGAGTGAACACGCTACGCGATGGCAGGCGTAGGGTCAAAGCGAAAGAACTTCAGGAGTAGCCGGGTTTTGGTCTGGAGCGCGGGCTTTAGCCCGCTTCAACGCTCGCTGGACTAGCCGTGGTGAAGTGCCATAGATGCCGCGCTCCGACGGATTCCCGTTTCCGGTCTGCGGTTGGTTTTGGCAGTTCAATAATGAGGCGAGCCGCCGGGAAAACTGGTGGCTAGACAAGCCCTAAACTTAAATTTATGGTCGCAACCAGTGAAAGTAATAAACAACAAAACTATAGCACGGACTTAATGTTAGGCCACGAGCAATATGATGCCAATGCTTCATAGCACATCGGAGAAGAAGAAGTTTGGAGTGCTTCTTTTTGCCTCATTTGTGCTGCCATGCTTGAGCTTCGTTATTTTGTTTCTAGAGTATGGCGTGCTTAATTTTGGCGACAGTGATTTCCCGCCTTATCAGCCTGATACGCTTTTTGAGAGAGCTTTCAATATTGCTTGGTTTGCAGTTACGGTTGGTGCTGGGTTGGCTTGGTTATGTTTCATCATTTATGTCAGTGTGCTTTTATTTAGAGCTATCAAGCGACGCGTGGCCTAACAAGTCGCCGAGCCAACAGCCGCTGCTCATCGCCGTTCCGCTGTTGCGGTTCACGCCGCGAGTCGGCGGTGCTTTAGCTTTTGGTCGTTAGCCCTTCAAAATCTCACCCATGAAAAAAAGCCGTCCCTATTTATTCGCGTTCGTCGCCTTGCTCCTCGGTTGGGTAGGCGGCTCTACGTATTCCAGCCGTTTCTACGATCATTCCATCGAACGCTTTCAGTTGCACGCGGCGCACGGCGACGCCTCGGCTCGGCTCGCCACGTTGCAAGCGCTGCGCTCGGGCGAGACGAATCAGGCGGCGGAATTATTGGAGGGGCAATTGGACGCGCAGGTCATCTTGCTCGGCACCTTGCTCGCCGCGCAACCCGTCGCTCAACGTCCGGCGACGGAATTTCAATTACTCACCCAAATCCGCGACTATCGCCGCACTCATCCGCGCCAGTCCGCGCAGCCGGCCACCGACCAAAAAGTGGCAGGATTCCTCAACTGGACCAATGCCTTAGCGGCCCTACCCGGCAAATAAAAAACCGCCACACCGCCCGTTCCTTGGGCGAATTTGGCGGCAACGCAAAAAAATGTCAGTTCAGGCGGCGACAGCAGCAGCCTGATTGCGAGCGAGGGAAGCGGCGCGAACTACGGATTGGGCGCGACGGGCGTTCTCCGAGATCAGCTTCAATTCCGGGCGGAGCGCCGGATTATCGCCGTGCTTGATAACCAAACGATCGGCGTAACCCATGATGATGGTGAGGACGTTGTTCAACTCATGTGCGACGTCGCGGCCGATTTGCTTTTGCGTGTCGGATGAGAGCGCGGCTTGCTGGTGCAAGCTAGCCAACGCCGCAGGTTCCATCGTGGGCGACATTTTCATATAGATGTTGTCGAGTGAAGAAATCATGCCTTCCATTCAGCAATCGTCGGGCCAACGATTTTTATGCCTTATTTTTCCATGCGAACCCAAGTATTTTGCTGGCAACTAGACATTCGTGCCTTATTCAAAGACAGGCTCACGGGTTCTGAGACAAGCGGTCGAAGGATGATTACTCTCAGCAGAATCCTGATAACGGCGGCAATCGCGGTGCTAGACTTACGGCAGTCGATTTCACTTACTAATGCTCTGCGAGGAGGCTGAATTAGACGGCTCTGGCTTCACTTTGGCGTGTTCGCTGTAACTGATGAAACCTGCGCCGACCACAATCAGCGCCACCCCAAGCCAGCGGGTGGTGGAAACATATTCGCCGAGAAACCACATCGCGGCGCAGGTGGAGAAAACAAAACTTAACCCGGTCAAGGGCCAGAGAAAACTGATGTCGCTCTTGGCCATCAAGACCAGCAGGCCAATAAAGAAGAGGGCTTCGAATAAAATGCCCAGCCAGATGGTGTGACTGGTCATACCAGTTCTGACTACCCGGAAAATTTCCGACGCGGTCACGCTTTGCATATCGCCGATCTGGTTGATGCCTTTCTTGAGCAACACCACACCGACTGATTCGCAGACGAGACCGACAAGCAAGATGGAAAGGAGTTTGAACATAGGGTTTTAAAACGCGATAGATTCGAAAACAAAATATTCAGCGGTCGCCGTAGCTGGAGGTTTTGGAACCGAGCGCAAAGCGCAGCCAGGATTTGACGATGAGCGCCAACTTATGGGGCTTGGATAATTTTAACGGCTGCGGGCCAAAGACATCGAACTTTCCGCGCCGTAGCTTCTGGAGCAATTGCCAATAGACCGCGCCCATCAGTTCGGCGGCGACCATGGCCGAACGGTCTTCGGCAGGCAGCGTTTTTTGGGCGAGGGCGTAAAAATATTTGGCGCGTTCGGCCACGCTACTGGCGAGGGCGAAGTAGCGCTCCGAATATTTTGATTCGAGGATTTCGGCTTCGCTCACATGGAATTTTTTTAGTTCGCTTTGCGGCAGATAGATGCGGCCGCGCGCGGCATCGTTTTTCACATCGCGCAAAATGTTGGTGAGTTGAAGTGCTTTGCCCAGATAGATGGCGTAGTCGCGACAGGCCGGATTCCGGTAGCCAAAAATTTCGATACTCAAAAGGCCGACGACGGAGGCGACGCGATAACAGTAAGTTTCCAACTGCTGATAGTCCGGGTAACGCAGGGTGTCCAAATCCATTTCGCAACCTTGAATCAATTCGTCAAAGAGGGAGCTCGGCAATTTAAACTGGTGGATAATGGGCTGAAATTCTTGATTAAGAATGAAAGTCGGCACTTTTTCACCGCAGGCTACTAGAATGTCCTCCCGCCATTCCACAAGCTGCTGGCGGCGGAGCGCGGTGGGCACCGAATCTTCGTCGGCCACATCATCCACGGCGCGGCAGAACGCATAGAGCGCGGACATGGCATCGCGCTTTTCGCGCGGCAGGAGAATGAAAGCCAGCGCGAGATTGGAGGCGCTTTTTTTGGTGAGCGCGTGGCTGTGCTGCATGGTCAAGGCCCAGCCGGCGGCTGGTTTTGATCGCGTTTGGGCGGTAAACCACCGGATTCGGAGAGAGTCGGATTATGTTTCCGATGGTGACGGTCACGACGTTTACGCTTCGCCTTTTTTCCGGATTTCCGGAACATAAAAATCCAAAGAATAAAGCAGGCAATACCGATGCCGACCGCCAGTAACATGGCGATAAAAATCACCCAGTCAGCGGACTTGCCGGTAGATGGTAGGTCAAAGGGGCTCATGGGGCATTCAAACCGAGGAAGCTGGCGGCAGTTCGCCGACATCAGCTCCGACAACTTTCATATTCAATCGTTGCATCCGATAACGCAATGAATGTCGCGTGAGCTTAAGCTGTTCCGCCGCACGTGTCAGGCTGAAATTACTTTGCTCCAAAGCGCTTTGGATGATTTCGCGCTCTACGCGCTCCAGGGCGGCTTCCAAGGATTCCCCCGGCAGCGGGGCATTATTGGCGAGCTTTTGGATACGCGATTCGAGCGAGAAGCTTGGCAAACTGGCGGGCTGAATCTCCGAATTCGTTTCCAAAATCAGGGCGCGTTCGATGGCATTACGAAGTTCGCGCACATTGCCGGGCCAGGGCTGCACCAGTAATTTCTGCTGGGCAGCGGACGAAATACCCTTGGTGCTCTTGCCCATCTTGGCACGGAAAATTTTCAGGAAATGGTCAGCGAGCAACACCACATCCTCACCGCGTTCACGCAACGGCGGCAGGTTAAACTGCACGACGTTCAGCCGGTGAAAAAGGTCTTCGCGAAATTCATCCGTCTCAATCGCTTTGATGATGTCGCGATTTGTCGCCGCCACAAGCCGCACATCCACGCGTAATTCTTCCGTGCCGCCGACGCGCGTGAAAGATCCGTCTTCCAAAAAACGCAGCAATTTCGCTTGGAGCGGCTTGCCCATGTCCGCAATTTCATCGAGAAAAATCGTGCCGCCATCCGCTTCTTCCACGCGCCCGAGCTTCTGCTTGATCGCGCCGGTGAAAGCGCCTTTTTCGTGGCCGAACAATTCGCTCTCCAACAATGTCTCCGGAATCGCCGCACAATTGATGCGCACGTAATGTTCGTTTCGACGGGCGCTCAAACTATGAAGCGCACCCGCGACCAGTTCTTTGCCCGTGCCGCTTTCGCCGAGCACCAAAACGCGCGCATCCGTCGCCGCAACCGTGCGAATGAACTGACGCAGTTCCCGCATCTTGGTAGATTCGCCAACGATCTGCTCCAAGCCGTAAACCTCCCCCGAACGCGAGCGTAAGGCCGCGTTTTCACGCAACAACCGGTGCCGTTCCGCACAACGGGCCACGGCCAGAAACAATTCTTCCGGCGCAAAAGGCTTGGCGAGATAATCCATGGCACCGGCCTTGATAGCTTCCACCGCCAGCTTCGGCGTGGCGTAAGCCGTGATCATCAGCGACGGCAGATCCGGCCAATGACTCTTTACCTTGGCCAGAAAATCATAGCCACTCATCCCGCCTAAACGAGCGTCGGTGATGACCATGAAAAATGCCTCCTGCGCCAGTAAACCCAATGCTTCCTCGGCGGATTCTACCGCGCGCACGGCATAGCCTTCATCGCCCAGCATCAACTGCAAAGAGCGGCGCATATTTTTCTCGTCATCCACGACGAGGACAGGTGGCAACGGAGCACTCATGTGTTCATCGGTCGGTTCTGCGATTTCGCGGGAAAGGTTACCGTGAAGGTCGCTCCTTGTCCAAGGGTGGAATCCACTCGCACCGTGCCGCCATAAAGCTCCACGTTGTGCCGCACAATGGCCAGGCCCAGACCGGTGCCTTTTGCCTTGGTGGTAAAGTAAGCTTCAAAAACTTGCTCCAGCCGCGCGGGCGGAATTCCCGGCCCATCATCCGTCACAGAAATTACAACGACGTTATCGCGGAGGCAGCTTGCCGTCACTGTCACCTTACCCTGATCGCCCAGCGCTTCGCGGGCATTCTGCAACAAATTCACGATGATTTCAGTCAGGTGACCGCGCTGCATCAGCAAGGGCGGGAAAGTCCCGTTCAATTTTTTCTGCACCGAAATACCCGTTGGCACAGCGGGTGGAAAAACTTGCCCGATTGCCGCATCAATCTTTTCCACAACCTCCAACTTTTCTACACGCCCCTCGCTTAATTGCGCATACCCCATGATCTGCGTGATGACCTGATCTACCCGGCTCACTTCTTCTTGAATGATTTCGATTTGCTCCGGAGCCACCGGTTTTTTCTCGCGCACGCTCCGCTGTAAAGAATACGCCGCATTATTGATGATGGTCAGTGGGTTTTTGATTTGATGCGCAAATTCAGCCGCCAGTCGCCCCGCCGCGCGCAATTGATTTTCCCGCGCCACAAATTCTCCAGCCTCTTCGGCAGCCAATCGCTGCCGCTCCAAAAGCAATTCTAGCCCCGAGCAACAAATCGTCGTTAACCACAGAACTACCAACCGCAACACCAGCGGTTCACCCAATTCCTCCTGCGCATTGAAATCTAAAATCCGTTGCGTCGCATCGTCTAAATTATTCGTCACGGAAAACTCCAAAACCGCCACCAGCACGTAACACAGGCTCATGGCAAAATTGAGGAAAATTTGTGAGAAACCCGGCGGCACGCTGACGGCATTCCGCAAAATCAAGCCAATGAATACCCAGAACAAAATACTGTCCATCCCACCGGTCACCAGCGTCATCGCCGCCAGAAAAAGACCGTCCACCAACGCATTCGTTACCGCCGTCCACTGTAAGACTGCCAACGGCAAACGCCGGGCGGCCAACAACGGAATCGCCAAAGCCGCGCTGATGAAAAGATAAAAGCCAAACGAAGCCTGCACTGATTCCACCACGACATCCGAAGTGCTGCCGATCGAACCGATCCACGGCGAATATTCGAAGGAATAAAAAATGAGCGCTACGATGAATACCTTCACCGGCAGCATCACATTGCATTCCATGAATTGAATGCGCCTCCGCGCGCGGTCGGCATCCAACGCGGGGATTTCAAACAAAGCCGGCAGGCGCTTCAACAAAGGCTCGCGGCCGGTTTTCATGGAAATTTAACGAAGAATTTTCACCACGCGCGCCGCAATTTTTTCTACCGGCCACAAACGCCCGACACCTTCGTAGCCGCACGATAACATCCCCTCGTCCGGACCGATGAATTCCACACCGCGCTTTTTTAGTGTCGCGACATTGGCCTGGGTCGCCGCGTGCAGCCACATCTTTCCGTTCATCGCCGGCGCGATCAGAATCTTCGCCTTGGGATTCAGCGCCAGCGCGATGCAACTCAACGCATCATCCGCCAAACCGTGTGCTAATTTGGCGATGACATTCGCCGTCGCCGGCGCGATGAGCAGCAAATCCGCCGTGTCCGCCAAATCAATGTGCGTCGGCTTCCAACCTTCATCTTCGTCGTAAAGATCCGTGACGACTGGGTTGCGTGTCAGCGTTTTGAATGGCAGCGGTGTGATAAATTTCTGCGCGTCACCGGTCATCACCACGCGCACGTTGAATTTGGCCTTAGTGAGCAACGAGGCTAAATCCGCCGCTTTGTGCGCGGCGATGGAGCCGGTCACACCAAGAATAATTTTAGCACTCATGTTTTGAATTTAGCTTATACCACTAATCCGCGCTAATCGTCGCTGATTTCCTATCGGCCACCCGGTCATTAAAATTCCGGCGCCACCGACCGCGCCACCCGCATCTTTTCCGCCTCGACGATTTCCATCATCCGTCGCAAATCTTCCGGCTTCGTAGTGCTGAATAATAGGTAATCGAAATTTTTCCACTGCGCGACTTCCTGCTTGGCCACCGCCAGCCGTTTCTGAATGACTGGCGGTGAATCCTGCGCGCGTTTTTTGAGTCGCTCCTCAAGAATCTCAATGGTCGGAGGCGTCAAAAATACTGTGACCAAAGCTTTTTTTAACTCCGGCTCATCTGCTGCGCGCTCGCGAATCGTAGCCGCGCCCTGCACATCCACGTTCAGTAAAACATCTTTGCCCTCGCGTAATTTTGCCAGCAGCTCGGACTTCAAAATACCATAGCTGTGACCGTAAACCGTGGCGTGCTCCAGAAAATTTCCCGCCTGCAAGCGCTTCAAAAATTCGCCGGCATCAAAAAAATGGTAATCCTCGCCGTCGCGCTCGCCCGCGCGCGGATCGCGCGTGGTGCAAGTGATCGCGCGCGTCATGTCGGGACGCGCCGCGAGCAGGAGGTCGCACAAGGTGGTCTTACCGCCGCCGGACGGCGCGGAAATCAAAATCAATAACGGAGCTGGATTCTTTTTAGCCATGTTCGTTTACTCCACGTTAAGCGCCTGTTCACGGAACTTTTCCAATTCCGCTTTGAGTGTGACCACTTCGCGCGAAATCACCGCGTCGTTCGCCTTCGAGCCGATGGTGTTGATTTCGCGGTTCATTTCCTGAGCGAGAAAATCCAGCGTGCGGCCAACCGGTTCCTTGGATTTAACACAATCGGCGAACTGCTGAAAATGACTCTGCAGCCGCGTTAGTTCTTCGGAAATATCCGAGCGATCCGCGAACAAAACCACTTCCTTCAACATCCGCTCGTCGTCCGGCGCGATACCCTCGACGCCCGCGCACTTGATGCGCTCGAGCAGATTCTGGCGGTAATTTTCCGCCGTCGTGGGCGCTTGCTTCTGCACCTTATCCACCGAGGCGCGCATCACACTGACGCGGGCGGACAAATCTTTGGCCAGATGCGCCCCCTCGCGTTCACGCATCTTGATGAGTGCGGCGAGCGATTGGTTCAAGCCCTTCTCTACCGCCGGCCACAAATCTTCCGTGCCCGCCAAATCTTCATCCGTCTGGAAAACGCCCGGTGCGCGGAGCACCTGATCCAACGACACTTCGCCAGAAAGTTTCAACTGCTTGGCCAGCCGCGCAAATTCGGCGGCGTAAGCTTTGGCCAGCGGTTCGTTGATATGTTTACGGGCGGAAAGTTTACCTTCGGCAGCTTCAAGCGTGACGCGGGCATTGACGCGACCGCGCGCGACGTGACGGTTGATGGCGTCGCGGATCTGGGATTCGAGCGATTCTACTTCACGCGGCAACGTGACCGAAACTTCGGCCTGCTTGCGGTTCACGGAACTCAACTCCACGGTGAGTTTGAAGCCGTCCTGCGCACATTCCCCGCGCCCATAACCCGTCATCGATTTCATCCGCAGGAATATGCAAAAATTTGCCGCAGGGGGCGAACAAATTTATTTTATCTTGAGGAACTTCAACGCCTTCTTGAAATCATCCGGCAGCGGGGCGGAAAATTTCAGAACTTTTTCCGTGCGCGGATGCGTGAAGGTCAATTCGTGGGCGTGCAACAGGACGCGGGGCGCAGAGTAATTTACCTGTTCCTTGAGCCGCAGGTTGTATTTCAGGCCGTAAGTTTCATCACCCACCACCGGAAAACCAAGATGCAGGAAATGCACGCGAATCTGATGCGTCCGGCCCGTGTGGATCTGCGCCTCAACGTGCGTAGCAGCGTTCAGTCGTTCAAGCACGCGGTAGCTGGTGTGCGCGGCGCGGCCATCACCATCGTCGTGCGCGGCCATGCGTTTACGGTGCGTGGGGTGACGCGCGATGGCAGCATGGATTTCGCCGGCATCACGCGGAATCACACCGCAGACGAGAGCGTGATAAATCTTTTTCACCGTGCGCCCGGCGAACTGCTCCGCCAACGCGATATGCGTCTCATCGTTTTTCGCGACCACAAGGCAACCGCTAGTTTCCTTGTCAAGCCGATGCACAATGCCTGGTCGCGCCACACCACCGATGCCACTCAAAGAACCTTTGCAGTGATGGAGCAACGCATTGACCAACGTGTGCTCCTCGTGGCCAGCCGCCGGATGCACGACAAGCCCAGCAGGTTTGTTAATGACGAGCAGAGACTTATCCTCAAACAGAACATCGAGCGGAATATCTTCCGGCTGCGCTTCGGCAGGCCGCGCTTCGGGCCAATGGACTTCCACGGTTTCACCGGCGCGCGGAGCGTGCGTGGGTTTAACAGCTTTGCCATTCACGCGCACATGGCCTTGTTCGATGAGCCGCTGCATGGCCCCGCGCGAAACGGCAGGGAATTTTTCCCGCAGGAACGTGTCGAACCGCAGATTCATCTGCGAGTGTTCGATGGTGAAATGTTCCGTGCGCGTGCTCACGAGGAACTTTCCGCGGTAGGTTTGGGCGAATTCTCGTGCTTCCAAGTGATGATGAAGATGAGCGCTACGCCGGTGCAGATGGCGGAATCTGCGATGTTAAACGCTGGGAAACCCAGTTCGCCACCGCCTCGACGAGGCAGATAAAAATACAGGAAATCCACCACGGCATGGCGCGAGGGCAACAAGCGGTCGGTAAGATTGCCAATAATACCGCCAAAAATCAGACCAAAGGCAAACTGGCCGAGCAGCGTATGGGCATTGAAATGATGGCGCACAAAAAACAACGCCACTAACGCGATGATGGCGACGATTGCGAGTGTGCCGTTGTTGTTGGTGAACATGCTCCACGCCGCGCCGGTGTTCTGCCGGTGCACGAAGTTAAAAAAGCCAGGGATGACGACGCGTTCGTCCCAGACATTTAGCGAGCGCAGCACCAGCCATTTGGTGAGTTGATCGAAGGCAAAAATAATCACTGCGAGAACAGCGATGCGGCGGTTGGCTTTGGTGGATAAGGCGGCCATGCGATTTGGGCGCTCATTAAACTGCATGGAAGGCGAAAGAAAAAGCCATTTTACAGTAACGAAATCAGTTTGGCCCGTCGCGCTGAAGCGTTAAACTGAAGACATGGCGCTCGTGCGAATCCTCATTGACGGTTACAGCCTGCTACATAGTTGGCCGGAGCTGGCGAAAGGTTCCGCGCGTCATTCTGAGGCCGCACGGGATGCGTTGGTGGAAATGCTTACGCATTATCAGGACGCCTGCGGCACGCCGGTGACGGTGTTTTTTGATGGCCGAGGCAATCGCAAAATGAAGCCGAAAAACACGGCAGGCAAACCGATTGAAGTGCTGTTCTCCACATCTGGCCAGACAGCGGATGATCTCATCGAACGCGCGGCGCACCGCTTTCAGCCTTACGGCGAAGTGCTAGTGGTGACGAATGATTTTGCCGAGCGCGACACGGTCAGTGCCTTCGGTGGTTCCGTGGCGAGCTGCGAGAACTTCATCCGCATGATTCAGAATGCGCTGGCGGACTTGGCCGAAAACCTGAACAATCACAACCGTTCCGAGCGCAGTCAGTTTTTTCGGACGCGCTGAAATATCATGAATCATCCCACCCGCTCCCAAACCACCACCCGCAGTTTTTTTGCGGTGCTGGCGGCACTGATTTTTTTCGCGTTGCCGGGACGCGCCGTTGAACCGGGCCGTTGGCTGCTGATTTTTGACACTTCATCGGCGATGAAAAAGCGGCTGCCCGCCACGGAGGCGGAGTTGATGAAAATTTTCAAGACCAGTCTGGATGGTTATCTGAAAACCGGCGATGAGGTAGCGGTGTGGACGTTTGATCAACAAACACGTTCCGGCCAATTTCCCATGGCTACTTGGCAACCGGCCGACGCGCCAACCTTGTTCACTAATCTCACCACGTTTCTGCGCAAACAAAAATATTCCGGTGAAACCAGTTTGGCGGCGTTGCAACCGACTTTGGGCAAGGTGATTGAAAATTCCCAACGGCTCACGGTGATCATTTTCTGCGATGGCCAAAGCGAGATCAATTGGACGCCCTATAACGACGGCATCAATCAGACACTGAAACAAAATTTCGCCGAGCGCAAAAAAGTGAGCCAACCCATCGTGCTGCTATTCCGCACGCAAGAGGGGAAATTCACGGCCTGCACCGTCAACTTTCCGCCCGGCGGCATCAACTTGCCGCAATTCCCACTGTTGCCAGAAGAGATCAAAGCGCTCGCGCCCAAGCCGCCAACCAATCCGCCCGTCGCGCCTAAGCCCGTGGTAACCCCGGCCCCATCGCTGATCATCGTGGGCAAAAATGTCAGCACCAACATCGCGCAAATTCCTACCGCGCCGGAAGAGAGCAACTCATCGGTGGCATCCACCACCAGCAATGTCGTTGCGCCCGTAGTCACCAACCCGCCAGTGTTGTCCCAACCCGTGCCGATACCGGCCAAGGTTGCGCCGATTTCCGCGCCACCCCACGCGACGTCACCGACCCTAGCTACTAATCCGCTAGTGGAAATGACCGTTACCAAGACCAATGAGATCGTCGCTGAAACAAAATCTGATGCTGACCCGCGCTATCGCCTGCTGGTGCTGCTGGCCACGGGTGCACTCTTTCTGGCCGGAACGCTTGTAATCTTGTTGGTGATGAGGGAACGACGCCCGCGGGGCAGCCTGATCACGGATTCCATGAACGCGCCGAAGAATCCGCCACGTAAGAAATGATTCCATTACGCGCGTGACTTTTGCCTGCCGGTCTGGAAAATTTTCCGCCCATGAAAGCACTTAATTTACTCTGCGCCTTTGGCTTGTTTGCTGCACTCACCGCGTGCCGAGCCGAGGACACCAAAACCAACACCCCGCCCGTTACTACTACGAACATGAGCACTACTGCTAACTCCGAAGTCGCAATCATCAAAACCACCGAAGGCGACATGGTCGTCGAATTCTGGTCGGACGTCGCCCCGAAAACCGTCGAGAATTTCAAGACACTCACCAAGAAAGGTTTTTACGACGGCACCTGTTTCCACCGCGTCATCAAGGGTTTCATGATCCAAGGCGGCGATCCGCTGACCAAAGATCCGAGCAAGGAAGACATGTGGGGCACCGGTGGTCCCGGCTACCAGATCAAAGCGGAATTTAACGAACGCTCCCACAAACGCGGAGTGCTCTCCATGGCCCGCTCCAACAATCCAGATTCCGCTGGCTCACAATTTTTCATCTGCCACGGCGACCCGACTTTCCTCGACCGCCAATACACCACCTTCGGCAAATTGATCAAAGGTGACGACGTGTTGGAAAAAATCGGCACCACGCCCACTCACCCGCAAGATCGCCCTGACAAACGCATGGGCATCATCAGCATCACGCTCGTGCCCAAAGATGCGGTGAAATGATTTAGAAAAAACTTCAACACGCCGGTCACTGGGAATCTCCCGTGACCGGCGTTTTTGTTCATGTCACCAAACAAAAACCCCGCAGTTTATGCTGCGGGGTTTTCAGTTTTAAATCTGGTTCAACGATGTCCTGGCAACGGCAACGTATCACTAGCATTAGCCGGTTGATAAACCGCCGGCGGAAGATTCTTGAGCGGGTCGCTCGTTTTGTGATGCCGCCACGCAAGAAAACTGGAAATCGCAATCGCTCCCACCACGATGATGCCCAAGCCGACGAAGCCCAATTTCCAATTCAACTTCGCCAACACTAGCGTGACTTGATCCAAAATCGTTTTGCGCGACTCCGTCAGCGGCGGCGGCTCGCTATATTTCTCCGTGCCCTTGAGTTCTTCCGCCAATTCCACGAGCAATTTGGCACCGTCCAGCTTGAGCGCGCTGGCGTAATTCTTGACCGAACCACGAATATAAATCGGCGCGGAGAAGGCGCTAAAATTTCCCTCCTCCAGCGCCCGGACGTGATCCGTGCGCATCTTGGTCAGATCCGCGACCTGCTCGACCGTGAGGTTTTTGGCCTCGCGCGCCGCGCGGAGTTGTTCGGCAACCGTTGACATTCTTCTTATTTAGCGCGTTTGACGCACACTTGGCAATCTTGGAAAATGCCGAGCGCAGGATAGTTTGAAACTTTTATGCCTTAGCGGGGCTTCATAATGGCGCGGGCAAGCTCAGTTCTGGCCAAACACACCGATAAACAGATTATGACCAACTCCTGGAAAACCCTGCTCTGGCGAACCTTCGTTGCGGTGGCCATCGTCAACGTCATCGCCGCCTGTTTCTACGCCGAAGAAAATGCCCGCGGCTTGAGTGCTTGGGAAAAGTGCGAGCGAGAAATCGCGGCGCGCGGAGAATCACTGGATTGGAATGACTACCTTCCCGCCACCGTGCCGGACGAACAGAATTTCTACAAGGCCCCGATGATGACGGAGTGGTTTGTCAAAGGTGCCACCAACTCTTCCGGTCTGACCCTCAATTCGCTCTCTCATCCGGAAAATTCTGAAAACAACATCACCGAAATTTCAGCCAGCAATTACATCGCTTGGAGCGCTAGCTGTAAGACTGAATTGGCCCAAATTCGTGCGGCCGCTCAACGTCCCGCCGCAAGGATGGACGGCGATTATTCCCGCCCGTTTAGCCAACCAATCCCAAATTTTGTAAGCTGCCGGCTGATCGCTCAATTGCTCACCCACCGGGCCAAATGCTACCTACTACTCAACGAACCCGCCAAGGCACTGGAAGACCTCACCCTGCTGCATCGATTAAACCTGACGCTAATCCGGCAGAACCGCTCAATCTTACTCGTCGGCGCTATGGTTCACACCGCCATCGCCGGGCTTTATACGGACGCCATTGCTTGCGGCATCGAATCACATATCTGGAGCGAACCGGAACTGGTCGCGCTCCAGAAACAGCTCGCGGAACTTGACCTGCTCGCAGTCGTGGGCGACTCCTTTCGCGGGGAACGCGCCGGAGTTTGTCACATGCTCGACCTCATGCAGGTAAACGAAATTGCCAGTGCCGTAGGCATCAAAACCAATTTTGCCTCTGAACTGGGTTCATGGTTTGTGCCCAGCGGTTGGATTCAACAGAACAAAGCCATCGTCGCCACGTTGGAAAGCAGCATCATTGAAGCGATGGACTTCACCAACAAAACCATAACGCCTTACAAAGCTTTAGCGACCACCAGACGCATTGAACTTTCTCTGGAGCACCGGACTCCTTACAACTTTATCGCGGCCGTCTGCATACCTAATTTCACCAAAGCTACTGAAACGATGGCCCGCAATCAGACTTGGGTGAATCAAGCCCGGATCGCCTGTGCCTTGGAACGCTACCGCTTGGCGAACGCCAAATACCCCACCTCACTTACTGCGCTGACCCCGCAATTCATCGAAACGATTCCGCATGATGTGATTGGCGGCAAAGCCCTGATCTATTCCTGCAAGGATGGGGAAAACTTCCGCCTCTACTCCGTGGGCTGGAACGAAACCGACGATGGCGGACTCACCGCCCAAGACAGTAGCGGCAAAGAAGATCGTGAACACGGCGATTGGGTCTGGCGGTATCCCACCCAATAAACGCAATTCGTTTGAACCTTTGCTCGCCTCGCGCATTCCTCTTATTGAACATGCCAGAAGTGGCCCCCAACGAACCATTACCCGTTAGCCAAGCCCGCGTCGGAGATCCGGCGGCTTGGGACGCGCTCTTCCGGCGTTATCAATTGCCACTGTATGTTTACGTTTTTGAACTCGTCCGCGACGAACAGGCCAGCCTTGATCTGGTGCAAGAGACGTTCATCGCCGCCGTCAAACACCTCGGTAGCCTGCGCGAGGACAACAAATTTGGCAGTTGGCTCTTCGGCATTGCGCATCAGAAAGTCATCCAACGCTGGCGTAAGCGAACAGAAGTTCTGTTCGACGAAATCCCGGGAAGAATGGATGAATTTGAACCGAGCCCGGATGATTTGCTCATCTGCCGTGAATCAGAGACCGCGTTTATGAAATTGCTGGAACAACTTCCCCCGCCCCGTCGCGCGGTGTTGTTGCTGCATTACGTCGAAGATTTTCCGCTCGAAGACATCGCCCGCATTACCGAAACGCAGGTCGGCACGGTGAAATCGCGATTGCACTACGCCAAGAAATCCCTACGCAAATTACTGGAGGCCAAAAATGAAAACGCCGCGTGATCTTTTATTTGCCCGCCATCAAGTCGCCACGCCAAAGCTTGACGCCATCCGTCGCCAGATGTTGGCGGAGTTAAACCACCAAGACGCCAAGACACCCAGTTGGGCGTCCTGCTTGGCGACAGGGTGCCTTGGTGGCTTAACCAAAGTTTGGGAGGAACTGATTTTGCCCAGTCGGCGGATTTGGACGGGGCTGGCCACGATTTGGATTTTGATCTTTGCGGTCAACGTGGCGCAACGCGAGCCGGCACCCAACGGTAAAGTCTACTCCACTCCGATGATGCTCAGTGCTCGTGACCAGCAACGCTGGGTGAATGAATTGTTTGCTGACCATGCGATTGCAACGGAGCTCACGCCACCCAAAAACTCGTCGCCCCGACCACGCACCAAAACCGCTACCTTCTTACTGACATGAACGAAAAGCCTAAACGCACACTGGGCTGGCGCTTGCTACGCTGGGGGTTGATCGGCCTCGCCGTGCTTACCACGCTTGGGGCGGCACTGGTCACGGAAGAAAATTGGCGCATAAAACGTGCTTGGGAAAACTATAAACAAGCCGCAGCCACTCGTGGTGATCGTCTCGACATTGCCTCGGTAATCCCGCCAGCTGTGCCGGATGACCAGAATTTTTTCTGCGCGCCGATTGTGGTCAAGGCGTTGAATCATTCTGACAGCGAAGATTCTGACCCAGCTGGAAAGCCAACTTACCGGATGAATTTCAACATCTATCGCGGTGACTCGGAGAAATGGCCCAAACACGGCGGCAATTGGCAGAAAGGCGAATTGAGCAACTTGAAAGAATGGCAGGAGTATTTTGCAATCTACAACGCCTCACCCGAAGGCCAAACCAACGGTTTCCCATTTGCCTCACCACCCCAAACACCCGCCGCTGATGTTTTAAAGGCGTTGAGTAGTTTTAATCCGGCCTTGGAAGAATTGCGGCAAGCCAGTCGGCGACCGCACGCACGGATTCCGCTGAACTACGAAAACGGATTTGATTCCGCCAGCGAGTTGTTGCCTTGGCTGGCGAACATGAAACGCTCCGCGCAATTCCTTCAACTGCGGATTCTGGCGGAAGAACAAAATCACGAGGGCAGCCAAGCCTTGGAAGACATCAAGCTATTGCTCCGCGTCAGCGATTGTATCCGCGAACAACCCTTTCTCATCTCGCACCTGGTGCGCATCGCCATTACCGCTATCACGCTACAGCCAGTCTATGAAGGTTTCGCACAGCACTGCTGGACGGATGCGCAACTCGCAGAACTGGAACAAACGCTGGCGAACGAAGATTTTTTCGCCGACTACGAGTTCGCTATGCGAGGCGAGAAAGTAGTCGCGATTGCCACCATTGAAAAACAGCGCATCACCCGCAAGATCGAATCCGTGGACGATAGTTCTGGAACCAATAAAATCGTGACGCTCAGTCTGCGTTGGGCACCAGCCGCTTTTTTTTACGGAACTGAATTGGCTTTTGCTCAAATGCACCAACAGTTCATTGTGCCGCTAGTGAATACGACCAATCGGACAGTATCGCCCGCAGCCTTGCGTGAGGCCCAAGCAGCCATGCAGGCCCAAGCGAAATATTATTCTTATTACAAAGTTCAGGCACAGGCGGTTTTCCCAGCCATCGCGAGCGGCATCAAAAAATTTACCATGATTCAAGCACAGGTTGATTTAGCCCGGGTGGGCTGCGCCTTGGAACGCTACCGTCTGGCGCACAACGAATATCCTGAAACGCTCGCGGCGCTCACGCCACAATTCATCGCCCAACTGCCCCATGATCTGATCAATGGCCAACCGCTGCATTATCGCCACACGGACGGAGAAAAATTCGTGCTCTACTCCGTCGGCTGGAACGAGAAAGATGACGGAGGAACAGTCGTTTTATCCAAGAAAGGTGTCGTCGAACGCGAGCAAGGCGATTGGGTCTGGCAATATCCGCAGAATTAAGCCGTAATTTTTTTAGATAGAATTTACAGAAGTAACAGAATTGAAAATCAGAAATTGAATTCTGAAAATTCTGTTCATTCGGTCAAAAACTCCTTTTTCAAACTCCATTCGGCCCGCCCGCCGCTCCGCCGCCGTCGAGATCAATGAGGATTTCGCGCGGTTCGGCGCCGTTGCTTTCGCCAACGATGCCGCGATTTTCCAGTTCGTCCATGATGCGCGCGGCGCGTCCGTAACCGAGACGCAGGCGACGTTGCAAGAGCGAGACGCTGGCTTTCTGTTCGCTGCGGATGACTTCGATACATTGCTGGATGATCTCTTCGTCTTCATCAATGCCGCTCTCGATGTCGGTGGGTGCGGACGGCTTGGAAAGTTGTTTGTGAATCTCCGCCTCGTAACTCGGCTTGGCCTGCTTGGCAATAAAGCCGACGATGTCTTCTAATTCCTGATCGGTGATGAGCGCTCCTTGCGCGCGCTTGAGATTCGCGGAACCAGGCGGGAGAAATAGCATGTCGCCTTTACCAAGCAATTTGTCCGCGCCCATTGCGTCAAGAATCGTGCGGGAATCCACGCGGCTGGCAACTTGGAACGCGATGCGCGCGGGAATGTTCGCTTTGATAACGCCGGTGATGACGTCCACCGACGGACGTTGCGTGGCGACGATGCAATGAATGCCCGCCGCGCGCGCCATCTGCGTGATGCGGGCGATGGCCATTTCCACATCAGCGGGCGCCACCAACATCAAGTCCGCCAGCTCGTCAATGATGACGACGATGTAAGAAAGTTTTTCAGGAATGATGATGTCGTCTTCGCGCGGCACGACGATTTGCTCGTCTACCTCGACGGCGAAACCATCCGCACCCGGCTCGACTTTTTCTTTTTTGGACAAGAGCGGCAATTCCGGTTCTTGCGTGGGCAAAGGTTTATCCTTCGGACGGTCGTTGAAAGATTTGATGTTGCGGCAACCGACGCGCGCGAAGATTTGATAACGCTTTTCCATCTCGTTGACGACCCAGCGCAGCGCGAGGAGAACCTTTTTCGGATCGGTCACGACAGGAACGACGAGGTGAGGCAACGCGTTGTATTGCTGCATCTCGACGACTTTCGGATCAATCATCACGAAGCGCAGTTGGTCGGGTGAGAAGCGGTAAAGCAGCGAGGCGATGATGGAATTGATACAAACGGATTTGCCTGAACCCGTGGAACCGGCGATGAGCATGTGCGGCATTTCCGCGAGGTCCGCGATGATGGGATGGCCGTAAACGTCTTTGCCGAGCGCGATGGGAATACGCGCTTTGGTATTGCGCCATTCGTCCGACTCGAACAGATCGCGCATGATGACTTTGGTCTTAATTAAATTAGGAACTTCCACGCCGACGGAACTTTTGCCGGGCACAGGCGCGAGAATGTGGATGCGTTCCGCCTTGAGCGCGGCGGCGAGGTTGTTGCTCAAGCCGAGAATTTTTTCCAACTTCACGCCGGGCGCAGGATGTAATTCGTAACGCGTGATCGTCGGGCCTTTGGTGATGTCGCCGAGTGAAACTTCGATGTCGAATTGCCCCAGCGTCTGCTGCATGAGCCGCGCGTTGGCCATGAGTTCTTCCTTCGACTCCGTCGGCTTGGCGGTCATGTCTGGATGTTGCAGAAAATCCATCGAGGGCAACTGATAATTCCCGATGAGCGGCGTGGACGCGACGGTGATGGGCTTGGGTTTGCGCGGCAAAATTTTTGGGCGCGGCGCGGTGATAGGCGCAACGGGAGCCGAACCATCGGCAATCGTGATGACGGGTTCAACCTTCTCAGCCTCGTCCGTTTTGGCCGCGGCGACAACTTCTTCATCCAACTTCTCTTTGGATTTTTTACCGAGAATGTCATCCGTCGTCGCTGCGGCGATTTCAACGGCGGGAATAATTTCACCCACCTCAATTGCTTCCGGCTCAAGCGCGACTTCCTTCGGCGCTTTCGGCGGCAAGGTCGTTTTGTTGACGCGCAAACCTTTGTTCTGCGGCACGCTCAAATCGCGCACGGTCGGCTCAGGCACCGGCAAACCATCCGCCCCCAAACCGCTGGGCACGGGCGCTGGGCTGACCGGCGCTGCACTGGAAGATTTTTGCACTTCCTGTTCGAGCACGCGTTTTTGCTTCTCCAATTCCTTCGCCCGTTTTTCCAAGGCAACTTCTTCCGGTGACGGAACTTCTTCGGCGGCGGCAAAATTATCTTTGTGCAACACAGCGCGAATCCAGTGTCCGAGATGGAAATTCGTCAGAAATAAAAGACTGATTAAACCCAGCGCCGAATAGACAATCGTCGCGCCCAAGTTACCCAACAGGCAGAAGCCAAATTCCCAATTACTCGTCTGGCCGAAGGAGAGATAGCCCAACATACCGCCCGCACTGTGAATGCCTTTGACCAAATGGAAACGTCCATTTTGACCACCGGCGTCCGCCATGAAGAGAACGCCCGAAATTGAAATCAGCAGAACCGCCGTCCACAGCAGCGACCAGCCGATGCGTTCTTTGAGGTAACCGAAAAAACCGAACCAGAAGCTCACGCCAAAAATTCCCGCCAGCACCGGCACCAGATACGCCGCGCCTCCAAACAAACTAAAAGAACCATACGCCAGCCAGGCCCCGATCAGGCCGATCCAATTATGCAACGGCTTATTCAAGTGCGTCGTGACGAAAGAAATGTCGTTCAGGTCAAACGACAATTGCGCGCACAGCAACGGCAGCGCGATGAATAAAATCAGCACGATGCCAATGACATCGTTGAATCCGTGCTTGGGGGATTCCCCCGTCTTTTTCGACATGACTGCAGCGTAACAACTCGCCGCCGCCAGTTCAAATTTCTAAATACCTCCAACGACAACCTGAATTCACACTTGCAAACCAGCGTAACAATTGACACTCTGCGCGTCCTCTTTTTGTGCGCGGTTAGCTCAGTGGTAGAGCATTACCTTGACACGGTAGGGGTCGGAGGTTCGAAACCTCCACCGCGCACCATTCCACTTAATTCTTTTTGCATCGCTTCGGTTTTAGATTTTAGAACAGTATCCATTCCCTTTTCTAACACCTCGTTAATAATTTCCGAGACGTTAAAGCCCAAGCGACTGGCGAACTCTAGGCGCATTTCGTTCTGTGCTGACGGGCGAAAGTTGCGCTGACGATTCTTTTTTTCTGCTGGTTTTTGTGTCGTGGTTTTCATGTGTTGCTTGTCCCTTCGTAGCCACTCTACGCCCAAGTAAAGATTTAACAACATTTGTATTGCACCTTTCGTGTCTCCTTTGTTATACATGGGTCACACGGGCGACATTTGCCCGATAAACACCAACAAAACCGCTAAATATGCCATTAGTTCTACCACCAAAAACCAAAAAGCGGTCACTCAACACGTTTGACTTTGACCGTGAAACCAAGCGCCGCCTCTCGCGCATCAAACGCCAGCACGGCATCACCTACGTCGCCGCCGTCTCCCGCGGCCTGTTCCTGCTGGAACAAGACCTCGCCGCCCAACGTCCCGCCCTCGCCAACAATTAACCCGCTGAACTATGCCTAAAAAATCATCTAAATTCATCATCACCGCCGAATGGTTGGAGAAAGAATGTGCTTGCTCCACCGGCTCCGCCTACGCGCTCAAACTCAACGGCGACGCGGCCAAAATCTATCGCACCTGTCCGCGTGGCGATTGGCTCATCTGGCTCCTGCGTCACACCAACAAAATCACACTCGACCAAGCTCGGCAATTAGCCGTGCGCTTCGCCGAAATGTCGCTGCCCTTCATCGCCAAACGCTTTCCCGATGAAAAGCGCCCTGCCCTGTGTGTGGAAGCTGTAAAGACGTATCTAGCCCACCCAACCGAGGCGAATAAAAATCTAATGCTCGCCGCACGATGCGAAGCGAGAAAGGCCTATTGGAATATGTGGGGCATCGCTGCTGATGCTGATGCTGCTGATGCTGCTGCTGCTGCTGCTGCTGCTGCTGCTGCTTGGATATTAACTCGCCAAACTGCGCGTCACCATTTCTACAAATCGGCGGCTAAAATCGTCCGCGAAATTGTCAAGAACCCTTTTCTTTGAGCTATGGAAAAACGCTTTTTAGTCGGCCAACTCATCAACGGCGGTGATGCCATTGTGACGGCCGGAAAAATTTTCGAGACGCTCGGCCAAGCGGTCGAAGTGGCGCAAATGACCGCCGTTGAATTGAACAAGCCGCACCTTGTTTTTTTAACGGTCGCATCGGTTGAACCTGTCACCGCGCCGGTGACTGCGAAAGTGAGTTACCTGTGAAATTCATTCGCGCACTCCTCGCTATTCGTCGCCGCAACCGCCGCGCTCATCGGCTCGGGCGCTGGCTGGCCTTTCACCGCGCCATTTCTGGGTTATGAAACGCTACAACGCCCAATATCGCGCGGAAGCGGTTCGCCTGCGCTTCGCGGCGGTGATCTGGCTGCGCCAAGCTGGCCACGACCTCCGCAGTATCGGCTACGCGGTCGGCAAGACGCCGGAATTCGCCCGGGCAACGGTCGCCAAACATCGCCGCATGTGTGAAAAAACTTTGGCGGCTACTAAATAAAATTATGTGCGGAACCTCTCTCTACGCGGCCCGCAAGCGCGAGGCCATCTTTGAAATCTTCGGCAAAAAATGCGCGGCGTGCGGTCACACCAAAAATCTTGAATTTGACGTGATCGTGCCGACGAAAGACGCGAAGTCGCATCACGGTAACTTGAGCTGGGCGGCGCGGATGTCTTTTTACTGTCGGCAACTGGTGGCGGGCAACCTGCAAGTGTTGTGCTCGCGCTGCAATTCAGCCAAGGCACGCGGAACCTCGCGCTACGTGGAACCGCTGGCCTTTAAACGTCGGAAACCTTCGGAAGACCCTTATTGAATTATGAAATACAAATTTGAAATCACTGTCTCGGGCACCGCTGCGGCGAACGTGCGCGAAGATGAAATCATTCGCCCATTCACCGCCAAGGAAATCGCGGCGGGCATCGGCGCTCGCATCCAGCACGAACTGGAATCCGCGACGCAAAAGCATTTCAAGGTGGAAATCCGCGCTCTGTGACGTGCGGCACTTGAAGGAAATCGCCGCCGCTCTGGATTGCGCTCCCAAAACCTTGCGGAAGTGGTGGCCGCGCTTGGGCGTGCCGCCGGACGTGCGCGGGCACGGCCCGCTCAAGTGGCAAGACGACCGCGCTGAGCTGCTGATGGTGCGGTTTAAGGCGCATTACACGGCGCGGGGAACTTCTTTGGCGCTCACGCGGCAAAAATTTGCCGGTCACAGCCGCGATAAAAAACAACTTTCACTTTTTCCATGATTAAAAACGTCCATCAATTCACCACGGCGCAACGGCGGTGCGGCTTGCGCACTCTGGCGCTGATGAAACTCCGGCACGAACTGGGCGGACGGGCGACGGCTAACGAAATTGCCGCCGCGCTGGGCAAGGCGCTCAAGCACGTCTGGCCGCGCTTGGACGAATTGCAGTCTGCCGGGCTAATTCGTGACACGGGCCTGCGCGTTCACGGCAAGGGCCGTCCAGCGACGATCTGGGCGGACTGTGAGACGACGCACGCAAACAATGACAAAATGGTAAATGACCCCACGGCGGACGCCCCAGCTTGGTTTAACGACTTCGGACAATGAAAGATTCTAGGATTCAAGCCATGCGGATTCGTGGCGAAAAAGATTTAGCGATTAGCGACGGCGCTCTGCGGCTGCTGCTGCGCGTTTGCAGCTTCGTTCACGTTTCACCCAAGCGGAAATTTGACGAGCCTATTCCGCTGCCGTGGTCACAGGTAGCCATCTGGTGTGGTTTGAAGGACGACAAAGCCGCCCGAGCTCGCATCATTGAATTAGTTGAACGTAATTATTTGAAGTGTGACGGCCTGCGCGGCTGCCCGCCAATCAATTACTTTTTTTTAGTCTCCAATTGCCCCCAAAAAGGGGCAATTGATAGCCCTAGAAACGGGGCAAATGTGACACCCGAAAAAGGGGCAATCGTTCGCCCCCAAAAAGGGGCACACCATAATAATAATTCCTTTCAGGAAGAAAGATTTAAAGAAAGAGGAGGAAATAATAGCTCGCTCCGCTCGGCAGAAACGAGGGGGGATTTAACAGTGGAACGTGACGCTTTGCGCGTGCAAGGCGTCCAAGTCTTGAGAGATTTTCTGAATTCTAACAAACGGCCTTGACTATGATGTTCGCTTCGCTCAAAGATGTTGTCCCCAAAAACGGGAAAGGAGGGCTGACTCCGGTCGGTTCGTTTTTTCCATTTAATCAGCAACCGCACGGCGTCACGCTTGAGCAAATCATCGCCGCCCGTCCGCAGTTCGCTTCCAAAATCCTCGCGGCGCTCGTGGCGCTGGCCATGTGTGACAATTCCCCTACGCCCTTTCGGCTCTGCGCGTGCGGCTGTGGCGCGTTTGTGCGCGGCAAAGCCATCTGCGCCGCTCCGGCGTGTCGAAAACGGCTGGAGCGGCAACGTCGCGCGCTGGCTGGGGTCGGCGGTAAACAGTTCAACCTCGTTTGGCAGCACGATCTTAATTTTCCGCGTAAAAACTGAAAAGCGGGGCGTCTTGGGGTAATTGGCAACGGCGGAAAACTTGGCAGCATCGGCAGCGCACGTCCCGAAAACCGGAAACGTGAAACTCGCAACCTCAAAAATCGTATGGATGAAAATAATTCGCCTGCCCCTGAAATTCCAACCGTCGAAATTCCGCCCGTTAATCCACCACCAGCCCCCGGCGTCACCGCGCCCGCCGCTCCCCCGGCGGCGTCCCTCGTCGTCCACGGCACGAAAAGCGAGCGCGAAATCGAACTCGAAGCCAAATTGACCGCCGCCGACGAAAAACTGCGCCGCGCGGAATTTATCGCCGCTGAAAAAGAGCAACTGGCCCAAGAAACGGCGGAGCGGTTGAAACGGATTGAGGCGGCACCCAAGCCGAAAGCTAAGCCGGGCTGGTCTGACCCCGTTTGGAACTAAGGAGGGAAAAATGAGTGAACTTTCTAAAAAAACTGTGGCGGCGGCTCCAAGCGTCGCCGGAGCAAAAGCGCCAACGGGAAATCCTGTGGCTGTGGCGGGCCACCCGGGACATTCAAATCCGCTGGCTGCGGCTGGTCATTCCGCATCCGCGCAACCTGTGGCTGTGGCTGTGGCGGCGAGTCAACCGCCGGCGGCGTTTGGCGGGCATCGCGGCGGCGGCAAAAAACGCGCGGATGGCCTCGTGGCGGGCTCGCCAGAAGCCCTTGAGGCGGATAAGCAACGCGACCGCGACCGGAAGAATGCGGCTAATGCGGCAAAAAAGATTGCGGCTCTGCCGCCGCCGTTGCCGTCTGTTGGGGCAACGGGTGCAAACGCGGTTGCTCCGCTGGCTGGTGATCCAAACGCTCTGCCTGTGCCTGTGGCTGGTGCTCCTGTCGCTCCGGTTGCTATTACCTTTGTGGCTTGGACGGAAAAAGTGCTCGCGCGGCCAATTAAACTCCTGACGAAAATCGGCGACCGCTTCCGCGTGGCGGCGCGGATGAAGCGCGTGCGGAAATTGGAACTGCAACCGGAGCAAGAAAAAGAGATCGAGCGTGATTTGCACTTCAAAGAGGAGGCGCTGAACGACTTTAATGCGGCCTTGGCCAACGCGGCGACGATTGAACTGAATAAACGCCGCGTATCCGGCGCGGCGAATAGTCACTGGCTCGATTTGCTGATGACCGGCGGCGAACTCGTGGCCACTGACATGGCCGTGGCCGATAAAATTGAGCAGATGATTATCGAAAACGAACTTAAGAAAAAGGCGGCGCTGGAACCGGAGAAAAAATAATGGCGGATTTTTCGCTCAAATCATCCGTGACGCTCGTGTTTGGTCGGCAAGGCAGCGGCAAGACTTCGTTTGTCTTCCGCTACCTTGCCAACATTTTGAGCGAGCAGGCCGCCAACCCCGAGCCTGCCGCGTGCGTCTTCATTTTTGATTGGAAATTAGAAGCGGCGCAACGCTTGGGCGTAACGCCGTGCGGCACGGCGGCGCAGTGTGAGGCGGCGCTGGCCACGCGGCTGGTCGTGTTCAATCCCTTCGTGATGTTCCAAGCGGAGCCGGGCAAAGATTTGCCGGAGAAACGCGCGTTCCGCTGGTTTTGCCAATGGGTGTTTGCCGTGTGCCAACGCGGCGAAGGTAAAAAAGTGCTGCTGGCCGATGAGATGTCCATGTATGTGGATAAACTTTCGGCGCAGATGCCTTACGAGGTTCAACTGATTGCCCGGCAAAGTCGCACGGTGAATCTGGGGCTAGTGCTTTCCACTCAATTTCCGAAAGACTTTCCGCCGGAACTGCGAAAAAGTGTCACGGAATGGGTTTGCTTCAACACGAACGACCCCGCCGACTTGGACGCGGTGCGTCCGTATTTCTCCGGCGTAGATCAAGTGGCGGAATTGCCGACGGGCGAATTCATCGCGTTCAATCGTGACAGCCGCGCGGAGTTGCGCGGGCGGTTATTTTAGTCGCACAGTGGGCAACCCCGCCGCTTCCGCCAACACCGCTTGCGCGGCGTCACACGTCCAAAACTCATCCAACCCCACTAACAAATGCACGCGGCGGGCGGCGGCCACATGCAGCACGTCGCCACTCCCGCAAACGGGGATTTTATCGGCACTCAATTCATCGGCGGCATCAATCAGCCTTTCGGTGGAGAGCTCCGTTTGCCAGCGCAAACGATTGGTGGTCCTTTCGGCAGCCCGCAACGCTTTCCAAGCCGCCGCCCCGTCGGTATCCACGTTGGCTTGCCTCAAGTTATGACGCAGTTCAAACCGCAACCAATTCCAGTAAACGAAATCCGGCGCGTGTTTTTGCACTAGGGCGGAAACCCGGTCGTGGAATTCGTCGCACGGGTGGAAATGGGCAAACAAAACCGAAGTATCAGCGTAGATTAGTGGCATAATTCCTTTTTTTGCGCTCCGCCAAAATCGGGTTAGGGCGAACTTCTTTCCGGTTTTCCCGCGCGGCGTAAACTGGCTTCATAATCTCCGCCCAACTCGCGTCCGCTTCGGAATTATCCGGCACAATCAGCACGCCGCGCCCGCCCTCCAGTGTTACCCGGAAACTTTTGCCACCCAACGCGGCGCGAACCACCTTGCCCGTGGCGTCGTGTAAATGTTTAGTGGTGATCTCTTGCATCGTTTGCATAAAAACAAGAGACACCTTTTAGGTGTCTCTGTCAATTTTTTGTGTGTTTTTCAACCAACATCTTTGGAATGGAAAATAACTGTTTTTCTTCCGCCGACCTAAAACCGGAAATGCGCCGGAAGCTAAAACCGGAAAATGAAAGCCGGAAAACCCCTGTAAAACCCGCTTTTGAGGCGGAAAACGGAACGGAAAGCGGGGCGTCTTGGGGTAGTTGGCAAAAAGTGATTCCGCCTTATCGTGTTTCCATCGGTGCGAGCTAAGTAACCAGTCGAGCGGGAAATGTCCCCCCGCCGCCTGTCTGAAAAGTCGCTAAGCCGACCGCAGTTCAACCGCCGGGCAATCTGTCTGGCTTCTCCCTATGTTCAAAAATATCAATTGGAAAAACATTGGCACGATTTTCGTTTGCATCGTCATCGCTGCCGTCACCGCTCCGCTTTGGCTCCCGCCCGTGAAGTCCTTGGTCTCCAAGATTCCGGTCATCGGTTCCAAGCTGGCCTAACCCTCAACCCCTCAAAAAAACATCATGGCAAAACCTCTTAACGCGTATCGGTTCCAAGAACCGATTACCAAAATTTCCAACGTCAACCTTGGTAAACCCGTCACGCTTGAATTGATGCTCGGCAAGACGATTTGCTATGTCCTGCTGAATGTCACCGTCACGGCCTCGGCCACCGGCGCGGCCACCAAGACGATTCCCCGTCCCTCGTGCGTGATGTTGCCTTTTTGTGAGCGGCATATAGCGCTGCCGCGCACCGATGTCGCGCCGGTCTGGACGAGGAGTTGGCCAATCGCCAAGGAGCCTACGACCTTGGGCCAGCACCTCA
>CAIWFB010000331.1 GCA_903911825.1 uncultured Verrucomicrobia subdivision 3 bacterium
GACTTAGTAATGTCACTGAAGTCCGCGATCGTGATGTATCGCGTGGACGGCGTCAGTGGTCTAAATGTTTTTACGGGCATAATAACAAAAGTTTTGTCAGCAACTTTAGGAGTTAGCAGGCCATCATTCCTGTCCCAAGATGGGAATCAGTTATCGGTCCGCAAACATGCTGTCCTTTCACCTGTTGAGGCGAAGAGGAGCGCAGACATTATCAAATAGATTTTCATGTGCAATACTTTTTTTTAATTTTTTCCAGTGTGCATGGGTAAAAATATTTTAATGTCTCCGCACGGCGAAATTTTAGGGTCAATCCTGCAGAATGGCTGCGTCATAAATTTTACAATGAGTTCATCCAAAATCATCCACCGAGCTGCCCTGCTTGCAGTTTCCTTGTTATCCTTTTCGCCATTCGCTTTGAAAGCAGCGCACACCGAAGCCGAGCTTTTATTAGCTTCCGATGCTGCTCAGCCAGGCGAAACTATTCTTGCGGGCGTGCAACTGACGATGGAATCAGGCTGGCACACTTACTGGAAAAATCCCGGCGAGTCAGGTCAGGCGACCGAAATCAAGTGGCAACTTCCGGCAGGAGTCACAGCCGGTGAAGCTCAGTGGCCAGCGCCGAAAAAATTGCCCCCCGCAGACGTGACCACCTACGGTTACGAAGAATCCGTAATGTTGATTGTTCCGCTAAAACTGGGGAAAAATCTGGCACCTGGCAATCTGGATATTGCAGCCAAAGTTTCTTGGCTGGAGTGTAAGGATTCGTGCATTCCCGCCAGCAAGACCATCCACAGCATTTTAACTATCGGGGCAGAATCCAAGGTCGCGAGCGCGAGCGCGCAGATTACGAATTGGCAATCAAAAGTCCCCAAACTTGGCGAAATGACTGCTAATGCTTCATGGGAAAAGACTGCCATCGGCGACACTCGTCCGCTGGTTCTACAATTTGCGGGGCTAACGGCTGGCGCTGATTTTTTCCCTTATGCCTATGATAATTTTGAACTGCAAGGCCTCACCGAACCGGTCTCGAGCGGCGCCACCACGATTGCTCTCCGCAAGTTGGTCAAAAAGTTTTCTGGCGGCTGGCCTGACGAAATCAGTGGTGTGCTGGTGAACGGCGGAGTGGCGCGGGAAGTGAAGTTGACCGTGGATGAAAAGCCTTTTGTCGCAGCGACCAAAAGCGCAGCTCAACCAGCACCGCCCCTGTGGCGAATGCTGATTTACGCCTTTATCGGCGGCCTTATTCTTAACATCATGCCCTGTGTTTTGCCAGTGATCGCGTTGAAAATCCTTGGCTTTGTCAGCGAAGCTAAAAGCTCGCCGCGCCGCGTGCGCGTGCTTGGTCTGATTTACGCACTCGGCGTGCTCGTTTCCTTTCTGACACTGGCGACCATTGTGCTGGGTGTGAAAGCCGCGGGACACAAAGCTGGCTGGGGCATGCAGTTCGGCAACCCAGTTTTTCTGGTGTGTTTGACAACCCTCGTAACACTCGTGGCCTTGAATCTATTTGGGATTTTTGAAGTCACCCTGGGCGGCCGCGCCATGGATACGGCCAGCGATCTTTCGGCAAAAAACGGGGCGCCCGGGGCGTTCTTTAACGGCGTGCTGGCCACGGCTTTGGCCACGCCCTGCACCGCGCCATTTTTGAGCATCGCGTTGGGCTTTGCGTTCGCGCAAGGCGCCGTCGTGGTGTTGCTGATTTTCAGCGCAGTGGCTGCGGGCTTAGCCTCACCCTATGTGCTGCTGACATGGAATCCCGCGTGGCTTAAATTTCTGCCCAAGCCCGGCGCCTGGATGGAAAAATTCAAAATGGCGATGGCCTTCCCCATGTTTTTGACGGCCGTATGGCTCTTCAATCTGGCCGCTGGCAACTACGGTGAGCGCGCTGTTTGGCTCGGAATTTTTCTCGTGCTGATTGCCATGGCCGCGTGGATTTATGGTGAATTCGTCCAACGCGCCCGCAGCGGCAGATTGCTGGGTTTGGTCACCTTTGTCGCCGTGATTTTGGCCAGCTACGTTATGGTTTTGGAAAAACAATTGCATTGGCGGAAACCGGTATTACCCGCCAATATGGCCATTAATAATCACGATCCGGAAAGCATCGCGTGGGAGCCTTGGACTCCCGAAGCGGTGGCCAAAGCTCGGGCCACAGGCCGTCCAGTGCTGGTAGATTTCACGGCTGATTGGTGCCTCACCTGTCAGGTCAATAAACGCTCCAGTATCGAAACGGCCGAAGTTTTTAAGAAAATTCACGAGCTGAATGCCATCGCGCTGCTGGCCGACTACACGCATTTCCCTGACCGCATCACGACTGAGCTCAATCATTTCAACCGTGCTGGCGTGCCACTGGTGCTGGTTTACCCCAAAAATCCCGATACCGAACCCGCCGTCCTACCCGAAGTGCTGACGCCCGGCATCGTGCTGAATGCCTTAGATCGTGCCGTGAAATGATTTTTCTTTGAACAAAAGCGCCGAGTTATCTGGCTGACTCTATAAAGTTTTTTTGGCGGGCAGCGGCGTTTTTTCGCCCTGCCCTTTTTCTTTGGGCACAAACGGTCGCCGCACCCATTTCGACTGCAGTAATTCCGGTGTCAATTTTAATCCAAATTCCCGCAAAAACCCTTCCGCTGGCGCGATGATGCTCACCGGCCGCCGTGAAAAAGTATCTTTGTAAGCCAAGCAAACCGCGCGCAAGCCAAGGCGAAAACCCTTTTCCACATGCCCGTAAAGTTCGTCGCACATGATCGGGCAGCCGGATTCCGCTAAGTGCAGGCGAATCTGATGCGTGCGACCCGTCAACGGACTCGCTTCGATTAAAGTGAAGCGCTCATTGCTTAACAGCACGCGGAAATGCGTCTCGGCGTCTTTGCCTTCTTCGCCGGTGTCCACGCGCATCCGGCCGAATTTCAGCGGGTCAGGACCGATTGGGAGTTCGCACGTCCATTCTTTTTCCTTCGGCACGCCTTCGACGACCGCCAGATACGTTTTCTCCATTCGCCGCGACTCAAACATATCGCTCATCGCGCGCATGGCTCCATCGCTTTTAGCAAAAAGCATCACACCACTCGTGTCAGCATCCAACCGGTGAACATGCCGCAAATAGGTCAAATTGCGCGAACGCGCCCAGTAATCATCCGCCAAAATGGAAGAATCAATCGCCGTCTGCAGATTCCAATTCGTTTTGCGCCAGGAATCCGGCACCAACATCCAGCCGCGCGGCTTATCAATCGCCAACACCGCCCGATCTTCGTAAATGATCGGAATCGAATCGCATCCCGGCAGTTCAATGAAATTTGGTTTCGCCATTTGTCCCAGCCTAGCGGATTTTCACCCGCCCGCAAAGTTTCGTCTTCCGCGCCACCGTCACTCACGCCATCGGCCTGATTACCTTGAACTGGCCTTTAACCTTTTTATCGCCCTTTTTGGTCTGCACCACGGCTTTGGCGGTGATGGCCTCCGCTAATTTTTGGCGCACCACTTTTTCTGCCAGCGCACGGTTCTGGTTCACCAACGTCAGCAGCGTGAATTCGCCCTGTGGCCATTGAATTGTATCGGTCATAGTCACGTCACTGTGGAATATTCCCGGCGCGCAAACAATCAAAACCCCGCACCGTTACCGACGCCAGAAATACACACACAAGGCCAAACCAAACGCTCCGATGGCACCCAACAGGCACAGCAACACGTCGAAGCCGCCGGTCATGTTCAGCGCCTTGACCACGCCCGCGAGGCCCGCCACCAGGCAGCCCAGCACCGCCAACAGCATCACCATTTCTCGACTGGAACGAGGCTGCGACAACTGCACCGAGAGTGTGAAGGCGATCGCTTCATTCGCCGCGCTCGTGCCATCCGCGCCACAGACGGGACAGGCCACCGACGACGACATCCGTCCGCCGACCGGCTCAATCTCAAAGGCATAGCGTTGGCCGCAACCGCATTGAATTTTAACCGGTATCATACGCATTTGGAGTTAAGGGTTAATACGTCTGCCCGACGAAGCATCCGTTTGCACAGCCCGTGCCAAACGGAAATGTCTTGTAAAACGAAGTGTTTGCCACCCACTGAAGCCAAACCTTGCGTGAATTCTGCTCCGAATGCGTGATGCTCACGCACAGATGATCTCTAAATTTATTTTATCGCTTCCGCCATTCCGTCTTGGGCGGCTCCGGCAAACCTTGCGCTCGCAGCGCCGTGCGAAAATGGAGTTTGGAAACGCGTTGCAAATTTTCCGCGCCCCGTTCGGTCACGAATTGTTTGGCGGCGGCATCCACGGCGGCGGACGCACCTTTGGGAAATTTCTGCGCGTAATCGTGTTCTAACTTTGCCAACCCTTTCACAAAGCCATCACGGGCGAGAATGGAGGCGGCAGCGACCGCTAAATCCTCTTCCGCTTTGTGCCGCTGGACGAGTTGGATTTCTTTACCCTGTTTCATCAAGGCTTTTTTAATCACGCTTTTGCTAGCGGCGAATTGATCGCTGATGGCTTTCACCGGCGGCGGATGCATCTGGTAACGCTTGCCCATTAGATTCTCGATGACGCGCGCATGCCCCCACGCCAACAGCGTGTTCACGCTCTTCATCTTTTCGTAAAGGCGATTGTAAGCTTCGTTGCCCACCACGACGGTGTCGGTGACGCAACCGGGTGTGGTGCGGATTTTCTCGGCGAGCTCGGCGATCTTCTTGTCACTGGAAATATTTTTGGAATCGCGCACGCCCATTTCGGTCCAAGCCTTAATGACGGTTTCGTTCACATACACGCCAGCGATGCAGAGTGGCCCAAAAAAATCGCCCTTGCCACTTTCATCCACGCCGATGCGTGGGAGCAACAGGTCGGGATTCAACACGGTTTCGTAGCCGACTTTCGCCTGCAAAAGAATCTCCGGTTCCAGCACAAATTCCACGAAGTCGCCGGTGCCCTTGCCTTGCACTACCAGTTTACCACTCTCGTAGAAAACGATGTTGCACTTGTCAGATTCAAACGCGAAACGTGCATACGGCACGGTGCGGGTCTTCCAACTCCGCGCGATGAGCGCCGCTTCCAACGCGGTAGCTTGCGCGTCGGTGAGCTTGCAAGTGTGGATGGTGAGCGGCTTCACAGAGTTGGCAAATCCTAGAACCTTCGCCTAAACTCCGCAACGAACTTGAGACAGAATTAACCGAATGAACCGAATTAAAAAACCTCAGCCAGCGACGGTGCCGACAGGAAATAATTCGGATAATTCTGTTCATTCTATCAAAAAAATCTCGGCACTCGTTCCGCTGCTGTTGGAGTGGTTCGCCACGAACGCCCGCGACCTGCCGTGGCGGCGCACGCGCGATCCGTATGCGATCTGGGTTTCGGAAATCATGTTGCAACAGACGCAGGTGAAGACGGTGATTCCCTTTTGGGAACGCTGGATGCGCGAGTTGCCGACGATTCAGGCCGCTGTGGAAGTGGATTCCGCCAAGTTGCATAAACTCTGGGAAGGGCTCGGTTACTACACGCGCGTTCGCAATCTGCAAAAGGCCGCGCAAGTCATCGTCGCGGAGCATGGCGGGAAGTTTCCGGAAAACTTCGACCAAGTGCTCGCGCTGCCCGGTATCGGTCGCTACACGGCAGGGGCGGTTTGCAGCATCGCTTTCAATCAGCCAACGCCCATCCTCGACGGCAATGTCATCCGCGTGTTGACGCGCGTGTTTGGCATTGCGGAAAATCCGAAAGAGAAGGCGATGAATGCGCGACTATGGGAATTGGCGGAAGAATTAGTTAGTCGCGCGAAGGAGGCGAAGGAAACGAAGGGGAAACTTACTTCGCCACCTTCGCGTTCTTCGCACGACCCTGATTCCTGCTCACATCTTAATCAGTCGCTGATGGAATTTGGCGCGACGCTATGCACGCCGCGCAGCCCGCAATGCCTGACTTGCCCGATCCAAAAACTTTGCGTCGCTTTCCTGACGGGACGCACGGCAGAGCTGCCTAATCTCGGCAAGCGTGAAGCCGCCACCGCTCGCCGTTTTTTCGCGTTCGTCATCGAAGTAAGCGGAAAATTTCTGGTGCAGCAACGTCCCGCAGGCGTAGTGAACGCGCATCTGTGGGAATTTCCGAATGTGGAAGTCGGCTTGCGCACGGGCGAACCAGCCGTAGTTTTAGCGGAGCTAAATCTTTTGCCTACAAATGCAGCGCAGGCTGCGCCCATCAAGTCGCTCCGCACCGTGAAACATTCGATCACGCGCTACCGAATCACTTTGGAAGCGTTTACCGTTTGCATAAAAGCTCCGCCTGCCAAAATCGGTAACGGCTGGAAAACTCCCGGGGAGATGCACGCACTAGCGTTCACTTCCGCGCACAAAAAACTCCTCGTGGCTATCAAGACTTAGCGTTCCATTAAAAATTCTCGCCAGTCCGCCGCACTCAATTATCATTGCCGACCGATGATTAACTTCGATTACAACGCCACGGCGCCCGTGATGCGCGAGGCGCGCGAAGCTTGGCTGGCCATCACTGAAAAGACGGGCGGCAATCCCTCGTCCATGCATCAGGCTGGCTCGCGGGCGTCCAACGTGTTAGCCGACGCGCGCGAAAAACTCGCCGCTTACCTCGGCTGCCACCCGCTCGATATCATCTGGACCAGCGGCGCGACCGAAGCGAACAACATGGTCACGCACCATTTTTCCAAAACGCTCGGTGAGAAAGCGGAGATTTGGATCTCGGCGATTGAACATCCCTGCGTGCACGATTCCGCGAAACATTATTTCGGCAAACGCGCCAAAATGATTCCCGTCACCCGCGATGGCGTGGTGGATGTGGATTGGATCACCACGGAAATGGCCGATTCACGCCCTGGTCTCGTGGCCGTGATGACAGCAAATAACGAGACTGGTGTCATCCAACCGTGGCGCGAAATCCGCGCCATCTGTCAGGCCTACGAAGTTCCCTTTTTTACCGATGCCGTGCAATTCATCGGCAAGATGCCGCTCAAAGGTTTGGGCGACTGCGATTACGTCACCGGCGCCGCGCATAAATTCGGCGGGCCACGCGGCGTGGGTTTCCTGAAAATTCCGCATCGCCAGTCCATCACACCCTTGCTGCACGGCGGCAAACAGGAAGGTGGCCGTCGCGCTGGCACGGAGAATGTAGCGATCATCGGCGCGATGATGGCCGCGCTCGACGTGCGCGAAAAACAGATCTCGCACAGCCAGCATTTGCTGCGCGGCGTGTGGCGCGATAATTTTGAACGCGAACTCCTCCGCGCTTTGCCCGGCACCACCATCATCGGCGTGAATGTGCCGCGTTTGTGGAATACCGTTTCCGCGCTCATGCCCGAAGGCGATCGCCGTCATCAATGGGTCATCCGGCTCGACAAAGCGGGCTTTGCTGCCAGCACCGGTTCCGCCTGCACCACGGGCAAAGAGGAGCCCTCACACGTCCTCGCCGCGATGGGTTACAAATCCGTGCATGCCCTGCGCGCCGTGCGTTTCAGCGCGGGTTGGGAAACGAATGAAGCCGATTGGGAAGCGCTTGTCAAAGGCGTCTCTAAAGTTCACGTTGAAATGCAGACCAAGGCTTGAACATGAGTCCCCGCACGCGCAGCCGAATTCTGATTGTCACCGTGTTTGTTTTTCCGGTCGTGGTGTTCGCCCTGTTTTGGATTTATGGCAAAAGTCCGGTAGATCCAGCGGCAACCTTGCCCGTCATGCCGCCAAGATGATTTAGTCGCTGCAGTTTGCGGCAGCGAAATAAGTTGAACCATTGCGATGGTCGGGTGTCGAAGCTAGAGTTCTTAAACCCACGAACTAATTATGATGACCCGCCGCCAAGCCCTTAAAACCACCGCGCTCGCCAGCGCCGCGCTCGCGGTCCTGCCCAGCGCAATTGCCCAACAACCGCTGCCCGTCACTGGAAAGTCGGTCTTGATCAACACTACTCCCGAACCCTTCACGCTGCCGCCGCTGCCTTACGCCTACGACGCGCTGGAGCCGTTCATTGATGCACAGACGATGCAGATTCATCACGACAAGCATCACGCGGCGTATGTCGCGAATCTGAACAAGGCCATAGGACAGATGCCAAGTATTTCCGGCAGTTTAGACATTGAGAGTTTGTTGCAAACCCTCAGTTCGCTCCCCGAAAATATCCGCACCGCCGTTCGCAATAATGGCGGCGGGCATTACAACCATTCGCTCTTCTGGCAGATGATGAAGAAAAACGGCGGCGGCACGCCCACAGGTGAATTGGCCAAAGCAATTGATACGGCTTTCGGCGGTTTTAGCGCGTTCAAGGAAGGACTCACCAAAGCGGCGCTCGGACAATTCGGCAGCGGTTGGGCTTGGCTCGTGTTAGACGGCAAGCAATTGAAGATTGAAGCCACCGCCAATCAAGATACGCCCTTGAGCGCCGGCCGCACGCCGTTGCTCGGCGTTGACGTTTGGGAACATGCCTACTACCTGAAATATCAGAACAAGCGCGTGGATTACGTCAACGCGTGGTTCAACGTAGTGAATTGGGACTTTGTTTCCGAACGCTTTATCACATCTACCAAATAAATTTTGGTGTAAAAAATTCGGTAGGGCGGCGCTGCGGCGCCGCCTTTTTTATTCCCCGCGATACACCGCTCGCGCCGTGCAAGTCTCGGCCACTACGATTTCCGTGAGCAACGGAAGCTTTGGCTTCAGCTTTTTCCAAATCCAGACAGCCACCACTTCGCTCGTCGGATTTTCCAGACCGGGAATCTCGTTCAGATAATAATGATCAAGCTTTTCCCAGATGGGCTTGAACGCCGCCGAAATCTCCGCATAATCCATCAGCCAGCCGAGCTTTGGATCGCACTCACCCGCCACCACAACTTCCACGCTGAAACTGTGGCCGTGCAACCGACGGCATTTGTGTCCCTTTGGCAACAGCGGCAACAAATGTGCGGCTTCAAACTGAAACGTTTTTCGTAATTCCATTTTCATAAAATAAAAACTTAAACCACAGATGGACACAGATGAACACGGATAAAAAAGTGTTTCTTAAAATCTAGGTGCATCGGTGTTTATCCGTGGTTAATTCACAACTCAAAATCCGTCCACGTCACCAGATCGCCAAGCGCCGGACGGCCATCATGACGCCAGGTCAATGGCGGGTTTTGCATCTGTTGTAGCGGGCAAATTCGGGTCGCGCCCCAATGCGCAAACTTGACCGTCAATTCCTTCATCTTCTCCGGCGGGGCGGCGATGCCGACCGTCGAAACTTTGCCGCGAATATCATCCACACCCTGCAATACAGCGGCGATGTCCGGCACGGGCTTCACATAAATGAAACGATTCAAGCAGGAGAATTGAAAACGCACGTCATGCTCAAAAACGACCGTCCACGCCGTCGAATTTTGGCTTGCCCAGATTTTTGCATCCGCGCGATGCACGGCAATCGCTTCATAAGTCGCGCGACGCGAGGCGATGACGGCGGACTCTTCCACGGAAATTTTCCCGCGCGGCTCGGTGACCTCACGTTTCGCCAATTCAACCGCAAGCAACTCCGCAAATTTATCAGACTCCACCATGCCGCGTTCCTCCACGTAGATGACTTGCGGCGAAAGGCAACCTTGTTGATCCCACGCGATGACTACGTCGGCCGCGCTGGTGATGACTTGGGCAATGGTTTCATCGCGCAACACTTCCCGCGACACGTAACCAAAACTCACCCGCTGGCCGTAGCCGAGCATGCGCACTTTGGACGGTAACTGCGCGTGAATCGTCGCGAGCGTCGCATCGCTGCCGGTGACCGTGAGACAATCGGCGTGCGCAAACAAGGCGTCTTCCAGATCACGATTGCCGCCACGCCATTCGGCGATCTCCAGACACGCAGCCAGCTTGGGATCGATCTGATAAATCGAATGCGCGAACAGCCGCGGAATGAATGCCGCACTGCTTGCGCACTTCACAAATTGCGCCGAGCGCGTGAGCAAACCAAGGACCACACTCATCAACGACGGGTTCGGCAGATTGCCAGCGGCGATATGGATCAGAAATTCTGGCCCGCGCACCATCGTCAGACGATGTTCGCCCGTGATACTGTCGCTGGTAAATTCATCCAAGCGCTGCACATGGCCGAGTTCCTGTTCGAGCAAGGCTTGAAAATTTTCCGGCGTGAACCGACGAAAGAATCCGTCCAATCCCTTTTCCAGAACGGCCCGCGAAAAACCGGTTTCCGCCGGCCCCAGTTCCAACGCCAGCTTGCGAAAGACGTTGTCGGGTTGAAGCCAATCATTCGCTACTTCGCACAACGTTTTCACCACCACCGCCGTGGGGCGCGGCAGCAGATACTTGTCGCGATTGCGCTTCAACGTGTCGCACGCGGCATGGATTATCGCGGGCGAAAGCGTGGCTTCCGGCGGCAGGTCGGCGAGGAAGTAATTGGGTAGGTTCACAAGATTTTCGATTGGCGATTTCATGCCGTCATCAGCGAACACCCACGCGGCTCGGCCAGTTGCGCGCGACCGATGAGTTCAAAGCCATCACCTCGGCGCACGCCCAAATCTTCCGTCTGAATGGCGGCTACGGAAAAGATATTCGCCAGATCAAAAATCCGGATCAATCCGGTTTCACCATCGGCGACTTCTTTTCCAGTTTCCGGCGAAATGATTTGCACCCGCGCCCAGGGAGAGAAGCGGAACTGCCGTTCCGAATTTTTAATTTTTAATTGTGAATTTTCAATTTCCGAATCATACGCCTGCGAACTTAACTCGCTCATGCCGTATTCGCACAGGATGGTTTTGACTCCTAAAAATTTCCTGATCAGCGCATGCAATTCGGCTTTCGGCATCGTGCGCGAACGATTTTTGTAGCCGCCCGTTTCCATTACCCGCGAACCTTTGGGTAAATGAAATGATCGGTTCTTCTCGGCCAGATAATCCACCAGATGAACGAATGAAAAAGCCGTTCCAAGAAGTTCCACCGGCTTTCCCGACGAGCACGCCAGCTCCAGACGCTTCAAGATGGATTCAAAATCCAACACCCACGAACCATCAGCGCCGAGGTTGCCGAGAAATGCCGCACGGCTCACGGGGACGTTCGCCCCACCCAGTTTTTGGCGCACGGTGTCAAACATATGAACCAGCGACGAATGCGGCGCTTGCTTGGCATCCGGCGTCAGGAAAAGAAATTCAGACTGATGATCGGAGCGAATTTGAAACCATTGCCAAAGGCTTGCCTCGTAAACGGCCAGCGATTCCGCGCAATGAAAATGGCGGCTGGGCTTTTGCTCAGTCGTGCCGCTGGAGTAAAACACGGCGGTGCGCTCTTCAGCCGGAATGCTCGTCAGTTCCAATTCCTTAAACGCGGATGTAGGCACGGCGGGAATTTGCTTCCAATGCGAAACGTTCTGCGGCGTCAACTGGCGCGCCTCGCAAATCTTGCGGTAAGCGGCGTTATGAGCAAATTGGAGGGCGAACAGCTCTAGCGCAAGAGCATCAAATTGACCTTGCAGCGGTTGTTTGCCGACGAAAAATTCGTTATGGCAAATCAATTCACGCAAACGCGTGGCGTAGTTAGAAAGTTCCTTATTCAAGCGGTATTTGTTCGTGGCTGGTTTTCCGCGACAGCCGACGAGCATGTTAACCAACATTGGCATTGCTGCAAGTTGAGTTTTGTGAGTTGCTTTCTTCGGACTTGAAATGCAAAAACCGCTCCACAGATTTTGGATTGGCTATGGGCTAACAACCCTGTGCTTCCTTATTTTCCCGATTAACAATTACCAAACACGTCTCGCGGCAATTCTGCTAAGCCTAGGCGCTTATGGTGGCATCGTATATTTTCTACGTAGGTGGAAGCTCGCTTTCATTGGGGCAATATTACTCCCTATTTCGCTGGGTGTTTTTCTAATCACGCCGGATAAAAAGTTTGAGACCCAAAACTTGCGAACAGCTTATCTGACCTCACTCAAAACCTACACCGGCTCACGTTACATCTGGGGCGGTGAAAATAAATTGGGCATTGATTGCTCAGGGTTGGTTCGCGCCGGATTTATCAGAGCAAACGTCGAACAGGGCTTGTTAAGCTTGAACCCAAAGCTGGTTCGGTTCGGTTTGTCGCTATGGTGGCATGACTGTTCAGCAAAAGCCTTGGGCGAGGAATATCGTGGATTAACTCGTAGAATCACATCCTCCCCGAGTATCAACGTGATGGATGATTCTCGAATATTACCCGGAGACATCGCCGTCACCGCCAACGGAGTTCACGTTCTTGCTTTTCTGGGCAACAATGAATGGATTGAAGCTGACCCTGACTTGAAAAAAGTTGTCATCGTTAGAACACCTTCAAAAGACAATCCTTGGTTTAACGAACCAGTCCAAATCATGCGCGGGACAAGGCTTGAATCCAATTAAGGCAGCATTGCCTTAACTTCATTTGTCCGCCAAACTGTCGGTCTTAATGAGCAAACGGTTTTACATCACCACGGCGATTGATTACGTGAACGGCCAGCCGCACCTCGGCCATGCCTACGAGAAGATCATCACGGACGTCATCGCCCGCGCGCGGCGCAGTCTGGGGCAGGAAGTTTTCTTTCTCACCGGCCTCGACGAACACGGCCAGAAAGTCCATCAAGCCGCCCAAGCCGAGAAAAAAAGTCCGCAGGATTATTGCGATGCGCTCGCGGCTGACTGGCAGGCGTTCGTCAAAAAACTGGAACTCACGAACGACGATTTCGTCCGCACCACGCAACCGCGCCATAAAGAATTCGTGCAGGCCACGCTGTCGAAGCTGAACGATGCGGGCCATTTCTACAAGGCAAGTTATACCGGGTATTATTCTATCAAAGAAGAGACATTTCTCACGGAGAAAGACCGCCTGCCCGATGGTAAATTCGATGCGAGCTATGGCGAAGTAGTGGAACTCAAAGAAGAAAATTATTTCTTCAAACTCGGTGCTCACCAGCAATGGCTAATTGATTATATCGAGGAAAACCCGGATTTCGTCACGCCCTCATACCGTCGCAACGAAGTCCTTGGTTTCCTGAAAAATAATACGCTCGAAGACTTGTGTATCTCGCGTCCGGTGGCGCGATTGAACTGGGGCATTCCTATACCCTTCGATAAAGATTACGTCACTTTTGTCTGGTTCGACGCGCTGGTGAATTACACCAGCATTGCCCACGCGCACGCGCGGCTCGGACTTTGGCCGGCGGACATCCATGTCATCGGCAAAGACATCGTGAAATTTCACGCGGTCTATTGGCCGATCATGCTGAAAGCGATGGGCCTGCCGCTGCCAAAACAAATTCTCGTCCACGGTTGGTGGCAGAAGGACGGCGCAAAAATTTCCAAGAGCACCGGCAACGTCGTTGATCCCATCGCGGTCATCAACGAATGGGGCTTGGACGCGTTCCGCTTTTACGTTCTGCGCGAACTCGACATCGGACCGGACGGCAATTGGACCGACGCGGGTTTCCGTTCGCGTTATCAGGCCGAACTCGGCAACGGTCTCGGCAATCTCGTGAACCGTTCGCTCTCGATGCTGAAGCGCTATCGCAACGGCGTCGTGCCCGCGCGCTCCAACGAACTCGCCGCCGATGCTGATAAAGCCGCGGATGAAACGCGGGCTTTGTTCAAGCAAAGTCAGCTTCAAGCCGCGCTACAAAGCATTTGGAGTTTAGTGAATCGCGCCAACAAATATGTGGATGAAACCGCGCCGTTCAAACTGGCGAAAGATCCGGCACAAGCACAGCGGCTCGACGAAGTGCTCTACAATCTGGCGGAATCCTGTCGCGTGTTGGCAGTGTTGCTGAATCCGTTTCTACCGGGAACTTCAGCGAAGATCTACGCGCAGCTCGGTTTAACTGGCGCGCCGGATAAACTGGCGGATGCGACATGGGGCGGATTGCAGGCCGGTCATACGATTGGCGAACCCGCGCCGCTGTTTCCACGCAAGGATGTCTGAATTTGGCCGCCCGGATGGTTTGCGGAAAAGCGGCAGAGGACTGCCGCAGTCCAAGACGCTCCGCGCGGCACGATGACGAATGGTAACGCTTCGCGTCTTGGAGTGCTCCAGCCCTCTGGAGCTTTGGCAACGCATATCAAGACGCGCCGAAGTTAAAAGGAACAGCCTCATGAACCGATCGCTAAAGACACTGCTGCAAATCGTTTTGATTTGTTTTGTCGGCCGCGTCTTCGCCCAAACTTTGCCGTTGCCACCACGCGTTGCGGATGCGCTGGAAGGTGATACGTTCGTCAAAAAAATCTCCGGACTAGATTTGGCCGCGCGCGATGAACTCATCGCC
>CAIWFB010000332.1 GCA_903911825.1 uncultured Verrucomicrobia subdivision 3 bacterium
AGTGCCGCGAGCAAACTTACCAACACACAAATCCAACAAGGCCTTTACAACAGCGTTGCGGAAAATGATTACGACGGCGTGATTCTTTCGCTCGTAAAAAAATACTGCCCCGCCGGTCTGCTCGGTCTCGCGCTCACGGCCTTGCTAGCCTCGTTCATGTCCGGCATGGCGGGCAACGTCACGGCGTTCAACACCGTGTTCACCTACGACATTTATCAAGCCTACTTCGCCAAGGGCAAGAGCGATGGGCACTACATGTGGATGGGTAAAGTGATCACCGTCGTCGGCATTGGCTTAAGCATTGTCGCCGCGTATTTCGCTTCCATGTTCAATAACTGCATGGACGTCATCCAACTCGTTTTCGGCTTTGTGAACGCGCCGCTGTTCGCGACGTTCCTACTCGGTATGTTCTGGAAACGCACCACGGCGACAGGCGCGTTTGTCGGCTTATTCGGCGGTATTGCCAGCTCGGCAATTTTCCATGCGCTGACCACCACCCCCGGCAATCTGGATGCCGCCGGTCACGTCCTTAACGTCGCCAAAGGCGGCTATCTCAAAGTCGTGCAAGTTTTCCCCAGCGAAATGGCGCAGAATTTCTGGCTCGCCGCCTTCGCCTTCATCGCGTGCTTCGCCTTTACCTTGGTGATTTCGCTCGCGACCAGCCGCACCAAATCCGATGCGGATTTGAAAGGCCTCGTCTATTCGCTCACGCCGAAAATCGTGGATAATAATCAGCCGTTCTATCAGCGCCCCGCCGTGGTCGGCATCGTGTTGCTGATCGTCTGCGTCATCCTCAACTTTCTCTTCTGGTGAACCAATAACCTTAACCAAAAAATAAAATTATGGGACTCGATATCCGCTGGCCGATTGGCCTCATGTTCACACTCATTGGTTTGCTGCTCGCCGTTTATGGCCTGGTGGTGAAATCAGATCATGCCATTTCGCTCGGCATTAACATCAACTTCATCTGGGGTATCATCCTGCTGGTGTTTGGCGGGCTGATGCTGCTCGGTGCGATCAAGGGCGGCAAAAATCCGCCGGCTGCCTAAATCGGTGGATTGCTTTCAACGCGCCGGAGAATTATTTTCTTCGGCGCTATTTCATTTTATGAACCTCCAAGAACTCTCCGCTCACGTCGCCGCCGAATTTCAAAAAACCTACGGCCGCGCGCCGCGTTATATCGCTGCTGCGCCGGGCCGCGTCAACGTCATCGGCGAACATACCGATTACAACGACGGCTTCGTGCTCCCGATGGCCATTGAGTTTTACACCATCATGGCGGCGGATAAACGTCCCGACGGCGCGAACATTGTCACGCTCCGCAGCACCTCGCAGCCGGATGCCGCGATGGTTGACCTTGCGCAACCCATCACACCGACTGCGCCCAAGTGGGGCAATTATCCGCGCGGCGTGCTCGCTGGTTTTGCAGCGCGCAACATCACGCCCGGCGGGCTGGATGTGCTCGTGCATTCCACCGTTCCGCTCGGCAGCGGTTTGAGCAGCAGTGCGGCGTTGGAGGTCTGCACCGGCACGCTCATCGAAGCGGTTACTGGCAAAACGATTGACCCGATTGAGAAGGCGTTGATCGCACAGAAAGCCGAACATGATTTTGCCAACGTTCCCTGCGGAATCATGGATCAATTCATCTCTGCGCTCGGTCGCGAAGGCCATTTGCTCCTGCTCGATTGCCGCACGCGCAAAACGGAACTCGTGGCGATGTCTGATCCGTCCGTTTCGTTGCTCATCATCAACACGAACGTGAAGCACGAATTGAGCGGCGGCGAATACGCCGAACGTCGCGCGCAATGTGAAGAGGCCGCCGCCAAGCTCGGCGTGAAATCACTCCGCGATTGCACGGCGGATCAATTGGAACAGGGCAAAGCCAAGTTGAGCGAAGTCGTTTATCGCCGCGCCCGCCACGTCATCGGCGAAATCGAACGCACCACCCACGCGGCGGAAGGCATTCGCAGTTCTAATTGGCCGGCCGTCGGCAACCTGATGTATGCGAGCCATTATTCTTTGAAAGATGATTACGAAGTGAGTTGCCCGGAACTCGACGTCGTCGTGGAAATCGCCGAAGACATCGGCGCGAAGGCCGGCGTTTATGGCTGCCGCATGACCGGTGGCGGTTTTGGTGGTTGCTGCGTGGCGTTGGTGAAAGCGGATTCCGTGGAAGCCATCACGAAGAAAATCATCGCAGATTACAAAGCTAAAACTGGGATTGATGCGACTATCTTCAGCTCCCGTCCCGCCGCTGGCGCGACGATTATCAAATCGTAAACGACATTAACCGACTTCAGGCTGGGCTTGGCGGCGAATTAGTTTTTGCCGACCAAGCCTCGCTGTTTATCAGGGGCTTCAGACTCGCAAACAATACCTCCGCTACCACCATTTGGCCCGCGAGCGAAAGATGCGAGCCATCGCTTAGCAGCATTTGGCGGCGCGGTTGTTGATCGAGCGCCGCATAGGCATTCACAAAAATCGCCCCGGGCAGCGCGGCGATACTGGCTTGCAATCGCTGGGTGCATTCGCGAGCCAAGCGGTTGGAGCGGCGCCCACCGAAGACAAACGGGGACATAACGACCGGCGTCACTTGATGTTTCAGCAAGGTCGTGACGAGCTCGATTTGCGTTGCGAGATAAATTTCTTGGCCCGTGACCGGCTTCAATCGAAGCGCATCGCCGATCAGTCCATGCAATTGCCACTTCGCCAAATGAAACAGCCCTGGCGGCTGGGCGGATACTTTCCGCTGCGCAGACGAACTGCTTGAACCACTGCTGCTATGGTGATGACGATTCCGCTGGAGCGGCACAATCAAATCACTGGCCCCAAATTGTAGCACCACGAGGTGCGGTTTGGCCGCGAGACAGCGCGGTTCCAGATGTTTTGGCACGCGGGTGATGGGAAAGCCGCCCATCGTGAACAACGACGGGATTAGCTGGTGGCTGGTCTCGACACGCAATCGCTCGATTGCGTGGTGAAAGAAGGAATCTTCCGGTCGGTGAGGAAATCCCCCCACCATACACGCTCCAAAACCTTGGATTTTAATCTCCACGAGTTCTATGACGTAAAGAACTGCGGAAAGGTGTCAGTGATTTCTTGAGGCACCTGACGGTTAATCACCAAGGCTGGTGCCGACGCGCCGAGCGGTTTCCACCCAGGCATGATCCACTGGCACAGCTTTGCGTTTGCCCGCCACTTTTTCCAGCGGCACCGGTTCCGTGCCGTCGCCGCGCGCCGCGACCATCACGCCGAAAACGCCTTCGTGAATCAGGTCGCCGCACGCACTGCCCAGGCGCGTGGCCAGCAAACGGTCGGCGGCAGAGGGCGTGCCGCCGCGTTGAACGTAGCCGAGAATCGTCACGCGGGATTCGAGCTGGGTGAGCTCTTCCAATTGGTGCGCCAGCCGCATGGTGTTGCCTTGATGCCGTAATTCGACATTAGCGATTTCATTTTTGGCGGCCTTCTTCTCCGGCAAATTTTTAGCGCGCTCGAGTTTTTTCTCGGCGGCGAGTAAGGCGCGGGAATCTTCCCGGCTCATCGCGCCTTCCGCCACCGCGACGATGCTAAAGTTCGTTCCATGCTTGCTGCGCAACTTGATGGCGTCGGCAATCTTCTCCACGTCGTAGGCAATTTCAGGAATGAGAATCACGTCGGCACCGCCCGCGATGCCCGAACCCAGTGTCAGCCAACCCGCGCGATGCCCCATGATTTCTGCGACGATAATCCGATGATGGCTGTGTGCCGTGCTGTGCAACCGATCAATCGTTTCCGTGGCAATATCCATGGCGGTCGCGAAACCAAACGTCGCGTCCGTCATCGCCACGTCATTATCAATCGTCTTGGGGAGCGTGATGACATTCAGGCCAGCTTGATGCAAACGGAGCGCATTTTTTTGCGTGCCGCCGCCGCCGAGACAGACGATGGCATCGAGTCCCCACTTATCATAATTCTTCACGATGGTCGCCGTCATGTCCTGCGTTTGACCATCAATCACCATGCGATGCGGCTTATCTCGACTCGTGCCAAGAATCGTGCCGCCGACCGTGAGAATCCCAGCGAGTGTGGAGCGGTCGAGTGGGAGCCGATGATTTTCCACCAGCCCGCGAAAGCCATCGCGAAAGCCGATGATCTCCATCCCGTAATAATTCAGGCAAGTCTTGCCGACGCCGCGAATGGCGGCGTTGAGACCGGGACTATCGCCGCCCGCTGTGAGAATTCCGATTCGTTTGGTCTTGGGAGTTTTGGGAGATTTCGCCATGCGCAAATGATTTGAAACCGCCACGATTTTTTTGTCGAGGAGAAGTTTGGAATTTTTCCGAAAAATTTCAGGCTCGCCGGCGCAAAATCAGCAACGCACTGAAGCTTCCCAACCAAGCCACGCTAGAAATCACTGCGCCAATGGCAAACGCGCGGTCTCGGTAATAGAAATGGACGTGATGTTTGCCGGCTGGAATTTGAACGGCTTGAAGGGCGTAATTCGCTTGCAGCAGAGGCGCGGCTTGCCCATCCACCGTCACGCGCCAGTTGTGATAATACGTCTGCGCCACGACGACGAGCGAGGTTTCGGCGGCGTCTAATTCGGCATCCACGGTTTGGGTGGTGAACTTTGTGGTGAGAATTTTGGCGCTCGTCTGATTGGTCACGCGGATGGAGGTTTGATCGTCCACGGATAGGAAAACCATTTTGCTGCTGTCAAAATCAGGATGAGCGAGCTCCTCGCCGCGACTGCTGACGTAATCCACGAACACGGGTTTTTGTCCGGCGGTGACGAGCGGCAGAAAATCGGGCCGAGCTTGCCATGCGAGCAGATTGTCCGGCGCGGTGATTTGGGCGACACCGAGAAAATTTTTCAGAGCGGTGAAATCTGTATTCGTCGCGGAATAAATCATCGTCAGCACATTGTCGAATTCACGCGGCGTGAGAGAGAAAAAGCCATCCACCTTCGGCACTGCATCGAGGAGATTGGCGTTGGCGCAGTAGCCAAGGCGCTTGGCGAGAAAGTTATTTTGCGGATCGCTGACGGCGAAACGGGTGAGTTCCTGCGCGGCGGCGGGCGAGAGCATCGCGCGTGAACCACCGAGTTCCGGCTGCGGCTGCATGGCGAATTTTGTGCGAACGAGATTCGGGGCGAACACGCTGGGCGGCACGGTGGGATTTTGCCGTGGCTCATGCGTGAAGACATCGAGCCACGCGACTAGGAGCAACGCCACTGGCGCAAAGCGGAGCAGGGGAGACGTGGTGGAACGAGTCAGCGCGAACAGAATGGCGCCCGTCAACAACAGGAAAGAGGCGCGTGAAAAGCCGTTGGTGAGGGTGGCAGCGGTGTTGTCGCCGGGCATGGGCGAATGCTGGGTCCAAAAAATAATTCCAGCCAACAATGCGAATAGCACGGCTCCGAGCGAGAGAAGGCGCGGTTGGATTTTCTGAAAATTAGCCAGCGCAAGCGCCGCGAGCAACGGCGCGGCAAAGACGGCGACCATGATGAATTTCACCGGATAAGTGATAAAGCTCAGTTGTGGAATGATTTTGCGAAGCAGCGGATAGAACGGCGTGTTCTCGCCAAGCGCGCAGAGCAGGGCAAGGAGAGCGGCAATCGCGAAAAAACGGATTTTTGATTTCGACTCGGCGGAGTCTCTCCTCACCAGCGTTGACCAAAAAGCCAGCAGCGACAGCCACAAAGTGCCGAGTCCAAGGTAGTAGGAAGAGGTCCAATATTGGCCGTGTTGAAAAAATATTCCGGCGTTGGTGGTGCTGCCAAAAGCCATCGGCACGAGAAAATTGGCGAGGCCGAAGCCGGGCATGGACCAGCGCAAATCCGTATAGCCGATGGCGCGTTGCGCGTGCGCGACAAGGTCGAGGAACGGCAGCAGTTGCGCCGCGCTCAAGGCGAAAACCAAGAGCAAGACGCTTTGAAACCGTAAAAAAAGTTGAGCGCGCGGTGTTTTATTTTTGAAAAACTGCTGGAGCCATAGTGCCGCGACGATGAGCCACGTCAGGAAAATGGTTTCTGGTCCGCCCGCGAGCATTTGCAACGCGCCTACGATGGCCGCGAGAAAAATCCGTTTGCCGCCATCGCGCCATGCGAGTTCGGTCGCCAGCACCACCCACGGCAGCCAACTAAAGGTCGCGATGTGGCTGGGCCACATGAGGAGGTTGAGCGTGAAGCCGTTGAAGGCGAACGCTACGCCCGCAAAGGCGGCGGCGAAGTCGTTGCCCGTCCAACGGCGCGCCAGAAAATACATTCCGATGCCCGCCCACCACAGATGTGCGAGGCTAAAAAAACTCAACGACCATTCCAGCGGCAGCGTGAGATAAAGCAGCGACGGCGGATAAAGCGGCATCGTGTTCCATTGCGCGAGGAAGGGGATGCCGCAGTTGTTATAGGGATTCCAGAACGGCAGTTCGCCGCGCCAGAAACATTCCTGTTGAAAGTGCGCGAGCGGATAGGCGAAGAAGCCAAAATCGCGCGCGACGAAGGATTCGAGGCCGAGAATGACTTGCGGGAACGTGGCGAAAATCAGTAGCGCCAGCAACGCGCCAAACTTCAACGGCGTGAAGAATTTTTCGGCGGTAGTGGCTGGGCCATGAGATTGCACGCGCTGATTAAAGCCAGTGACGGGACTAATTTCAACTCCGCTTCAATTGACGCTTCGCCTCGCAAGTCTTACGCTGTCGGCAGATTTATGAGCCAACTCCAAGATTCACTCGTCGAACTCATCCGCCGCACGTCTGCTGAAATTCCCGATGATGTCCACAAAGTCATCCTCACTTCACTGGAGAATGAAAAGAAAGGTTCGCTCGCGGCCAATGCGCTGAAGATCGTGGATCAAAATATCGCGCTTGCGAAAAATAAATCCCAGCCTATCTGCCAGGACACTGGCAGCATTTTATTTTATGTGGATGTGCCGGTTGGTTATGACCAGATCACGTTTGCCGAAACCGCGCGCGAAGCGGTGAAGCTGGCGACGAAGAAGGGTTTTCTCCGGCAGAATTCCGTGGATTCACTCACGGGCAAGAACGATGGCACCAACTGCGGCCCCGGCGCTCCGGCATTCCATTTTCATCAGCATCGCTCGGCTGAAGTTTCCGTGAAGCTCGTGCTCAAAGGCGGCGGCTGCGAAAACGTCGGCGCGCAATACTCGCTGCCCGACGACGCCATCCACGCGAACCGTGATCTCGACGGTTGCCGCAAAGCGATTCTCGACGCGGTGTTGCAGGCGCAGGGCAAAGGCTGCGGGCCGGGTGTGCTCGGCATCTGCATCGGCGGCGACCGCGCGACGGGCTATGAACATTCCAAGCTTCAACTGCTGCGCCTGCTCGACGACCGCAATCCCGAGCCGAAACTCGACGCCCTCGAACAGGATATTTTGAAGACTGCGAACGAACTCGGCATTGGCCCGATGGGTTTTGGTGGCAAAACGACATTGTTGGGCGTGAAGATTTGCGCGGCGAACCGCGTGCCAGCGTCGTATTTCGTGAGCATCAGCTACATGTGCTGGGCGTATCGGCGTCAGGGCGTGACGCTGGGTGCGGCGAGTAATATTGAAAAGTGGCTCTACTAAAAAAAGAGAATTTCATCATGATCAAATTAAACTTTCCCTTTACTGAAGAAAAAATTCGCGCGCTGAAAGTAGGCGACGAGGTTTTGATTTCTGGAACCGTTTTTACCGGTCGCGACGCGGTGCATAAATATTTGCACGAAGGCGGCACGTTGCCGGAGGGCGTGAGTTTCAAGGACGGCATCATCTATCACTGCGGGCCGGTGATGATGAAGCAGGACGACGGCAGCTACAAATGCACCGCCGCGGGGCCGACGACTTCCATTCGCGAGGAGCCGTATCAATGGCAGGTCATCCGCGACTTCGGTTTGCGCGGCGTGATCGGCAAAGGCGGCATGGGGCCGAAGACGCAAGCCGCGTGCAAGGAATACGGCTGTGTTTATCTGCACGCCATTGGCGGCGCGGCGCAGGTGTTGGCCGAATGCATCAAAAAAGTGAGCAATGTCTATTTCCTCGAAAAGTTTGGTTCGCCGGAGGCGATCTGGGAATTGGCAGTGGTAGATTTTCCAGCCGTAGTGACAATTGATTCGCACGGCCGTTCACTGCACGAAGAGGTATTTGCCCAGAGCCAAGCGGCTTTGGCGGCGAGGGTTTAAGACTTTTTAGACAGAATTAACCGAATGGTCAGAATTGTATTTATGGCAGATGAGGTGTTCCTTTAATTCTGAAAAATTCTGTCATTCTGTCCAAAACTTCCTCGGTTTTAGAATTTCAGATTCCACTCGTCCGTTGAGTATTTCTCGCGGGCGAGTTTTTTGATTTCAGCGAAGGGCAGGTTGGTCTGGGTTTGATTAGCCTGCCATTCTTGGGCGAGCGCGGTTTTCACTCGTTCAGCAGGCAGTTGGAGATTGGTGACGAATTCCGCGTGGGGTCGGCTGGCGCGGTAGTCGGGCTGGAGCGAGGGCATCCGAAGCAGTTTGCTGATGAGCGGCAGTTCGCAATTAAGCAGCAGCGTGCCGTGAAACAGGAGGAATTCTTTCCGGCGTCGCTGGGAGTTGCCGGCGAACTTGACGTTGCCGACACAGAGATCGGTGTGGCCTCTGACTGAAATTTCCGATTTCCGATTTCCGATTTCCGATTGAGGAAAAGCACTCTCAATCGCGCGCCGGTTCTTTTCCATGATGAACTGGTTGGCGGCGCTGATGTTGCGGGTGGGGCCGGTTTCTGTGATGCGTAAGATCAATGAGTAATTCAGTCCACCGGGCAATTGCACCACGGTGCCGCCGCCGGAGCAACGGCGGAAGATGGGGATTTCCTCAGCGGCACAGGCGGGGACGTTCACTTCGGTGCTTACTTTATTGGCGTAGCCGACGACGACGAAGGTTTCGCGCGGTTCCCAGAAGAGCAGGGTTTCATCGCCCAACCCCGCTTCGCACCAATCGAGCACGGCTTCGTCAGCGGCGAGATTCTCGGCGGGTGTGGGGTAGGTTAGGTCGAAACGGTTCATGGGGGGCGTGATTTCGCTGGCAATAGGAAGTTGTATTCGGTTTAATTTGTGCGAACTATTTCCGTGTTCGCATTACGATTTTATCCCAGTGAAAACCTCTAAAAAAGATATTTACGGTGCCCGTGTCGGCGGCACTTCCACCGCGACTAACAGCGACAAATGGTCGGATTCTATGCAGTCGGTTTTCGAACTGGCGCTGGAGAATCAAGGCCCGGAACGCACGGCGCAATTGCTGGAAAAACTCGCGGAACAACTCCGCACCTCGCCGCGTCCCTCTTCCGGTCAAACGACGCCCTACATCAACACGATTCCCGCCGAACAACAGCCGCAATATCCCGGCGATCGCGACATCGAACGCCGCATCAAGAGTATCATGCGCTGGAATGCGATGGCGATGGTGGTGAAGGCGAATTCCAATACGAACGTCGGTGGCCACATCGCGTCGTTTGCGTCGTCCGCGACGCTTTATGAAGTCGCGCAAAATCATTTTTTCCGGGGTCGCACCGAAGATTTTCCGGGCGACATGGTTTATTTTCAAGGTCACGCCGCGCCCGGTATGTATG
>CAIWFB010000333.1 GCA_903911825.1 uncultured Verrucomicrobia subdivision 3 bacterium
CGCCAGCAAAACCAACCCGGCAAAATCACCGTCTTTGAGATGACTCACGTCCACCGAAGTGACGCCGGAACATTCCGGGCCGATGGTGCGTTGCGTGAGCGTGTTACGCGCGGCCTCAATGTCGGCATTTACGCGACCAGTGGTGAGCCGCAAAAAACCGGGGCGCTGCGTGACGGACCAAAGCGCGTTGTCAGGATTATGATTCCATTGCCAGACGAGCGGCAACGCAGGTTCGCCGGGCTGGCGGTTAAATTCATCCGAAGCGACGATGCCGGGAATTAAACTTTTGTTCGCGGGCAGATTCAACGTATCCGGAACTTTTCCATCCACGCCGAGAACGGGCCAGCCGTCCTCCCATTTCACCGGCACGAGATACGGGATGCGCCCGACCGCGCCGTAGTCACGGAACAGATATGCGAACCATTCGCCCGTGGGCGTGTCAATGAGTCCGCCCTGCGCCACGCCTTTGTCCTGCAACACCACGCGGCCTTCCCACGGCCCGATGATTTTGTCCGCGCGATGGAGGATGACCGTGCGCATCCCGCCGCGCGGCCAAGTGATGTTGAAGAGATAATATTTCCCGTCGTGTTTGAACAACTGCGAGCCTTCCGCGTTGAGTCCGATGTTCGGCCCGGCGACCGCGCTGGCGTTGGTGATGATGATTTGGTTGAGGCCGTCGGGCTTCACGCCGGTCGCGTCGGCGGTCAACTCAACGAGTCGCAAATTGCCGCCGCCGTAAATCAGGTAGGTGCGACCATCATCATCGAAGAACAGCGAGTGATCGTGAAACGCGGGCTCGAAGGAAACTTTTTTCCACGGCCCGCGCTCAATGTCTCTCGTCGAGTAGATGTAGGTCTTGCCCGTGGTCTGCGCGAACGTCGAGACGTAGAACGTGCCGTCGTGAAAGCGGATGCTGCTTGCCCACGAACCTTTGCCGTAGGCGCTTTTTCCGTTGGCGAGATTCAGCGCGTCCATGTCGTCGAGAATGTCGTAGGCGTAATTCACGATCTGCCAGTTCACCAAATTTTTCGACTTCATGATCGGCACACCCGGACTCATGTGCATCGTCGTGCTGCTCATGTAATAGGTGTCGCCCACGCGGATCATCGCCATGTCCGGCACGTCGGCATGGATGATAGGATTGCGAGCTTCGGCGCGAACCAGTCCAGTAACCGCAAAAACGAGGACGGTCGAAAGAATCAATTTGAAAAGAAATATTCTCAAGACGTTATTTGATGAGCCGGTAAAATGTTGAATCGAGACTGTTGGACACGCCGAGTATCACCTGCCATTGGCCGCCGATGATTTGCGGCGCGAGCGAAGTCACGTTCACCCAACTGCCCGCCGTGAGGCTCGTGCGTGACTGCACTATGAAACCAGCAGATGCAAGCGGCCACGCCAGCGTCAGACTCGCCGGTGTATTCGAGAGACCGATGGCCGGGCTATTCGTACTCAATAGTGAATTCACACCAAGCGCATAAGTCGCGGCAATCTCCGCCGCCGACAGCGCGACGCTGTGGATGCGGAATTCATCCAGCGACCCGTTGAAGTAAGGATCGGCAAACTGCGACTTGCCGAGATAATTATTCGCCGTGCTGCCGAGGTTTGACGGTTTGATCGTCATGCCCACATTGGTTCCAACCGCGACGCCGTTCTGGTAGAGAATTCCCATGAGGCCGTTGCGCGTGACGGCGACGTGATGCCAGATGCCCGTGGTCAACGCAGCGGCTCCGTTGATCTGCTGCTCGCCGCCGGAGCCGTTCGTGGTGATGCCGAAACGCAGCCGCGAGGTGCTGCCGTTCTGCGGCGTGAGATACATGTAGCTCGTAGTGTTGTTGCCGAAGTCGAAGATGCGCGTCCAGTTCGCGGTGGAATTCAATTTCACCCATGCCTCGATGGTAAAGTTCGTCAACGTACTCACAATCCCCGCCGGCAGGCTCGCGTATTGCGACGACACCGACGCGAGCGTCAATTGGCCGCCGGACAAAGTTCCGCTGGCCGGCAACGTGCCCGTC
>CAIWFB010000334.1 GCA_903911825.1 uncultured Verrucomicrobia subdivision 3 bacterium
CGCTGCAACCCGCACCTTGCACGCTGCAACCCGCACCTTGCACGCTGCAACCCGCACCTTGCACGCTGCAACCCGCACCTTGCACGCTGCAACTCCTCCGGCGGATGGCGCAACCGATGATTGCCGAATTGCTTGCCCGCCATTTTTCCGTAAGCTGCTCGCATGAATTATCGCCCGCTCGGTCGCACCGGTTGGAAAGTTTCGGAAATCAGCTTTGGCGCGTGGGCCATCGGCGGCGCGTGGGGCAACGTGGATGACCAAGAATCGCTCGCCGCGCTGCACGCGGCACTGGATGGCGGCATCAATTTCTTCGACACGGCAGATGTCTATGGCGACGGCCGGAGCGAACGGCTCATCGCCAAATTGCGCAAGGAGCGGAAAGAAAAATTCTATGTGGCCACGAAAGCAGGTCGTCGGTTGCCGGTGCAAACGCCGGAAGGTTACAGCCGCAAGAATCTCACGGCGTGGGTCAATCGCAGCCTCAAGAATCTGAACACGGACGCGATTGATCTGTTGCAACTGCATTGTCCGCACACGGAAGTTTTTTATCGCCCGGAAGTTTTCGGCATCCTTGATGATTTAGTCAAAGCCGGCAAGCTGCGCCATTACGGCGTGAGCGTGGAAAAAGTGGAGGAAGCGCTCAAGGCCATCGAATATCCGAACGTGCAGTCGGTGCAGATCATCTTCAATATCTTCCGACAACGTCCGGCGGAACGGTTCTTCGCGGAAGCGCAACGGCGCAAGGTGGGCATTCTTGCGCGCGTGCCGCTGGCTTCGGGACTGCTCACGGGCAAGATGTCGCTCGCCAGCAAGTTTGCGAAAGACGATCACCGGAATTTCAACCGCTACGGCGCGGCCTTCAATCGCGGCGAAACTTTTTCGGGGGTGGATTTTGAAACGGGGCTGCGCGCGGTGCAACAGTTGGAAAAACTCGTGCCGCCCGGCGCGACGCTCTCGCAACTGGCGCTGCGCTGGATCCTGGAATTTCCGGCGGTGACGTGCGCCATTCCCGGCGGCAAACGGCCTGCGCAAGTTTTGGAAAATATCGCCGCCTCCGACTTAGCGCCGCTCTCGGGCGCAACGCTCAAGAAGATTGATACGCTCTACGCCAAGCAGATCCGCCCGCTAGTGCAGCATTATTGGTGAACTGGCTCGGCGAGTTGGGTCACGGCTTCAGCGCAGACTCTTTTGCAGATTGCCCGCGTAGCCGGTCAGTTCCAGAAACGCCGAACCGACTTCGCGCTTTTGCTCGTCCAGCACGCGGCAACCGCCTTCCCAATACGATAAACTGCCGCTTGCGCCGGCCAATTCCTGCGCCTGCGCCAACGGTTCCAACAGAAAATTCACCGGCTGATGCGATTGCGGGTCGCGCGTTTTGAGGCGGAGGCTGACGGGATAATTCGCGCCCGTTGTCGGACTTTTCCAAGTGCTGACGGCCTCTAGTTTGAATTCATCGCTGGCAAGATGCGTGACTTTGCCTTTCGCATCCACCCACGCCAACGTCGAGAACGGATCCGTTGAACCATCTTTGCGCCGCATCCGGTAGGCCATGATTTCGCGACCATCGCGCAACTGGATACACGTCCAATCCCAGCCCGCTTGTCCGTCGGCTAACTGACTGCTGCTGATCTCATGATCCATCCACGCCTGACCTTGCACGGAAATTTTCTGCCCGGCGAACGTCACGTCACCCGTCGCTTGCAGGCGAGGAAACGTGAGATAATAACTCGCCGCCGTCGGGTCAGCGGCCTTGCGCGAAACGGAATTCTGCCCGAACACCACGAGCGGTTTTGCCGGCCGAAGTTGCAATTGAAACGCCGCCTCGCCGGGCAGCGAGCCATTCACCGTCATCGTTTCGCGATTCGTGTCCGTCATGCGCAAGGCCCAGTTACCATTGCGCAAATCGAGTTCGCCCGTTTTAGAAAACGCATCCCAGCCCGCGCGGTTCAGTCGTTCCTGATGAATGAATTTCCCCGATTGCACATCCAGAAGCGCCATGTGCGCGAGGTAAATGCTGTCGGGACTGAACGCGGCTTCATTCTTGGCGTGCGGCGTGCCCGCGCTACGAAAAAAAGTCGCCTGAAAGCCGAATCGCCGATTGTTCGCGCCGAACAAGTGACCCGTGAGATACCACCACTCGATTTTGAATTCGGGATGACTGCCATGATCTCCGGGAAACGAAAATTGGTGACCGGGCTGCGGCACCGCAAAGCCATTCGTTGTCGTCGCCGGTGGCTGATAATCCTCGGCGAGCGCATGGCTCTTACCGTAAATGAGCATGAGCGCCAGCAGCAGCTTCAGAAAATGATTTTGGAAATTCATGATGTTCATTCCTCGCGATCCGCTGGCAATTGCGAACCCCATCGGCCTACGCCATACGCCACCACCGTGCCCGCGACGACGACGAGCAAGCCGAGCGCCGCCAATTGTAGCCACGGAATTTCAAAGCGCAGCGTCCAGCCAAAACTTTGTTTATTGATGACGTAAATCAAAATCCAACCGAGACCGAGACTCACCGCCAGTCCCATCGCCACGCCGCAGACGGAGAGCAGCCAGCCTTCCACCGCCGTGGCCAAAGCCATTTCGCGCCGCCGCCAACCGAGCGCGCGGAGCGTGGTCAATTCGCTGCGCCGATCTAGCAAGATGCTCGACAACGTCATCCCCAGCCCGATGACGGCGACAATGATGCCGATCAATTCCAGTGCATACGTCACCGAAAAAGTCTGGCGAAAGATGCGCAAAATTTCCGTCCGCAGATAACGATTCGTCAGCACGGTGAGACCGGGATATTTCGTGGCCCATTCGCTTTGCACCGCTTCCGGCGAAACGCCGGGCTTCATCACCAGAATCAAACTCGTTACCAATTCATCGCCAAACCAAGCGGCGAAATGGCGACGATCTACCACGATGGAGCCGCGCTCATTACCGTAATCGCAAAAGATGCCAGCGATGATGATTTCCTTTTTGCCGCTTGGCGTCGTCAACGTCACGCGTTCGCCGCGTCGCACGCGAAACCGTTCGGAAAAACTTTCGCTGACGAGCGCGAGGTTTTCGTTTTTGACGAAGTCGAAAACGGCGGCGTCCAACGGCGCTTGCAGCCACGAAAGATTGTCGTGCCGTTGCGAAAACGACACGTCCACGCCAACGAGCATCGTGCTGATGCCATTGAGACTCGTCTCGGTGGCCTGCATGATATTCGCTTCGGCGATCGCAGGGTCGCTGACGATTCGATGCCACGTCACGGGCGAGATCCGGTTCTGTGTCGAGGCGCTTTGCGCGCCGTCACTGGTGACGTAGAGATCGGCCTGAAACGTTTTTTCAATCCAGCCGCGCATCGTCGTTTCAAAACTGGCGACCAAAATAATCATGCCCGCCGCCATCGTCACCGCGCAGAGCAAACCCGCCGTGGCGAGCCGATGGCGACTGGACGGTTGCCGCAAATGGCTCGTGGCAATTTTGGCCGTGACCAAATGTTTGCCCAGCGGGCGCAACCATTTCGCCACGCTGCGCAGCAGGTGACTCGATAAAATTCCGCCGCTCACAATCAAACCCAGCGCCGCCAGATAACCGCCGAGCGGAAATCGCAGTGCGCCCGCAAAACGCAACGGCGGCAACTGCGCGAGGCCAACGCTCACGAGCGCGACTAAGGCGGCGAACCACGCACTTTGCCAAAAGGAGTTTGCCACGCCATCGAAACTTTGGCGCGTCAGGATTTGCGCGGGCGGCGTTTTAGCGGCTTGTTGCGCGGGCCACCAACCGGCAATGAGGCTCGCGGCGACAGCGATGAACATCGCGGCCAAAAATTCACCGAAATCTAAGCGAGCCGATTGCACGCTGGTGGAATAATACAGTGCATTCACGGTGCGACCAACGAAGCGCACGGCGAATTGGGCGCCCGCCCAGCCGAGCGCCGCGCCCAGTGCGCCGCCGAAAATTCCGAGCAGCGCGGCTTCGAGCAGCCAGACGCGGCGGATGATTTTTTCCGTGACGCCGAGCGAACGCAGCACGGCGATCTCCTCGCGTCGCCGCATGACGGCGCCGTCGAGGCTCTGAAAAATCAGGTAAAGTCCGACGAGCAAACCGATGAGTGAGAGAATCGTGAGATTCATGCGGAAGGCACGCGTCATCAGTTCCGCGCTGGTGCGGCGATCTTCCGGCGAGAAAACCTGCCAGCGATTTCCGCCTAGCCGCGTGAGCTGCGTGCGCAAAGCAGCACGGCGTTCGGCGACATTTTCACCGTCGGGCACGATGAATTCGATGCGGTCTAATTTACCTTCGCGATGCGCGAGTTTTTGCAGCGCGGGTAAATCCAGCATGAGCAGATTCGCGGGCGTTTGCGGGCGACCGGGTGAGTCGGGAATGATGCCGACGACTTCGAGCGCCACGACATTTTCATCCACGACGAGCGGCAAGGTATCGCCGACGCGCAATTTTTCCTGCTGCGCCAACACACCGCTGATGAACACGCCGTTGGGCTTGGCCAAGAGTTGCCAGAGGTCGGTCTTCTCGTTTTGCCCAAACCAATCGCGATCGACTTCCTTGCTCGAAGCGAGATTTTGCAAGCCGACCAAATCGAGACCGAGCAGATGAAACGTTTTACGCGAGCCAATTTGCTCGGGCGTTTTTCCGTGCGGCGGAGCAGCGGTAGTTTCCACGACGGGAATGATTTCAATCGCTTCGTCGCCCAGCGCCGCGCGGATTTCCGTGAGCGTGCTGACGGGCAAAGTTCCGGCGTTGGCGGTGATTTGCCAATCGCTTTGCTGCGTGAGCAGGCCGGTGAAATTTTGAAAGCTCGCCACGGCGGCGCGATTCGCGAGGCGAATGGAAAAGAAAACGGCGATGCCAAGCGCGAGAATCAGGATTTGCAACGCGGTCTGGCGCGGCGCGGAACGCCAATGGCGCAGGGTGAATCGGCGCAGTAACAATCCGAGCAACGGCAGCGACGACGATTTATTCATGCGCTGGCGCGGCGGGTTTCGTTGACGATGACGCCGTCGCGCAGATGGATGATACGATGACAGATGCGCGTGGCTTCTTCGCTGTGCGTGACGAGCAGCATCGCCGTGCGGGTTTCGTCAGAAAGTTCCGCGAGTAGATCGAGAATGTTTTCGCCATTCGCAGAATCCAGATTACCCGTCGGCTCATCGGCGAGAATTAAACCGGGGCGATGCGCGAGCGCGCGGGCGATGGCGACGCGTTGCATTTCGCCGCCGGAAAGTTGCGTAGGCAAACCTTGCGCTCGATGGGAAAGTTTGACGCGCTCCAGCAAAGCATTCACGCGCTGGGTGCGTTCGGCGGTGGGAATGCCCAGTAGTTGCAAGGGTAACTCGACATTCTCAAACGCCGTTAAAGTTGGCAGCAGATGGAAAAATTGAAAGATGGTGCCGATGCGACGGCGACGTTCAGCGGCGAGCGCATCGCTGGAAAGTTTTTCGAGCGCGACGCCGTGCAGTTGGATGGAACCGCTGTCGGCGCGATCTACGCCACCGAGACAATTGAGCAGCGTCGTCTTGCCGCAGCCGGACGGCCCGACGAGCGCGACACGTTCGCCAGCGCGGAGTGTGAGCGAAACTTCGTGCAGCACGCGGCGGCTGGCGTAGCTCTTGGTCACGCGCTCGGCGTGCAACACAATTTCTTCCGCGCTGACATTTTTAGCATCGGCACCTTTTGACATGGCGCAGAGTCTCGTCTGCTTTGGTTGGAATTTCATCTAAAATTTTACTTACTCATTCCGGTAAAACCGTTAGAACACGTCTGACAACTCATGCAAACAAAATTAGGCGCGGAAAAAACTCGGCTCGCCGCCAATGACCGGCGCGAGGAACGCTGGCATTCTTGGGGGCCTTACCTGGCGGAACGTCAATGGGGCACGGTGCGAGAAGATTATTCGCCCGATGGCACGGCGTGGGATTATTTTCCGCACGACCACGCGCGCAGCCGCGCGTATCGCTGGGGCGAAGATGGCATCGCCGGTTTCAGCGATGATCAATGTCGCCTCTGTCTCGGCTTGGGAATGTGGAATGGTCGGGACGCAATCCTCAAGGAGCGCCTGTTCGGTCTCAACAATGCGGAGGGCAATCACGGCGAGGACGTGAAGGATATTTATTATTACCTAGACGCAACGCCGACGCATTCCTATCTAAAATATCTCTACAAATATCCGCAGCGCGAATTTCCCTACGCGCAACTCGTCGAAGAAAATCGGCGGCGCAGCAAGGAGCAACCGGAATTTGAATTGCTTGATACCGGCATTTTTGATGACGACCGTTATTTTGATGTTTTTGTGGAATACGCTCAGGCCGACGCAGGCGAAATTCTCATCCGCATCATCGTGCACAATCGCGGCCCCGAGGCGGCGGAAATTCATCTACTGCCCCAAATCTGGTTTCGCAATACTTGGTCGTGGGGGTTTGATGAGCCCAAGCCGGAGCTGTGGGCCGGGAAAAATGGCATTGGCATAGCGCACCATGAACTCGGTGAGTGCCATCTTTTTTGCGATGGCCGTCCGGAATTACTTTTTTGTGATAACGAAACGAATCCGCGGCGTTTATTTGGCGATACGAAAGCGAAAGGTTTTTTCAAGGACGCCTTCGATGAATTTATCTTGCACGGCAATCAACAGGCGGTGAATCCCCAGCGCACCGGCACCAAAGCAGCGGCGCATTATCAACTGACCATTGCGCCGGGCGCTTCGTCGCAAATCCGGTTGCGGCTGGCCCCGGCGAAGAGCGCAAAAACCTTTGCGGACTTCGATGACATTTTTGCCCAACGCATCGCCGAAGCCGATGAATTTTATGCCGAGTTGCAAAAGGACATTGCCGACGAAGATTTGCGACGCATTCAGCGACAGGCGTTTGCCGGCATGATTTGGTCGAAGCAGTATTACTGTTATGACGTGCGCAAATGGCTGGCAGGCGACATGGCACAACCGCGTCCGGCAGCGGAGCGAAAACTCGGCCGCAATGCGGACTGGCAGCACCTGAATAATTCCACTGTCATGTCCATGCCAGATAAGTGGGAGTATCCGTGGTTCGCGGCGTGGGACTTAGCGTTTCATTGCATTCCGCTGGCCATGATTGATCCCGAATTTGCCAAGCGCCAACTCAACGTGCTGACGCGCGAATGGTATATGCACCCGAATGGGCAGTTGCCCGCTTACGAATGGGCGTTTGGCGATGTGAATCCACCGGTGCACGCGTGGGCGACGTGGCGCGTCTTTCAAATGGATCGCAAGCAGCAGCGGGAAACGGATCCGTCACACAATGGTGATTTGGATTTTCTAGAACGGGTCTTTCACAAGCTACTGCTGAATTTTACTTGGTGGGTGAATCGTAAAGATGCGCAGGGGCGGAATATTTTTCAGGGCGGCTTTCTCGGCTTGGATAACATCGGCGTGTTCGACCGCAGTTCGCCGTTGCCCACCGGCGGCTTCATCAACCAAGCCGATGGCACAAGCTGGATGGCCATGTATTGTCTGAATCTGCTGCGGATTTCGCTCGAACTCGCCCGCCACAACAAAGTTTACGAGGACATCGCGACTAAATTTTTAGAACACTTTCTCGACATTGCCGCCGCCATTAACGGTGTCGAAGCGGGCAGTCTCGGCTTGTGGGACGAGCAGGATGAATTTTACTACGACCATCTATGCCTCGCCGATGGCCAGAACATCCCGATGAAAATTCGTTCGATGGTCGGGCTGATTCCGTTATTCGCCGTCGAAGTGCTCGACCCGTCATTGCTCAATCATCTGCCAGCGTTCAAGGGGCGGTTGGAATGGTATCTCCGTAATCGCCCCGAACTCGCCAAGCTGGTTTCGCGCTGGGATAAACACGGCACGGGCGAGCGGCATTTGCTGTCGCTCTTGCGCGGACATCGCATGAAATGTCTGCTACGCCGCATGCTCGACGAGACGGAGTTCTTGAGCGACTACGGCATCCGCGCGCTTTCCAAGGTGCATGAGAAGGCGCCTTACCGTTTCGAAATGAATGGTTCCGCCCACGAAGTCGCCTACTGGCCGGCGGAATCCGCGAGCGGACTATTCGGCGGTAATTCCAACTGGCGCGGCCCGATCTGGATGCCGGTAAATTTTCTACTCATCGAATCGCTCCAGAAATTTCATCATTACTACGGTGATGATTTTAAAGTAGAATGTCCGGTCGGCTCGGGAAAATTTCTTACGCTGGATGAGATTGCCGATGAAATCTCGCGGCGTTTGGTGAAATTATTTTCGCCCGACGCCAAAGGCCAGCGGCCCGTTTTGCAATATCACCCCAAGCTGGCGGGCGACCCGCATTTCAAAGACTACGTGCTCTTTCATGAATACTTTCACGGCGATAACGGACGGGGCGTCGGCGCGCCGCACCAGACGGGCTGGACGGGTTTGGTAGCTAAATTGATTCAGCCGCGTGGCGGGCACACACCTTCACAAGACACGGTTTTCCTTGATCGCAAAAAGTAAAACGGCATCCAGCGCGAGCCGAATGCCGTCGGTAAATCTGGGCGGAATTATTTCTTCGCTTTGACCTTAGCCCAGCGAGCGCGTTGAGCGGCGGCGATTTTTGCGCGGGCCGCAGCACTCATCTTACGGCGTTTGAGTTTTTCCGGAACGTTCGCCTTAGCGGCAGAACCACCAAGAATCGCGTCGAGCTGTTTCTGCAAATCAGCAATTTTTTCTTTGAGGTTAGCGGCTTGGCGGAGTTGTGGCGCAGTTAGATTGGAGTAGTTACTCATATGACTTCTAGGATAACACGCCTTGCGCTAGTCAAGTCAACTACTTATCCCCGAGTTACTCTCGGACCAACCAAGAAATGCGAAGCAATCCACAAGTGCGGATAAGCCAAGTAAGCCAAGCGGACTCAAGTTAAGACCCATGAGCTTCGATCGTCAGCGCAATTGGTTTTTAGTGCTTCCGCTTTTGGTGTGGGCATTTTTTTGTTTATTAGCGCCGCCCGCCTCGGCGGCCACTAATGCCATCGTTAAATTGACGAACGCCGATTGCCTCGACTGCCACACCGATCCGTCCAACACGCGTTCGGTGAATGGTCACAGCGCACCGCTGCAATTATTTCCGACGAATACCTTTCCCAAATCGGTGCACGGCTCATTGGATTGCGTTGATTGCCATGACGGCGTAAAGGAGTTGGTTCACTCGCCAAAATTACCACCGCCGAACTGTGGCGGCTGTCACGAGCAGGCGCAGAAAGATTACGCCACCAGTATCCACGGCATGAGTCATCGCATGGGCGCTTCCGGCGCGGCACAATGTTGGGATTGCCACGGCGCTCACGAGATTTTGCCGGTGAAACATGTGGATTCGCCGGTGTTCAAATTAAATCTGCCGCAGACTTGCGCGAAGTGCCATAGCAACACGAATCTAACTAAAGAGTATCAGATCGAATTTCCCGAAGCGGCGGCGCAATACATGGATAGTATCCATGGTCGGGCGTTGTTGAAGATGGGCTTGATCGTTGCGCCCTCGTGCAATGATTGTCACGGCGCACACAAGATTAAGCGCAACGTGGACCGCGATTCACCGATCAATCACGCCAACGTCGCGAAGACCTGTGGCAAATGTCACGTCAAGGTCGAGGCGACTTACAACAAGAGCGTGCACGGAATGATTTTAGCCAGTGGCGATCAGCATGGGCCGGTGTGTATTGATTGCCACAGCGCGCACGAGATTGAACCGCCGAATAATGGACATTTCAAAAAAGTCAGCGACGACCGTTGCGGCAAATGTCACGCGGATCGTTTGGAACATTATCGCGAGACATATCACGGCAAAGCGATGGCGCTGGGCAAGCCGAATGTCGCCTCCGAAGTCGCGGCCTGCTACGACTGCCACGGCTATCACGATGTGCTGCCGTCGTCGAATCCCTTGTCGCATCTATCCACCAATAATATTCTGGCGACCTGTCAGAAATGTCACCAGAGCGCAACGGCAGGTTTCACCAGCTTTCGCCCGCACGCGAATCCGCTCGATAAGGTGAATTACCCGACGCTGCACATCGTGTTCCTCGCGATGACTGGTTTGCTCGTCGGCACGTTTAGCTTCTTCGGCCTACATACGATTGCTTGGTTGTTCCGCGCGATCTATCTGTATCTGAACGACACCAAAACGTTCCGCGAAGCAAAGTTCAAGACGGATGCGGATGACGAATGGTTCACGCGCTTCGTGCCGTTTGAACGCTTCCTGCATTTCCTAGTCGTGACGAGTTTCCTGCTACTGGTCGTCACGGGTATGCCGTTGAAATTTTACTACACCGACTGGGCCAAGTTCATTTTTGCTTTCATCGGTGGTCCCGAAACGGCGCGAATGCTTCATCGGTTTGGCGCGCTGATCACGTTCCTTTATTTTGCGCTGCACCTCGGTTCGCTCTTTGGCAAGGTATGGCAAGGTCGCGGCAATATGCGCAATCCGGACACGGGCAAAATCCAAATCAAACGGCTCTGGCCCGTGCTGTTCGGCCCCGATTCCATGGTGCCGACGCTGCAAGACTGGCGCGATTTGGTGGATCACAATAAATGGTTCTTTGGCAAAGGGCCGAAGCCGCAATTTGATCGCTGGACGTATTGGGAAAAGTTCGATTATTTCGCCGTGTTCTGGGGCGTGGCCATCATCGGCTTGTCCGGTCTCATCATGTGGTTCCCAGAATTTTTCACGCGTTTCCTGCCGGGTTGGATCATCAACATCGCCCTCATCCTGCACTCGGATGAAGCGTTGCTGGCAGCAGGATTTATTTTCTCCATCCATTTTTTCAATACGCATTTTCGCATCGAAAAATTCCCGATGGACACCGTCATTTTCTCCGGTCGCGTCTCCAAGACCGAGATGCTCCATGAACGCAAACGCTGGTATGATCGGCTCGTGGCTACGGGTCGCTTGGATGAATATCGCGTGCGTGACGAATGGTTCCGCTGGAAAAATATCGCGAAGTCATTTGGCTATCTCGCCTTCGGACTTGGCCTCGTGCTGCTGGGGCTGATCATCTACGCGATGGCTTCGCGCTTTGGGCATTGAGGTAATCGTTGGTTACGTTTGGCATCGGCGCGGGGCAACTCGCGCCGATTTTTTGTCTGCGCTGCGATGAAATTCCTGCATACTGTTCAGATGTTCAAGTTGACCAACAGCCAGATTCGCGAATACAAATCACGCGGCCAACTCCTCAAGCCCGTGCTGAAAGTGGGGCACGATGGGCTGTCTCCGCAATTTATCGCTGCCGTGGATGACGCCCTCAAACATCAGGAGTTGATCAAAGTGAAATTTGGCGACCTGAAAGATCAGAAGAAGGAACTCGCCCCGCAGCTTGCCGAAAAGACGAACAGCTATCTCATCATGCGCGTCGGCAATGTCGTTGTGCTTTACCGCCGTAAGCCGACTGGGCCAGCAGCGGAAGCGGCCACTGGCGAATAAGTGGGGCCGACGTTTTGCGTAACGTGAAGCAACTTACCTTTTGATAAAAAACCGTGGCTTTCCGTCGGCGCCTGCTTCAGCATTAAGCCGCCAATGGAACTGTGCGCATGAAAAATAAATTTTCACACCGTCAGCCTCGTAAACCTCGCCCGGCTCGTGATGCGCGGCCACCGCGGCCAGCGCGTGACGCCCGACCGCCCCGCCCCGCTCGGGCGCCCGGCAAACCACAGTTTTCGCCCCGCGCGCCGCGTGAGCAGGATGATGAGCCCATGCCCGGCCGCATCCGTATGAACCGCGCAGGCAAAGGGTTTTTTCAGCCGGATGACGACACCTTGCCGGAAATGGCAATTCCACAAGAAGCCACGGGCACGGCGTTGCACGAAGATCGCGTGCTGGTGCGGCGAAAATTTTCTAACCGCCGTTTTGGCAATCGCCCCGACGCGGAACCGACCGGTGAAGTGGTGGAAGTTCTGGAGCGGCGGCGCTCGCAAGTTGTCGGCACGTTGCAAAAGAAAGGTCGCCAGTTGTTGGTGATTCCCGACGACCCGCGGATGCCACACGCGATTGTGGTGCCGGAGCCGCGCGATGTTGGACGGCCCGCACTGGTGGGCGATAAAGTGGTGGTGGAATTGAAGGAATGGACGTCGCCGGAAAGTAATCCCGAAGGCGAAATCATCGAGGTGCTGGGCGCGCCGGATGAGGAAGGCGTGGACATGCTTTCCGTGCTGCGCCAATACGATTTGCCGCTGCACTTTCCCAAAAACATTCTCGCCGAGGCCCGCGCGATCGGCGACGTCGTGAAGGAATCGGAAATTGCCGGACGCGAAGATTGCCGCAAACATTTGGTTGTCACCATCGACCCAGATGACGCGAAAGATTTCGACGACGCAATCTGTCTCCGGCGTATTTCGCCAGATCAATGGATGCTCTGGGTGCACATCGCCGACGTGTCACACTACGTCAAGGCCGATACGGCGCTCGACAAGGAAGCGCGGAAGCGGGGCAATTCCACTTACTTGGTGGACCGCGTGATTCCGATGTTGCCGGAAGCGTTGAGCAATGAACTCTGTTCGCTCAAACCAAACGTGGATCGCCTGACGAAATGTGTAGAATTTCTGGTGGCGAATGATGGCCGCGTGTTGGGCGCACAATTTTATCAAGCAGTCATCCACTCGCAGCACCGGTTTGCGTATCGTGATGTGCTGGCAATCTTGCAGCGCAAACCGGCAGGCGAGACGGAACAGATGTTGCACGATGCGAATGAGCTGGCGCAGAAGATCCGGCGCCGTCGTTTCTTGAACGGATCGCTGGAGTTGGATTTTCCCGAAAGCAAAATTCGTTTGGACGAAAAAGGCTTCATCACGCGTATCGAAAAAATTGAGAACGACATTTCGCATCAGCTCATCGAGGAATTCATGCTGCTCGCCAACGAAGCCGTAGCGACGCGGTTGATGAGCCTGAATCTGAAGGCGGTATATCGCGTGCACGAGGAGCCGGATGAAAAACGACTGCGCGAATATCGCGACGAAGTGTTGAGCCATAACGTGCCGTGCGGGAATCTCTCCAAACCGGCGGAAGTGCAGAAGCTCTTGGCCTCGTTGGGCAAGATTCCCATCGGTCAAGCGCTGAAAGTGGGCTTTCTGAAATCGCTGATGCGGGCGCGCTACGATGTGCAGCCGCTGGGCCACTACGGATTGGCCAAGAAAAAATACACCCACTTCACCTCGCCCATCCGCCGCTATTCCGATCTGGTGGTGCATCGCGCTTTGTTCCGCGCGGATCACGGCGCAACGCAATCGCTGAAAGAAATCGCAGAACATATTTCCGAAACGGAGCGCAATTCCGCCGACGCAGAACGCGATAGCAAGGACGTCAAATTATTCGCCTACTTGAAAGCACAGCTCGCTTCGGGCGACCCGACCCGTTACCCCGCGCTCGTGATTGATGTGCGCAGCTTTGGTTTCTTCGTAGATGTCACGGGCCTCGCCATGAGCGGTTTGGTGCCTTTGGCGTTGGTGGAGGAAGATTATTTTATTTTCGACGAAGCGCGCCGCAACCTGGTGGGTCGCCGCACCCGCCGTGTCATCAAGCTGGGCGACAAAGTCACGGTGCAAGTGGCGGTGGTGGATACAGTGAAGAAGCAGGTGGATTTCCGGTTGGCCAAAACTGCGCCCGCCGCGCGCGTCCAGGAAGTCGCCAAGCCGCGTCCGAAGATCGTGGAATACGAGCTGTCAGATGAAGAATTGCAGCGCATCCAGAACCGGAACCGGAAAAAATAAAATCATTGGCTGTCGCATTAATCTGCTGCGGCTAACACGCTGATTCCGGGCCTTCGACAAAGAGCGGCTCTTTGATGCCGGAAACGAGGTCGAAGTTTTTTATCTTTTCTAAGGTCATCGGCGTGATGTGATGTCCGGAACAGAGAATTAAAGTGCCGTCTTTAGTTTCCACATCGGAGCGCAGCACCATGCCGGGCGCGAGATCGCGGATGGCAATGGAGATGCTCGCTCGCTCAGCATCCCGCGCCGCCACCGCCACGCCATAATATTCCCGCACTGCCGCCAGCAACGCCGGATCATACCAACCCAGCCGCGTCTGCATTTCATTCAGGGACTGCAAACGGCTGCGGTCGCCAGCGTTCAGCTGGGCGAGATCAGCAAGAATTTTTAATAACCGTGAACCAAAGGGCAGCGCATCGCCTTTGACCGAATCCAAAGGCATGCCCGTGCCATCATAATTTTTATGCTGATACCGCACGATCCGCGCCACGCCTTCCAAACGCGGAATATTGGCGAGCAAACGCGCGGCGGTTTCCGGTAATTGTGCGACGATCTGCTCCTCGACTTTGGACAAGGTGACGCCCGCCCGCGAGCGGATGAGCAACTCCGGCGGGATAGTCACGTTCCCGATCGGTGCGAGCATGACGGCCAGCGGAATTTCCCATTCGTTCTCCGCTTTGATTTTCTTGGTCACAGAAGCAATGATGTCGCGTAGCGTTTGCGCTCGGCCAAACGACTGCGGTTCAACGAGCGAAAGAATATCGGTGAGCAACTTGATGCTGCCGCTCAAGGTTTTGTTGAGCAGTTCTTTTTCAGCCGTGACCAATTGGTATTGCTGCAACGCGTCTTCGACGGCCTTGCCCAACACTTCCAGCGAACAGGGTTTGGTGAGAAAACGAAAAATATTTCCCTCGTTTACCACTTTGATCGCGCCTTCCAAATCCGCATTGCCAGTCAGCATGAGGCGCACGGTATCGGGCGCTCGTTCGCGGACGAGGCTGAGAAATTGAATGCCATCCATCTGCGGCATCTGGCGGTCGGACACGACGACGGCGAACGGCCCGCGCTCGGCAATCCGCTGCAAGCCGGCCTCGCCACCCGCCGCAGTTTCAACCTGGAAGCGGCGGCGGAAATTCCGTTCACACGCCGCCAGCAAGTTCGGGTCGTCGTCCACGAATAATACTTTTTCACTCATAATTTTTGATGGTTTTAAGCGGTAATGATTTCTTTACAACAGTCATGCCACAGCTCGATCCGTTCGGCGAAACCCAATTTGGCCAGCAGCGCGTGGTCGAGTTGCGGTGGCGGCACTTCCGTGTTCGCCCCGGAAAATTCATGGGCGTAAACATCGGCCACATGCACGGCGACCGTAGGCGAAAAAATTAATTCGTCGCACCGCGCAGGTTGATGGTGCATTGCCACGGCCGCGATGATGGGATTGGGCAGACCCCAGAGCGCCAGCAGATACGCGCCGACATCTGCGTGCGTGGCCCCGAATATTTCTTTTAGCTCCGGGTAATGCCGAGTTCACGGGGTGATTCTTCAGAACGCTGAAGAACCACCCCTTTTTAATTTCTTCGACTCGGCATTATCAAAGGCTTTGCA
>CAIWFB010000335.1 GCA_903911825.1 uncultured Verrucomicrobia subdivision 3 bacterium
AACAAATTACCTGGCCTGAAAAAGCGAAGTCACCTCAACACCATGATAAAAATTGGGTTCCGCCCGTTATAGCCTTTTGCTTTCTCTGGTCATACGCATCTTTGACCCGTCCAGATTTATATTTGCTCTCGTTGTGTGACCTCTGAGCTTCGCCAACTATTGCGTAAAGAATGTATCCTTCGTCATCAATCGTCTTTTCCGTTAATAGTCGCTTGTCGAATGTCATGGTAAACACCATGCCGATTCCAGAATTAATGATGTCGAGGAAAAGTGCGACCGCCTTGATGGGCTTCAGGCGGCTTAAGCGGTCGAATGACTCGAGAATAAGAACGCTGCCTCTCTTGATTTTGCCTTCTTCAATCAGTGAAATGAACCGCCGTAAATCGCCCTCACCCTCAAGATTTTTCCCCTTGAAGGCTGACTTTCCTTCGTCACGAAATTGGTCTTCTGATAGGGCATATCCATTTTGCTTACACCATTCCTTTGCGGCTTGAATTTGCCGTCGCACTGAATCACCTTTTTTTTGCTTTGTGGAGGAGAAGCGGGTGTATGAGTATGCGATTTTCATCTCGTCGTTAATTGATTCTAGGACGAAATGATTAGTTTGTGAAACTGGAAAGTTCATCAATCTAGTTTTCCCCGTTGAGAATGCTGAACTCTTCGAGCGCATCGCGGCGAGTGGTGCGGTCATCACGCAATTTCCCTTCAACCGTCCGGCGGATAAACAGAGTTTTCCCATCCGCAATCGCATCGTCGCCGGCATGACACTCGGCACGGTCGTCGTGGAAGCGAATCTCACCAGCGGTTCGCTCATCACGGCAAATTTCGCCACCGAATACGGCCGTCAGATATTTGCGGTGCCGGGGCGCATTGATTCTCCGCGCAGCAAAGGCTGTCACGAACTCATCAAGAAAGGCGCGAAACTGTGCGAAGGTGTAGAGGATATTTTGAGCGAGTTCGAATATCTGTTTCCCGCAAGCAACAAGCCCGCCGCTGTCAGCGAAACGGGTTTGCTCCCCGCGATCGAGCTGAGCGAAAACGAGCAGAAAGTTTTTAATGCCGTTAGCGCTGATGACGAAAGCACGATTGATGAAATCATCCGCGCCAGCAACCTGCCGAGTTCCACGGTGAACGTCGCGCTGTTCAGTCTGGAGATGAAACGCCTCGTGCGGCAACTGCCGGGGAAATTGTTCGTGCGAAACAAATGAAGATTTCTGTCACGTCGGCTTGAGGAATTTATCTTCGCACTCGGGGCAAATGCCGTGGGTGATTTTGGTTTTGGAATTCGCGGTGATGTATTTCTCGATCTGATACCAGTAACCGCTGTCGTTGCGGACTTTTTTGCACCACGCACAAACCGGCAGCAAACTTTGCAAGGTTTCGATCTGACTGGTGAGTTGCCGCGTGCGGCGCAAGGTGGCGAGCGCATCGGCACTCACGCCGAGCAGGGTGGAAAGGAGGCTGAACGCGACTTCCTGCGCGGGGGCGACTTCGCGACGTAGCAGTCCGCAAAACATGCCCATGACCTGCGTGGAAATGGCCAGTGAATGGAGCACGCCGCGTTCCGGGTCGGATTGGTTGCCTAGCAGGAAAAAAACTGGGGTGCCTTGCCGTAAGGCAAACGCGAAGCGTCCAGTTTTTACCTGGCCATCCACAAAATTTTGGAGAATCACGCCGTCGGCTTCGTTCCCGGCGTGAGCGAGATCAAAACTAAAATCTTTCGTGCTGACCGTCCAGAAACCTGTTTTGGAAAAGAGGTTCAAGCCGCCAATGTAGCTTTGGCTCACGCTCAAAATACCTTTCACACTGTCTTGGGCGTGCAGGTCGTGGCGGAAATGTTCCAGTGCGGCAAAGAGCGCGGGGAGTTCCTGCTGCGCGTCGAGCTGATTCAATTTCTCAAGTCCGGCCCGCAAGAAATCTGGGTAAACGGAATCAAAACTCTCGCTCATGGCTTGCCTCCGGGTGGCTTTTTTAAGAAGGCTTCTTCGACGGAAAGAATTTGTTCATCCACGGCTTCGATGAGCCGGGGCAGGGTATCGCTATTCAGGCCGAGTATGGTCCACGCTTTTTCGTCGAGCGGCGCGATGAACTGTTCGCCGGAGCTGCCGATGCCCATGGCGTTCACGAGATGGTCAGCGATGTGCACGACGGCGGCGTCGAGCTTGGCGACACTTTGGCTGGGCGTGTGGTGAAATTCCACCGCCTGCACCAGCGCGCTGGGGTAACTCCAGCTTTGCAACAACTCTGCCGCAATCTGCTGGTGGTCGTAGCCGAGAATTTTTTTCTCCGCGTCGCGCAACAGCATTTTCTCGCGCTGATACAATTCAAAAACCTGCTGCGCCCATTCCGCCGCTTGCGATAGCAGCACCAAGCGACCGACATCATGAAGCAGGCCGGCGACGAAAAATTTATCCGGTTTCGGTAAACGCCGTTCCATCGCGAGCAAGCGGGCGGCGATGCCCACGGCCAGACTGTGGCGCCAAAAGGAATCTTTGTTCACCAAACTATCCGGCACGCCTTTGAAGCGATCTAGCACGCTCGACGCCACGATCATGTCTTGGATCTGCTGGATGCCGAGCAAGCTCACGGCTTCGGTCACCGTGCTCAAACGATTCGCGAAACCGAAGAATGGACTGTTCGCCAAACGCAACAAGCGCGCGGTGAGGTCGGGATCTTTTTGGATGGCGTCGCCGATAGAATTCAGATTGCACTGCGGTGAGACGAGCGCCTCTTCAATCTCTTTCAAGACCGGGCCGTAGGAGCCGAGGCTACGCGGCACGGCTTGCACCATGGCTTTGATGGAAGGCGGATTCATGGCTTGGGCGGGTTGAGGAGCGTGCGGCGCGCTTGCCGCAGCAGCATCAGTTGGAAAATGGCGGCGGGGACAGGGCCGAATTCGTCTGGCTTCCAGAAACGGGCGCGCAAATCAGCCGTGATTTTGGCGGCGACTTCCGGCGGCAATTGCGCGAGCGGATCGTGCGCTTTGGCTTGTTCCTCGTTGGCCTCCACCTCGACTTCCGTCACGCCCCACGCTTGGAGAATGCCGATCTGGCGCTCGCTTAATTCGCAGCCCAACGGCGCGAGCAGCATCCCATCAATGTTTTTAACATCGCGGGCGACCACCATGCCGGGCTGCAACTCTTCTGCTTTGACACGCATCACGCATAGTAACATCGACCATTGTGGGAAATTCTTGAACCGTAAATCGCTTGCTCCGGTCAGAGCAATAAACTAGAAACTGACAGGCGAAAAAATCTTATGGCTAACTATTTCATCATCGGCGGCGACGGCAAAGAATACGGCCCCATCACGGAATCCGACATCCGGCAATGGCTGGGCGAAGGTCGCCTCGCCTCGACGTCGCAATGCAAAGCCGAAAGCGATGCGGAGTTCCGACCGCTGGAAAAATTTCCTGAGTTTGCTGCCGCGTTTGCGCCCAGTGCGCCACCCACCATCGCGCCTGTCAAAACCTTCGAGGCTAAAACCTTGGGCGAGGGCGATTACGAACTTGATCTGGGCGGTTGTATTGTGCGCGGTTTTGAATTGGTCAAAGCAAACGGGCTGCTCATCGGCGGCGTGGTGGTTTATTTCTTGATCCAACTCGCGTTCAGCGCGTTTGGAAAAATTCCGATCGTCGGCGCCCTCTTTTCACTCGCCAACTTTGTCATGGCCGGTGCGTTGTCGGGCGGTTTGATGTGGTTGTTTCTCCGCGTCATACGCGGTGAGGCCGCCACGCTGGGGGATTTATTCGCCGGTTTTCAACGCGGTTTCGTGCAACTATTTCTCGGCACGCTCGTGACGGGCTTATTGATTGGTTTGACGATGCTGCCCTTCATCATTTTCTTTGCGGTGAAACTGATTCCCATGGTCAAGGACATCCATTTAGACCCGCAAAACGAGCAGGCGATGTTGGACTTAGTGAAGACAATTTTCAGCACCGCATTCTTGCCCAGTTTGCCCGTGCTGCTGCTTTGCATCATCCCGGCGACGTATTTGAAAGTCTGCTGGAACTTCACCATTCCGCTCATCATCGATAAGGAACTGGATTTTGGCGCGGCGATGAAGGCGAGCTGGCGCATGGTGAACAAACATTGGTGGCAGGTGTTCGGCTTGATTTTGCTGGTGGATCTGGTGAATGTCGCCGGTCTGCTGCTGTGCTGCGTGGGTTTGATTTTGACCGTGCCCATCGGCATCGCCGCGTTGATGTATGCGTATGAAACCATCTTCAGCGCCGAAAAAGAATAGTCGCGTTTCGGCGCGCAATGCCACGCTGCTGAATCTGCTTGGCACGCCCGGATTGGGATCGTTGATGGCGCGGCGCTTGGGAGAGGGGGTCGGGCAGTTAGTAATCTTTCTCGCGGGTTTTGCCCTGTTTTGCGGTTGGGCGCTGGTCAGCGCGGCACACTATTATCAAATGGCGTTCAGCGACGCCACGCCGACTCCGAACACGTGGGGCAATAAAGCTGTTTTCGGTTTGGTGCTGTGTGTTGGGTCGTGGGTGTGGTCGCTATTTACCAGCATCAGTCTGCAACGCGCGGCTTCCACCGTGCGCTTGGAATCCTTGGAAAGTTTCACCAGCGGCCAGATTAAATTGGATGAAGCACGGATTGTTTTGGCGCTGATGACGCTACCGGAATGGCAACGGAATGGCGCAATTATCGCTCGTATTTTCAGCTTCAAAGATTTTCCATCGGCGATGAAGTTCGTGCATATCGTCGCCGACCTTGCAGTGCAAGCGCAGCATCATCCTGACTTCGATATTCGCGGCAATAAAGTCACACTGGCATTGACCACGCATGACGTGAGTGGTTTGACGGAGAAAGACTTTGCTCTGGCGCGCCAGTGCGATTCTCTCGCTAAAGCCGAGGCTTAAGCAGCGTTCACTTCACGGAAACTCTGGGCGTGCGGCCAATCCAGATGCCGCTCACGCCGTAGTTCCATTCCAATTGCGGGATATTCGGCGGTGGCCCGCCGTTGCCGCGAATCACGAGGCGATCCGCCGGTTTCATTTTTTTCACCCACGGCGCGTAGGCTTTGGCATCACCGTTATTCCAAAGAATTTTATGGTAGGTCTCGAAGTCATCCACTGGCATCAGTGCGGGTTCATAACCCAGTTGATAACGCCAGTCGCCACGAGGATTCTTGAAGAATGTCTGATAAAAAATCGTCATGTCGGCGGAGTAAAGAATCCCGCCTTGCTCCGGCAGCCAGCCCGTGAGGTCAGGATTTTCCGGCGTGAGATAGGACCACGTCAGATTTTGTGTCCAACGACTGTGCAAATCGCTCGTGACGGACAGAAAGGTAGCGGCCGCAATGATGGCAACCAGTAAGAGTCGCCGCAGCGAATCCACAGCGAACTTGGCCAGCAGGAGAAATTCCACTTCGGCCGCAATTAAAACCATCAGCGCCGGCCAACCCCAATCTTCCCAGAAACGGCCGATGCGGAAGCCTAAAATCCAGCAGCCGCATATGAGCCAAAACGCAGGATTTTTCACCAGCGACGGCGCGGTTGGCTTGGTGTAGAGCCGCAGTGACACGAGCGCGCCGACGATGATGATGGCGAGAATGTCGCCGCCGAAAGGTTGCAACTCCGAGACCATCGTGCGATTCGTCGCGTGGTGGCCGACGGAATTCAGCGCCATCGAGAACGCTTGCGAAACGTAATCCACGGGATGCCCCGTGAGCAGTCCAGCGCAGCTAACGCCAATGGCCCAAGCGCCGAGCAGCAGCAGCATCCAACGAAATTGTCCGGCAAAAAAGAACGCTGCAATCGGTAGCGCCCACAGATACCAAACACCGTGAACAAACGTGCAACTGGTGATGAGCGCGGTGAATAGAAGAAAGTTTTTCCAATTGGGCTGCGCCTTTTGCGCGGCGAACAGAATCGTCATCAGCACCGTGCTAGTGAGGATGAACGGGCGGCCGAGCATGAAGCGTTGCGGTAAGTCTGAGACGATCATCGCAGCCAGCAGCGCCACCAGCCATGCTTCGGGACGCTTCAGCCAAGTGAGCATCGCGCCATTGACGATGAAGAACAGTGCGACGACCGAAAAAACAATCAGCGCTTCTGGTGTCCAGCCGAGTGATTGATGCAAGGTGCCGAGAATGGTGTGCCAGCCGAGGTTATGGTCGATTTTAAAGGTGTCGCCCGTGACCAGAATATCTGGCCACGCTTTGCCGCTGACGGCTTTGGCGACGTGGCGGAGCGCGTCATCCGCTGGCAGATAGCCGCCGCTGATGATCTGCATCGGGATGGCGAGAATAACGAGAACTACGAGCAGCAGGGCGAGCAGGGGAACGTAGCGACGGAATCTTTCAGGCAGTTCGAATTCAAACATGGCGCGTTAAATTTCGCCAATCAGAACACCTTCGGGCGGCCTTCGTCGAGAATTTTCAAGCGCGATAACAGTTTTTGTTGCGCGGCGATTTCGCGCAGCCAGCGCGGCGGTTCGTCCATGTCTTCAAACGAGAGCTTGAAGGTGCCGTAGTGCATCGGCACAAAAACTTTGGCCCGCAAATCTTTGAATGCTTGCACGGCTTCGTCCGGCCCCATGTGAACTTTCCGAAAACTTTCCGGGTGATATGCCCCGATCGGCAGCAGGGCAATTTCGGGATGCAGTCTTTTGCCAATTTCCGTAAAGCCATCGAAATACGCGCTGTCGCCGGCGTGATAAATTTTCCGCCCTTGATGTTCCAACACGAATCCGCCGTAGCCGCGGTGACTGTCATACAACGTCCGCGCGCCCCAATGTTTGCTTGGCGTGAAGGTGACTTTCCAATCGCCTTGCGAAAAACTTTCCCACCAATCCAACTCCACGATGCGGGCGAAGCCGAGTTTTTTCGCGAGACTGCCCACGCCCCAGGGCATGATACCAATTTTGGTCGCCGACAATTTACGCAGCGTGGGTTTGTGAAAATGATCGAAGTGGGCGTGCGTCAGCAGCACCAAGTCAATCGGCGGCAGATCGTTGATTTTCAAGCCAGCGCGCTTGAGTCGTTTCAGCCAAAAAAGCCAGTTCGCAAAGTTCGGATCCACCAGCACGTTCAAGTCGTTAAACTGGATGAGAAACGAGGCGTGACCGATCCAAGTAATCGCAACTTGGCCATGTTTTAATTTGGGAAAAATAAATGGCTTGGCTTCGCCGTGGCGCGGCGTGAACCAGCCTTTCCAGATCATTTCCTGAAAAAATGTGCGCGGGTTGAAATGTTTTGCAGGCGTCAAATCCTTGAAGGTGCGCGGCAGGCGGCGGCGCGGCGGGACGGGACGTTGACCGGATTCGTTTGGCATCTGACGGTTTGACCATAACACCGCAGCGACGTTTAGCTAGGCGGAAAATTACGGTGTCGCGCGAAGGCCGCGAATGGAGCGAAGGTTAAACTTTTGTTTCCTTTTTTCTTCGCGCGACATCTTTCGGCATTTCAAATTGTGTCGCCAAGGATTCAGGTTTAATGTCGCGACATATGGGTCAACTCGATAAACAACTGGATACCTTTCTGCGCAAATCGCCGAAGCTCGGCAAAAATGTTTTCATCGCCAAGACGGCGACGGTGTTGGGCGATGTCACGCTCGGTGCCCATTCGAGCGTCTGGTATGGCGCCGTGCTGCGCGGCGACATCAATCGCATCGTGGTCGGCCACCATTCTAACGTGCAGGACAATGCCGTGTTGCATCTGGCGGATGATTTTCCCTGCGTGCTGGGCAATTGGGTCACCGTGGGCCACAGCGCAGTGGTGCACGCCTGCAAAGTCGGCGACGAAGTGCTCGTCGGCATGGGCGCGGTGATTCTCGATGGCGCGGTGATTGGCAAGCAATCCATCATCGGCGCGAAAGCGTTGGTGACGGGCGGAACAAAAATTCCGCCGGGTTCGCTCGTGTTGGGAGCGCCAGCCAAGGTGGTGCGCAAACTTACAAAAGAAGAACGCGCTGGTTTGAAATGGTGGGCACAAAAATACGTGGATAACGGCACGTATTGTCTTAAGCACAACATTGGTGTGGGCGCGCCGCTGACGTGAGTGCTTTCCGTCACTGAATTATTTCAAGGTGCTGATTGCTTTCTGCGCCGGAATTTTTATAGTTCGCTCGTTTGAACCATTGCGATGAGTAATCTGAATAATCCGGCCCAACCGTGGAGCATTGAATCCGCGCGCAACCTCTATAACATCAACCGCTGGGGCGCGAAGTATTTTGACATCAACGACGCCGGTCACGTCACCGCCAAACCCTTGCAGGACGCGGGCGCGAGCGTGGACATCACGGACGTCATCGAAGAGGCCAAAGGTCGCGGGTTGAAGTTTCCGTTGCTCATCCGTTTTCAAGACATCCTTCGCCACCGCGTCGAGGCCATCAACAAAGCATTCCAAGCGTCCATCGCAGAATTTGGGTATCAGGGCAAATATCGCGGCGTATTTCCGATCAAGGTGAATCAGTTGCGCGAAGTCGTGGAAGAAATTCTCGATGCGGGCAAGCCTTTCAACTTCGGCCTCGAAGTCGGCAGCAAGCCGGAACTGTTCGCGGGCCTCGCGATGCAAAGCCAGCTTGGCAGTCTCGTCATTTGCAACGGCTACAAAGATGCAGAATTCATCCGCATGGCGTTGCTCGGCATCAAGCTCGGTAAGACCGTCATCATGGTCGTCGAGAAGCTGGAAGAGTTGAAACAGATCATCGCCATTTCCAAGCAGCTTGGCGTGGAACCGCACATCGGCATTCGCGCGCGGTTGTTGAGCAAAGGCGCCGGCAAGTGGGCGGAGAGCGGCGGCGAAAATGCCAAGTTCGGTTTAAGCACGGCGGAACTTCTGGCGGCAACGGAAATGTTGACGGCGGAAAATCTCGGTCATTGCCTCAAGCTGCTCCATTTTCACATTGGCTCGCAGGTGCCGGATATTTTGACGGTGAAAAAAGCGGTGCAAGAAGCTGCGCGCTTTTACGCGAAGTTGAACAAGATGGGTTTCGCCATCGAATACATGGACGTCGGCGGCGGTCTCGGCGTGGATTACGACGGCTCGCGCAGCGCGTTTGATTCTTCGACGAATTACACGTTGCAGGAATACACCAACGACATCGTTTATTACATCGCCGACGTGTGCAACGCCGAGAAAGTGCCGCATCCCACCATCGTGAGCGAAGGTGGCCGCGCCATTGTCGCGCACCACAGCGTGCTCGTCGTGGAAGTGTTCGGGGCCATTGAAAAGATTCGCCCCGGCGATTTTTTGAAATACGGCGACAACGAACATCCGCTCGTCAAAGAGCTGCTCGACATCAAAAAGAATCTCACTAAGCTCAACAAACTCGAAGCCTGCCACGACGCGCAAGAGCGCAAAGAAGACGCGCAGCAGATGTTCACGCTCGGCTTGCTGGATTTGCCAGCGAAGGCGAAGATCGAAAATCTCTATTGGGAAATCAGCAAGGAAGTCGTCACCAGCTTCAAAGGCCAAGCCTACATTCCCGACGAAATCCTGAAGCTCGACGACACGCTCGCCGACCAATACCTCTGCAATTTCTCCGTGTTCCAATCGCTGCTCGACCATTGGGCGCTCGGCCAATTATTTCCCATCATGCCCGTCTCGCGCTTGAACGAGGAGCCCACACGCGAAGGCACTTTGGTGGACATCACCTGCGATTCCGACGGGGCCATCAACAAGTTCATTGATCTCCGCGACGTGCGCGACACTTTGCCCCTGCACGCGCTCAACACGAATGCCGACGGCAAACAAGACCCTTACTATCTCGGCTTTTTTCTGATGGGCGCGTATCAGGACATCATGGGTGATTTGCACAATCTGTTTGGCCGCGTGAACGAAGTTCACGTCTTCCTCGAACCTGACGAACCGACCGGTTATTACATCGAAGAAGTCATCGAAGGCGACACCATCATCCACTCGCTCACCGCCGTGCAATACGACGAGAACGAACTCAAGCGCCTGATGAAAGCCCAGATGGATGAAGCCATCAAATCCGACCGCATGAAACCCAGCGAAGCGATGCGCCTGCTGGATGATTACGAACGCGGGCTGAAGGCTTATACTTATTTGAGTTTTTGAGATTAAAAAATGCCCGCACCGTGCAGAGCCCGACTCGGTTTAGTTTCAAATGTGAATCTCCAATACGAAACATCACGTCAACTCAGTGCTGATGAATTCATTGATCTGCTCAACCGTTCGACGCTGGCAGAAAGGCGTCCGATTGACGATCGCAAGTGCATCCAGGCGATGCTCCTGCACGCGAACGTGCTTTGCACTGCATGGGAAGGAGAAAAACTTGTTGGCGTTGCGCGCTCTATCACAGACTTCGAGTATTGCTGCTATCTTTCAGATCTTGCCGTTGATGAAAAATATCAAAAGCGGGGAATCGGAAAAGAATTGATCCGGCTGACCCGATCAAAAATAGGCGACAAGGCAAAGATTATTCTTTTGTCCGCGCCAAAGGCTGAAGCTTATTATCCCAAAGTCGGGTTTGATGCCCATCAATCGGCTTGGGTCTTGCCTGCAAAAAATCAATTAAGATGAAATCTGATTTGAAGACAGACAGGATCGCCAGACATCGCGTAAATTTGTTTTTCCATTCGCCGTTCTTCCTTCATTATTTCGCTGATGTCGCCGTCTAATCCGCAATTGCTCCGCTCGCTGGGGAAACTCGCGCGCGGGCTATCCGCTTTGTTCTGGGGTCTGCCTGCCGCGTTGCTGATTTCGGTGGAGACGGCGCGGGCCGATTGGCTCAAACCTATGGGATTTTTGCCTGCGCTCGTCACCAACTCGCTGCTGGTCTATGGCCTGTGGCAGATGGCGGCGTTTCAAAAACAGGAGCGGCCGTGGCGCGGGGCACTGGATCGCGCGCTGCTACTGGCGCTGGTCAACCTAGGGCTGTGTCCGTTCATCTACTGGCATAATAAAATGCCGGATCAATTTTTCTTCTCCGCCGCCGTCAATCTACTGGAACTCGCCGCTGTGCTCTTCCTGTTCAATCTGAATCTCGTGCTCAAGCGGCTCGGCGCGATGTTGCCAGATGAAACCTTGCGCTTGGAAACGACGCAGTTCACCGCGATGAACCGCTGGCTGCTGGTGGCGTTGCTGTTTTTTACGATTGGCTTCATTGCGCTGGCGCAATTCCCACATCCGTCGCTGCCCGTGGGCCGCGCGATTCTGTGGCTGAATCGGTTCAGCAATTTGTTGCTCATCTTTTTCATCCTGCTGCCGCTGGCGATGACGATGGCGCTCATCTGGAAGACGAAAGAAGTCATTCTCGACGCCGTTTTTGGTGAGCGACAATAATTTTTCATAACCTAACCAACTCAAAACATATGAAATCAAAACTGACTATTCTGATGCTGGCTGGCTTTTTGGCGGTGCCGGGTTTCCTTCGCGCACAAGAGCATGCCAAAGAATTACCGCCTGAAATCGTCAAATTGATCAAGGGCTTGAAATATCAGCAGGGCGAAATCGAGCTGGGCAACGTAGCAAAGTTATCCGTGCCGAAAGAATTTAATTTTCTTGGTGCCGACGATGCGGAAACGGTTTTGGTCAAACTGTGGGGTAATCCACCCGGCAGCGAAAAACCGTTGGGTCTGCTGATGCCAGCGGGTCTGACGCCGTTGAGTTCCAATTGTTGGGTCGTCACGATGCGCTACAACGAGGACGGTTTTGTGAAAGATGGCGACGCGAGCAAGATCAACTACGACGATTTGCTGAAACAGATGCAGAAAGGGATTTCTGAAAATAATTCCGCGCGGAAGGAAAAGGGTTATCCCGCCATCACGCTCGTTGGTTGGGCCGCGCCGCCGCGTTACGATTCCGCGACGCATAAATTGTATTGGGCCAAGCAACTCAAATTTGAAGGCGAAAGTGAAGACACGCTGAATTACAGCATCCGCATGTTGGGTCGCAAAGGGGTGATGGAACTGAACGCCGTCGCTAGCATCGGGCAGTTGGCGGAAATTGATAAGCAGACGCCGCAAATTCTTGGCATGGTGGATTTCAAAGAAGGTAGTCGCTACGCCGACTTTGATCCCAAGATAGATAAGGTGGCGACGTATGGCATCGCGGCGTTGGTGGCGGGCGGCATCATGGCGAAGATGGGTTTCTTCAAAATTCTGCTGGTGGGATTGCTGGCGGCGAAAAAGTTTATTATTATTGGAGTCATTGCAGTGGCAGCATTTGCTAAAAAACTCTTTAATCGAGGGGTTAGTTCGTCCAAAGACAACTTACCTCATTGAATAAAAATCAGTCATTGACACTTCATCGAGTGACTGCTTTAATCTCCGACCCTTTGCGGGAAAATTTATGTATGCCGTCTTAAAAACTGGTGGTAAGCAATATCGTGTGGCCGCTGGCGACACGCTGGAAATCGAACGTCTTGAAGTTGAAGCGGGCAAACCGTTCAATTTTGACAGCATTTTGCTGGTCAGCAACGACGGCAAAGTGACGGTGGGCGCTCCGACTGTGTCGGGAGCCACGGTTACGGCTGATGTGGTCGCTCACAAACGTGGTGACAAGAAAGTTACGTTCAAGATGAAGCGCCGCAAAGGTTATCACAAGACCATCGGCCATCGTCAGGAACTGACGGTTGTTAAAATCACCGCAATCAACGCTTAAAATTTTATGGCACATAAAAAAGGTCAGGGTAGTTCCAGCAACGGCCGCGATAGCGTTAGCAAACGTCTCGGCGTCAAAGAGTTTGGTGGCACGTTCGTCACCGCTGGTAGCATCATCGTTCGCCAACGTGGCAGCAAGTTTGTCGCGGGCAAAAACGTTGGCACCGGCCGCGATTGGACGTTGTTCGCGCTGACGGATGGCAAAGTGCTGTTTGATCAAAAGAGCCGCCGTATCAACATCGTTGCCGAAGCGGTTGTCGCTGCGAAGAACTAAGCAACGCATTTATTTTCACGGCGAGGCCTGTGGGCCTCGCCTTTTTTATTTTCAGGAACCCCTAAATTTTGCAGAATGGACACGACAGAATGCTTAAATATTCTGTCAATTACGCCTTAAGACCATGTTTATTGACGAAATAAAAGTTTACTCGCAGGCCGGCCACGGCGGTAAAGGCGCGGTCGCGTTTCATCGCGAAGCTTACATCACCAAGGGCGGCCCCAGCGGCGGCAACGGCGGTCGCGGCGGCAGCGTCATTTTGCAAGCGGATCACGACCTGAATAATCTGATCCATCAGTATTATGTTCCCCGTTTGATTGCCGAAGGTGGCGAAGGCGGCATGGGCAAAGGCATGGATGGCCATGCGGGCAAAGATCTCATCGTCAAAGTTCCGTGCGGCACGCTCGTCTGGCAGTTGTCAGACACGACGCCGCCCACGAAACGCCGGTTGGATGAAGATGACGAAGACGAGGAAGAAATTGAAGAATCCGAAGACGCCCCGATTATTTCCGCCGCCACCGCCAAGCGCCCGCTCTTTCGCGCCTCCAGTGGCAACATCGGTTTGGAAATTGATTTGAGCAAAGAAGCCGAAGATCCGGAAGCGCCAACCGCGCCGGAAAATAAAGGCACGCTGGTCGCGGATCTGACCACGCACGGCCAACAATTTGTTTTGTCCAAAGGCGGGCGCGGCGGTTTGGGAAATCGTAATTTTGCCACCGCCCGCCATCAGACGCCGCGCTTTGCGCAGCCGGGCGAACCGGGCAAGGAAGGTGAATTTCTTTTAGAACTTCGCATCATGGCGGAGATCGGCATCGTCGGTTATCCCAATGCGGGCAAATCCACTTTGCTCACGGCGATTTCCCGCGCGCGTCCGAAAATTGCTCCCTATCCTTTCACCACGCTGCATCCGCAGATTGGAATTTTGGAATACGCCGACTGGAAACGCCTGACGATTTGTGACGTGCCGGGCTTGATCGAAGGCGCGCACAACAACGTCGGCTTGGGTCACGAATTTCTCCGTCACATTCAGCGCTGCAAAATTCTTGTGTTGCTGCTCGACATGGCGGGCACTGACAACCGCAAGCCGTGGGACGATTACAAACAGTTGCTCAAGGAACTGGAACTTTATAAGCCGGAGCTGTTGGAAAAACCGCGCCTCGTGGTGGCCAATAAAATGGATGAAGCCGTGGCCGAGAAAAATTTGAAGGAGTTCAAAAAGAAGATCAAAAAAATTCCCGTGATGGGCATTTCAGCGGCATTTGATCAGGGCATGGCGGAATTCAAGCAGAGTATTCGTGAAGCGGTGGAAGCAGCTACGGACGAATAGGGCGGAGTTTTTGCTTTTGGACAGCGTTGGTGAACTCGCTGTAATCAATCCCGTATCTTTCAAGCCGAGGGTAAGCTGCCACATTGAACGGATCAAACGGTTGCCAGATAGGTTTCACCCGTGGGAGGGCCACGGCGCGCACTTTGCCTTCGGGGGCGAGCATCAGACTCAACGTAGGATTCGCCCAATTCCAGTCAAAACGCAGGCATTGACCTTGCAAGGAAGGTGAGCCGACGTGGGTTTCCGAGAGAGTAATGAGGCCCGAGCGAGAGGCCAGCATGCCGCGCCAAGTTCCTAAAAAGCCATTCCATTGCCACGTTGCGGTAAGATGCCACGCTGATTGGGCTAGCAATAATGAGGCGCTGAAGGCGACCAGATAATGGCGACGGGCTTCAAACCACCGTGGGAAGCTGATCATGATGCGAGCGATAATTAACAGGCCGAAGGGAACTAATAATTGCATGGGGCGTGATTCATATTGCCGTTCCACGCTTAAGTTTTCCGGATCAAACAGTGGCCACAATCCCCAAATCGCCATGGCCATTCCCACTAATGCCAGTTCCAGCTTAAAGTATCTTTTAGTGAAACTTTGCCGACCCACGCAGAGGATTCCTAGCATAAACAACCAGATGAAACTCCAACCCATGGTCCACGTTGGGTTAAAGAACATCCACTTGAGGCCCCGCTTAAAGCCGCCAAAATTGCCCGGGCAATCGGGGTGCAACACCCCACCGAGAGCGATCCACGCGGCGCACAAGAGTAAACCAGTCGTCACGGCAAAAACTATGCGTGCCCACCCTTTTTCTCCCTTACCTAAAAGTCGTTCCGCCGCGACCAGGGCTAGTGCCGGCCCCAGAAAAAGCAATGACTCATAGCTGTAAACCAAGATCAGCGCCGAAATCAACATCATGCCAGCGGCGAGCGGTTTCAGGGGGCGCACAAATAAAACAGCAAACAAGATGGGCCAGAAAAAAGCGTGGGCGATGATGTATTCGCCTACCGGCATGAAGCTCGCGTTCAAGTAACCAAAACCGCACCCGATCATCGCCAGCCAAAAATTTCGCGGAGCCATCTGATAACAAAACATCAGGGCAATCAGCCACGGCACAAAACAGCCTACGCCAAACGCTAGTTGTAGCAGGTAAAGATTGTTACAGCCCAATTTGAGCGCGGTCACCACCGGCAGTTGAAAAATATACGAGGCACAATCACGATTCATCGCCACCGCCACAAAATTTCCAGCTTTGAGGGTTTCTGTGAGTTGAAAGGAGCCATCGCCATAAAGACAGCGTAGGGAAATGATGGCGGAAAAAATGGAAGCGATAAAAACCCAGCAGGCTAACGTGGAAACTTTTCCCGCCAGTGTCGCAATGGTGGCGCTATCGACAGGTTCCAGATCTAACGGGCGTTTAGTCATTTTCAGAGTTTGGGGCGGGTTCATCGGCAGGACCAATCAGAAACCGCATCACGGTATCTCCGTGTTTCATCAATTTCGCTTCTGACCACGGTGCCATCAGTTCTAACGTGTCGCGCTTGGTGTGACCGAGCACGAACCGGCCGCCGGGCGCGAGTAGCTTGGGCAGATTTGGATCATCCAGCAATTGCTGGGCGCATGATTCCGAGCGCCGGTTCACATTTTTTTCGCCGTAAGGCGGATCGGCGAGAATCAGATCAAATTGTTTGCCTGCTTCAGCCAGTTGTTTTAGTGCGGGAAAAACATCCTGCGTGCGCGTCTCTAAAATATTTCCATAGCCCGCCGCCGTGGCGTTGCTGCGAATAAATTCTGCATGGCGATGCGACTTCTCCACGCACATCACGGAAGCTGCGCCGCGACTCAAGCACTCCAAACTCAACGCACCGGAACCAGCGAACAGTTCCAGCACGCGCGCGCCCTCGACGCGCGCGCCAAGAGAATTGAAGACCGCTTGTTTGACTTTGTCAGGCGTGGGCCGAACGTCGAGTCCTTTCGGGACTTTCAAGATTCGCCGTGCCGCATCGCCGCCAGTGATTCGCATGGTTTGTGGTTGGAAAGTTATTTTAGAAGGCCGCTGAAAAACATCTTCATCGCGGCCCAGGAACGGCGGTCGGCGCGTTCGTTGTAGGCGGCACCTTTGGAATTATCATTTCCCGCCATCGGCTGCGTGAAGCTGTGCACCGCGCCGCCAAATTTGATGAGCGTCCAGTCCACATTCGCGGAGCGCATTTCGTCCTCGAACGCTGCTAAATCTTTCGCCGGAACATACGGGTCATCGGCACCGTGGCAGACGAGGACTTTGCATTTAATATTTTTACCGTCAGCGGGCGTAGGTGAATCCAATCCGCCATGAAAGCTAACGATGCCAGCAATGTTAGCGCCACTGCGCGCCAGTTCGATGACCGTGGTGCCGCCGAAACAGTAGCCGATCGCGGCTACGCGCTCGGTGTCCACCAGTTCATTCTTCTTCAATTCATCCAAGCCAGCATTGACCCGCAGGCGCAGTAGAGCGCGGTCGGTTTTATATTTCGTGGCTTCCGCGCCCGCTTCTTTGGTGTCTTTCGGGTGAATGCCTTTGCCGTAAATATCAGCGCAGAATGCGACGTAGCCCAATTCCGCCAGTTGTTCCGCGCGATGCTTTTCGTAATCCGTCAGCCCCATCCATTGATGCACGACAAGCACGCCCGGACGTTTCCCCGCCGTGGCATCATCATAAACGACGTAGCCTTCGAGCGTGGTTTCGCCCTGTTTGTATTCCACGAATTTAGTCACCAGTTTCGCCTGAGCCGAGATCGTGCAAGCCAACAGCAGCGTTGCGAACAGAATTTTTTTCATGCCGCCACTATACTCGCGGCGAGAAAAAATGCCAATGACTTGACACGCGACGTTTCTGGTAGCTTCTTATGCAACGTGCAAACGACGCAAACTTTGGGAATTGAACCGCCCGATATCCACTACCTCAATGCCGCCATCGGCTGGCTGGGGCTGGGTTGTGCGGCGGATGCGCGTCTCGAACTGGAAAATATTTCCATCGAATACCTGAATCACACCGAAGTGTTGGAGACGCGCTGGTTGTTGTGCACCGAAGAAAAAAATTGGGAAGCCGCTCTGGAGATTGCCCAAGCCGAACTTAGGAACGCACCGGACGATTGCGCCGGCTGGCTACATCGCGCTTATGCGCTGCGCCGGAGCAGTCAGGGCGGTTTGATCATGGCTTGGGGCGCACTCTTGCCCGCCGCGCAGAAGTTTCCTCAGGAACCTGTCATTGCCTACAACCTGGCTTGCTACGCCTGTCAGTTGAAGTTTTTGGACAAGGCGCGGGAATGGTTGCAGCAGGCCATCAAAATCAGCAGCAAAGATGAGATCAAGAAGATGTCTTTGGCCGATGACGACTTGCAGCCGCTGTGGCCCGAAATCAAAGCGTTTTGATTGAAGCCGCGTCGCGCCATTCTGACTGTTGAAAAGCTGCGCATTGAGCGCAGCGGCACAGTGATTCTCGATGACGTCAATTGGCATGTTGAGCCTGGACAACATTGGGTGATTCTCGGCGCCAATGGTTCCGGCAAAACTTCCTTGTTGAGTGCGTTGACCGGTTATCTCATGCCCACGGCGGGTGAACTTACTTTGCTGGGCGAAACCTACGGCGAATCGGATTGGCGCGAACTCCGCAAACGTATTGGCATCGTCAGTTCTTCCGTGCGGCAACTCATGGCTGATGCTGAGCCCGCGCGTGAAACGGTCGCGAGTGGCAAATACGCGATGATTGATTTCTGGGGCACCTTGACCCGCACCGAAATCAAACAGGCCGAGAAATTATTGCGGCAAGTGGAATGCAGTTATCTCGCCGACCGACCGTGGGGCGTGCTTTCGCAAGGCGAACGGCAACGCGTTTTGATTGGCCGCGCGCTCATGGCCAAGCCGCGCGTGCTAATTTTGGATGAGCCTTGCGCGGGTCTGGACCCGGCGGCGCGGGAACATTTTTGCAATTCATCCAGCGCCTCGGAGCCCAGAAAAATTCTCCCACGCTTGTGCTGGTGACGCATCATGTCGAAGAAATTATGCCGGCGTTCACCCATGTCTTGCTATTGAAGAACGGTCGCGTGCTGAAGTCGGATAATAAATCAGCGGCGCTAAATTCTAAAAATCTGTCCGCTGTTTTCGGATCGCGAATGAAACTGGAGACCCGAAGCCAACGCTACACGCTGGCGTTTGAGTAATCAGACGAGACTTTCTGCAGCCGGCAAAGAGACCCGAACAACGCCGGTGGGTGAGGAAATAATTTCCAATTTACCGCGATGCGTCTCGATAATTTTCTGGCTGACCGACAAGCCCAAGCCAAGACCAACGGCGCGCGTGGTAAAAAATGGCGAAGGCACTTTGCGCGCGGCTTCCGCACTGAAACCGGTGCCGTTATCCTGAACTTCGATCGTCACGGCTTGAGCCCCATTGCGGCTGGTCGTCTGTAATTTTACGCCGATGTGCGGAGCTTTCGGATTGGCCTGCAACGCATTCAACATGATTTCGGCTAGCGCATGTTTCAGCGCGGTGCGGTCGCCGACCACAATGAAGGGCTGGCTGCCGCGCTCCATTTTTAATTGCGCGCCATTGACCGGCTGCTGACGGATCGCTTCTTTGTAGGCGTCTTCCACTAATTTTTCGACGGGGAAAGTCTCCTGCCGCATCAAGCCCTCGCTGGCTAGGAAACGCATCGTCTCGATCAAGCGCGTGACGCGTTTGACGCCATCTTCCACCGCCGTGCCGAAGGATTCGAGAAATTCGCGGTCATCCATTTTCTCCTTCAGCAATTGCTGATAGGTCGAGAGCGGCACCATGGCGTTACCCATTTCAGCGGCGAGGCGATCGGCCATCGTGCGCACGAGGCGAAGATTCGCGGCTTCGACTTTGAGTCGGCCCAATTGTTCGCTCTGCGACAGATCATCGGCGGTCAGTAACGCCGAAGTCGGCACCGGCAAATTGCCGCGCTGCAACGGAACGATGCTAATGTTGTAAACCGTGCCGGGGGAGTTTTCCGGCTCGTAACGAAACGGCTCCAAGGCCGCGCCGGTCTGAAGCACTTGATAAATCTTCGAACCCAATTGCTGCGGCAGATCACTAAATTCCAAACCACCACCAGCGCGCTCGCCCTTGCGACCGAAATGGCGGCGAGCCGATTTGTTAACGTGCAACACTTTGAGGTCGCGCCCCACCACGATGCAGGCGCTGCTTAATTCACGCAGCACGCCCGTCATCAATTCATGATTCCCGGCCAATTGATCGTGCAGCCAGATGTTGTGCAACGCCAAGCCCAATTCTTCGAGCAGATGAAAAATCAATTCCAGTTCCGCATTCAACAGCGGTTCGCCCGTGATGCGGCCATCGAACAACGCTACGCCGATGATCGCATCGCGGCTGGCGATGGGCACCGCAACTTGCGCGCCCAGCAATTCAAATTCCTTCAGCGCGTCGTTGTCCGCACGGCATTCATCGCTGTCGTGGCGAACGATGCGGCCCAAGCGCTGGATCTGGCCGCCGATACCCGAATCCAGCGACAACTCGAAGTGTTCCAACATCCCGCTCGCCAAACCGACGGAAGCCGCCGCGCGGAGACGTTGGGAATCTTCCGGCGTCATCGCTTCCACCAGCGGCGAACACGGGCGGTTCAGAAAAATAGTGGCGCGATTCACGCCGAGCATTTCGCGCAGAAATTGCAGAAATTTTTTCAGCATCGCTTCGGCATCGAGCGAATGCGTCAGGATCGGCGAGAAATCGCGGATGACTTTCAGCGTTTGGGCGACTTCCAAGCCGCGATTGGAATTCTCCACCGTCGCGCGGGAGAAATGGGAGGTCTGCGAACTGGCCGAACTTGGTCGAGCAACGGGTGCGGGCGTCAGCACTCTTTCTAAAACGGAATTCAGCAGTCGCTGGCGAATGGGCTTGGCGAGCACCTGCGTGGCCCCGCGTAGAAACGCTTCTTCTTCCCACTCGGCTTGCACGGTGTCAGCGAAGGCGATGAGGGGGATTTTTGCATCCAGCCGCCGGAGGCGTTCGATCACCCAGACGCTTTCCACACCGAGCATGTCGGTGTCGAGCAAGCAAGCCGCCGTCAGACCGTGCGCGAGAAAGGGTTCCGCCTCGTCCGCATTCAGGCGATGCACCAAACGAAAATTCTCCGGACTCAAACTCGTGCGGATGGCTTCAGCAAAAGCCGCGTGCGGGGACAAAACCAGTATAGTCTTCATAATGGCTTTGTTGTTGTGGGCTTTGCTTCCATGCGAAATTTCATTTTTATCGTGATTGAAAGCGCCCCAAACTGCAAACGCTTTCTCTCTCTCTCTCTCGGACAGATGTCTGCAGCCAAAAGAAAACTAGCTGGCTGGCTTGGCTTGGCCTGTTCTTGGTGGTAAATACATTCAAACTCCAGAAACGAAACATATGGGACGCAAAGTCATATCAGTGATCGTGTTTGTCTTCGGCTTGCAATTTTCGAACGTCTATTCGCAAACGACGAGCCTTGGCGAACCGGCTTTGACGGACACCAATCGAGAAGCCCTTTTTCAAGCGATTACCTCGACGAATCGAGACACCAGATTGCAGGCGGCGATACAATTGGATGGCGAGCGAAATCAGTTGATTCAGCGCTTAGTTTTGGCCCTCAACAGCACTAATCAACCAAAAGAAAAAATCGAAGCCGTCATTGTGCTGGGAGAATATCGCGCTCAAGAAGCAGTTCCCATACTGGTGGATCATTTGGAATGGGATGATTTTGCGAGTGGAAGCTTTTTTAACGCCTTCGTTCCAAAAGAAGAATCTGAGAGCAAACTAAGTCCTGTCACTTCTGCTTTGAGGAAAATTGGCCTGCCCGCACTCCCGGCGCTAATGGGTAGAATTTTTAAAACCAGCGACCCCAGAGTCGCAAAAAAGTGCGTGGTCTGCTGCTGCTTGATTGAAGGTGTCGGTGTCAGCCGTAAGCGGTTCGAGGAACAGATTAAGACCGAATCAGATCAGGCTAAAAAAGAAAAGTTGGAGTCGGCTTTAAGCATTTTGAATTCTCTGAAGGTGAGCAATAAAGGGAATATTTTATTCGAAAAGGGAATGTAGCTTAAAGGGGTAGTCCCAGCCTTGCCCGTTTTTATCGGCTAGTTAAACCAGCGTCTTGGGGAGTAAATTTCTTCGCGCCTCACCGATTGCTCAACAACTTTCCCCAAAGCTCATCATTCAACAGCGTCTTTTTGAGGAAGTCGGCATCATCTGGTGCGGCCACCGCGCGTTCGGGATTCAACGGCAATCGCACCGTGATTTCATTGCCCGTGCCCGGCAAATTCTTCGCCTCAATCTTGCCGCCGTGATGGTGCGCGATGAAGAAGCAGGCCATCAGGTTGATGCCATATTCCGACGGCGCACCCGTGGTGACTGCGACTGGATCCAACACGATGCTCAACGCTTCTTTTGGCAGCGCCGGGCCGTTGTCCGTAAGGCGGAAGAGGGTTTCGCTCTCCGTCAATTCCGCCGTGAACGTCACCTGACTGCCCGCTGGCAACATGGCCAGCTCATCTTTCAGCAATAATTCCAATAGTCGCTCGAACTTCGGCTTATCCACGCGCAACAACGGCAGCGTTTCGGAAATTTGATTCGTCACGACCAGCCTGCGGGCGGCGATGGGCGTAGCCAGCTTTTCCAAAATTGCCGACAGCACGGCTCGCGGTTGAACTTGATCAGCGAATGCTTCACCCACCCGATTCTCGGAAGCGGTGCGCAAGTCGGCGAGCAGGCTGTTGATCTTTTCGATCTGGCCTTGGACATTGTGGTGATATTCGCGCCAGAAATCCGGGTCGCGCAATTCTACCGCGCTGGCTTTTTCCTCCGTCATCTTGAGCGGAGCCAGTTCCAGAAACGTCTTCACCGCAACCATGGAATTTTTGATGTGGTGACTCAAGCCCGCCGCCAGCAAACCCAAACTCACCATGCGGTCGGCGATCATCATGTTGCGCAGCACGGACATCTTTTCTGCCAGTAATTCATCGCTCTCCGTTTGCACCATGAAAAATTCCAGCGCTTGTTGCAGCGTCAGTTCCAATTGCGGCGGATCCCACGGTTTGTGAATATATTTGTAAATCGCGCCCGTGTTGACGGCATTGATGGCCGCTTCCATATCAGCATACGCGGTGACGAGCATCCGCAAAATGCGCGGACGCAATTGGCGGGCGCGTTCCAGTAGCCACACACCCTTTTCGCCGGGCATGCGTTGATCTGTCAGCAACAAACCAATTTCGTCCGCATGCTCTTCCAAAATTTTCAAACCATCCTTGGCGTTGTTCGCGGTGAAGATGCGAAAATCATCGCCAAAGGCGCGTGAGGTGACTTCGCTTTTTCAGGCCAGGTAATTTGTTAGTCTGGGTCGACCAAGAAAGGACCAGACCATGAAAGGCAAACGGTATACAACGGAAGACAAGATTCGCATCCTGCGGGAAGCGGATGGTGGGGAACGCAGC
>CAIWFB010000336.1 GCA_903911825.1 uncultured Verrucomicrobia subdivision 3 bacterium
GTCGACGACGAGATCCACCGGCACGAGCGGCTCGATGATCTTAGGATTCTTGTTCAGCTTCGCGACGGCGGTGCGCATCGCGGCCAAATCCACCAGCAGCGGCACGCCGGTGAAATCTTGCAACACGATGCGCGCGACCACGAACGGGATTTCCGCTGTGCGCGTCTCGGTCGCCTGCCAGTTCGCGAGTTCCTTCACGTTCGCTTCGTGGACTTTCTTGCCGTCGCAATTGCGCAGGACGGATTCCAGCACGATGCGGACGGAAACGGGCAGTTTGGAGATGGGACCGACGCCGGCTTTTTCCAAAGCGGGCAGTGAATAGAATTTCCCCGGCTGGCCGTTGCCGAGTTCGAAGGTTTGCAGCGTGCCGAACAAGTTATGTGATGCGCTCATGTGATTTCTTGATTAAAAAACAATCACAAGAAAATGAAGATTGCTCGCCGCAGTGTCAAGCGAAGCGCGGGGCAATTTGCGATGGTCAGTTGACCGCAACTTTGGGTTTGAGGACTTCGCGGATGCGTTTTTCGAGCCGATTCAAGTCGAGCGGCTTGGTGAAGAAATCCACGGCATGAATCGCGGCGGTGCGCTTGGTCACATCGCCGGTCAACGCACTCATGAAGATGACGGGAATGGCTTTGGTGGCAGGCTGGCGATGCAGAATCTCGCAGACGGACAGGCCATCCAAATCCGGCAGTAAAATATCCAGCAGGATGAGGTGCGGCTTCATCGTCCGCGCCTGACTCAAGGCGTGAACGCCGTCGTTTGCCACGATCAAGTCGTAGCCATGACCGGCGAGCTTGTATTGCAATAGCTCGATAGTCGTTCTCGTCATCCACGATTAAAATGCGGGGCACCATGCTGGCAAGGTAGCCAGCCCGGCGCCAAACACAAAGACGAGCGGGTTAAATCCAGGTGACGAATGAGAAACGAAAAAGGGCGCGCCGGTGACGGCGCGCCCAAGAAACAGGCTAAAATTATTGCAACTTAGCCAAAGCCGCTTTGATGGCTTCGAAGTTCGGCAAATCTTTCGGCGTAGCGGTCTGTTCGCTGTATTGGACGACGCCAGCTTTATCAATGACGAACGCGGCGCGCGCGGACGTATCACCCACACCGGCGAGCATCGGGAATACGACGTCGTAGGCTTTGGTGACAGTCTTGTTCAAATCGCTGGCGAGCGTGATGGTGATCTTTTCCTTCGCGGCCCAAGCGGCTTGCGCGAACGGGCTGTCCACGCTGATGGCGATGACTTCCGCGCCAAGGCTGGCGTAGGCGTCGAGTCCAGCAGAGAGGCTGCACATTTCCGTGGTGCAGACACCAGTGAACGCGAGCGGGAAGAACAACACGACGGTGTTTTTCTTGCCGAAGTTGTTGCTCAATTTGACTTCCACATCCGCCGGGGATTTGGATTTGAGGGTGAAATCAGGAGCTTGGGAACCGACAGGAATAGGCATAATAATTTTAGTTTTGGTTTCAGTTGTTCAAACGAACTGGCCGGATTTTGTTAATTCACGCCCCCAGTGTCAAATGAGGATTTCCCCTACCCGACTAAAATTCCGATCCGGCGCGTCGCGGTCTAGGAGGCGGGACAGAGGATGTCCACTGAAGAAACCCGACGCCGCCGGATCAAAAGCGTTTTTCCCGCCGCCGCGATTTGCGGCACGGCTCCAGCAAACGGGGCGAACCTTGATGAAAGCCCGCTTCGTCCTGATAGCCGACGGGAACTTCTAAATGGATGATGGAAACTAAAGTAGCGGTAGCTTGCTTGAGCCAATCAATGGTGGTGGCAGCAATGGGCAATTCGCTAGAGGATGAAGTGGCGGCCGCGGGAGCGGCGACTTTCTGGGAGCGAGAGCAACCAAAATTCATGCACCCACTATCTGCGTAGCAAACACTCTCGGCTAAACGTTTTTAGCGAGAGCTATTACAAATTTTGCTGCAAAGACAGATCGTGGGCGCAAATGAAAACGGGCGTCAAAGGGCAGCAAGCACCTCTGCGGCGTGTTCTTCGGGCTTCACCGTGGGCCAGATTTTTTTAATCTTGCCGTCGGGGCCGATGAGGAAGGTGACGCGAAAGATGCCTTGGTATTTGCGGCCCATGAAACTCTTTTCGCCCCAGACACCGTAGGCTTGAACGATTTTCTTATCCTCGTCCGCAAGCAACGTGAACGGCAGTTTAAATTTCTCCACGAACTTGTCGTGCGATTTTACCGAGTCTACGCTGACACCGAAAACGACGGCACCCTTTTTCTTGAAATCGGCAAAGTGGTCGCGGAAAGCGCAGGCTTCTTTCGTGCAACCCGGCGTGTCGTCGCGCGGATAAAAATAGAGAATGACGTTTTGACCTTGGTAGTCGGCGAGGGAGATTTTCCCGCCGCCGCTAGTCGCGGCTGTAAATTTGGGGGCAACTTGACCTTCTTTTAATTTGAGTTCGATTTCTTTAGCCATAAAAAGTTCCTGAATGAACACCAGCTTGGGGAAATTTCAACTGGGAGTTGAATTTATTTTTTGGCGGAGCTGGCAGGATGCTTGCCCAATTGCGTTGTGCCGTCCCATACGTAAAACAGCCCGGAAACTCCGGTGAACAGTCCGGCTCCAAGAATCCAAATCTGCAGAAAGCCATAGTTGAAATCCCACCGTAACAAAATCCACGTCACGGCCAGCATTTGAAAAACGGTGGCCAGCTTGCCCGTCAAGCGCGGGCGCACCGTGATTTTTCCCACGACGAGGTGGATCACCACGGCACCAATGCTCAACAGCAAATCACGGCCGATGATGGTGCCGGTGAGCCAAAGCGGAATCTGGCGAAGATGCGGTGTGTTATTGAAGCTCAACACGACAATTGCGGAAACCAGCAGGAGTTTGTCGGCCAACGGGTCAAGGATGGTGCCGAGTTCGCTGCGTTGATTGTAACGCCGGGCCACGTAGCCATCCACGCCATCCAGAATGGCCGCTACCGCAAAACACAAGACGGCGAGCAAGCGGTGCAATTCATTGCCGGTCTCGACGTAATAAAGAATCTCCACAACGAAGAATGGGATGAGCAAAATTCGCAGGATGGTGATTTTATTAGCCGTCGTCATGGAGGCGGGAAGATGACAGAAATCTCACGGATTGGCACGCAAGGAATTCTGCGGCTGACGATAGATAAACCACCAAAACCAAAGCGTTCCCAAGGCACCGCAAACGGCTGCGCCTACGAAATTCGCCGTCGGACTGAGGCTCCACAGCCACGCGCCGAGGAACGAACCGCTCGTCACGACACAATCGCGGATAAGATAATAGGCGCCGTAAGTTCGCGCGCGGAGTTCCGGCAACGCCTCGCCGATAATGAGGGCTTTGCGAGCGGGTTCGCCAAATTCTTTCAGTCCGCGCACTACAAAAGCGAGCGCCAACCATTTGAAATCATGCGCCCACAGGAGTGTCAGCGGAAACAGCGTGAAAAATCCAAACGTGATCAGCACGAAGGGGCGTCGCCCATATTTGTCCGCCAAATGCGCCACGGGGAGGTAACACAACATCGCCGTGCCCATCTCGAAAGTGATGAGATAACCAAACTGCTGCGCGGTGACGCCACCGGAATTCATCGCCCACAAAATAATGAAAGCGTAAGGAATGCGTTCGCAAAAGCGGATGAGGATGTCGCTCACCAATAATTCGCGCAGCGCGGGCGTGAAAGATTTGACGACGTCGAAAAATGTGGCGCTGCCGTCGCGGTTGCCGTTCACCGACGCAGGCGAGACGCCCGCGCTACTTTCAAACATGAACCATTGAAACGCCAGCGTCAGCAAGCTCATGGCGATGCACAGTGCGAGGGCATAACGCACGCCGTCCGTCCAGCCGTAGCGCGTCAGCAGCCAGCCGCCGAGGAGCGGTCCCAGCATCATGGGCACGCGGCGGATCATGGATTGCACACCCACGCCCATCGTGTGGCGGTTACTTTTTAAAGAGGTGGCAATCACGGCGAGCGTGGCGGGCAACGACAAGGCGCTCCACGCGAGAAAAAGAAAGGAACCGAGCAGCAAGGCTAGCCAATGTTGCCAAAATAAAACGAGGAGATAGCCGAGCACGGAAATCAGGCTGAATAGCAACAGCGATTTACGTTGTCCCCATTTATCCGTCAGCCAGCCGCCGGGATAGGCGTAGATCGCTCCGAGAAAAGTTTGCAGCGCGTCGAACAAGCCGATGATCAAAACACTTCCGCCGAGCGTCTCGATATATTTCGGGGCAAAGCCCAGCCACAATTTTTCGCCGGTGCCCGCCAGCACCAGCGTGACGAGCAGCAATGAGGTATTCCGCCGCAGCGCGAGAAATTCCGAAATTTTTGGCCAAAGGCTCACGCAGTTATCTTAGGCACAAATCAAGTTTTAAGGAAAACTTGAAGATTTTGGCCGATGACATTTTGGCAAGATTCGGTTAGGCTACGATCCATGATTTCAACTTCCGATCAACCGCAGGTAGGGATTTTGATGGGCAGCGATTCCGACTGGCCCACGATGAAAGCCGCCGTCGAAGCGCTGAAAGAATTTGGCGTCGTCAGTGAAGCCAAAGTGATTTCGGCGCACCGCGATCCGCATGGCCTCGAAGAATACGTTTCCGGTGCCCTCACACGCGGTCTGAAAGTCATCATCTGCGGCGCGGGCGGCGCGGCGCATCTGGCGGGCGTCACGGCGGCGTTCACCACCTTGCCGATCATTGGCGTGCCGATTCTGGGTAAATCTACGGATGGCTTGGATTCGCTTTTATCCATGGTGCAAATGCCGCCCGGCGTGCCGGTGGCCACAGTCGCTATTAACGGCGGTCGCAACGCCGGTATTCTCGCCGCACAAATCTTGGCGACGGGTGATGCGAAATTAGGCGAAGAATTGAAGAAATTCAAAGTGCGCCTCATGGAAGAATCCCGCGCTAAAAACAAAACGCTCGCCCAATAATTTTCCATGCAACGGCTCATCGAAGGCGTCCATAAATTCCAAACGGATGAGTTTGGGAATTACCGGAAACTATTTCGTAAGCTGTCGCAAGATGGGCAGAATCCGCACACGCTGTTCATTACCTGTTCGGATTCCCGCGTGTTGGCGGAACTGATCACGCAAAGCAAACCGGGCGATCTGTTCGTCGTCAAAAACGTTGGCAATATTGTCCCCCCCGCCAGCGTGCAGGGCGACACGAACTCTACGGCAGCAGCGATTGAATTTGCCGTGGAGAGCCTGCGCGTCAGCGACATCGTCATTTGCGGGCATTCGCAATGCGGCGCCATCTCCGCCTTGCTAGGGGCCACGCCCGTCGGCAAAAATACCCCGCATCTCCGCGATTGGTTGCGACTGGCCGATCCGGTGCTGGAAACGATGCGCAAAGAATATGGCCATATTACCAAAGAGACGGAGCGCATGACGGCCGCCGCTCAAGAAAATGTTCTCTTTGGCCTCGATAGTTTGCACAGCTACCCTTGCGTGCAGAATCGTTTGATGGATGGTTCGCTGCGGCTGCACGGCTGGTTTTTCCAGATCGCCACCGCCGAGCTCTTTGCCTACGACCCTGACACCCGCCAGTTCTCTCCGCTCCTCGCCGAAAAATGACGCAGCGACGGGATTTGCTCACGAAGCATTACCGTCTGCACTGAACGTCCAGCAACTTCCTACCTCGGCTTAGTCGCCAATTCTTTCCGTCGGCATCGGCTGATAACTCAAGTTGTTCGCGGTGCCATTGGGACACTTGCTGTCTCGCTTGCGGACAAAATGGCCTGGCTGATGGCACTTTCCCGTTTCATTCCCGCCTCAAACCTCGAAATTCCACCTCGTGGCTCATTAACTGCTTAATCCGCTTCGTAAATCGTCGAATAAGACGATTAGGTAGATTTTAATCAGAAATTTTATGCAACTGGGCAGAACATTCAAAATCGTAAAAACGGCGACCTTCTTTATCCTACTGGGCTTATTTCCCAGCCTCGCCGCCACCGCACCGAGCCAACTGGTTTTCACAACTCAACCAGTGGGGAGCACGATTGGCGGCAATCTGGGGAATCTGACCGTGCAACTCGCCGATAAAGGTGGCACGAATGTTTTGCTCAGTGGCACGACCATCAAAATCGCGCTGAACAAAAACGGTGGATTGACGGGCGTGACCAACCTGAATACCGACGCCAATGGCAAGGTCACATTCAGCAACCTCAGCGTGAACCTTCCGGGAACGGGCTATGCGTTTACGGCGGCAGCGACGGGTCTAAAAAGCGTGACCAGCACTAACTTCAGTGTAATCAAGGGTAATGCGACCATTGTAGAGACCACCTCGACCAATAGCGCCGTTTACGGACAAAGCATTACCTTCACAGCGACGGTCAAAGCCATGGCTCCGGCGACCAATCTCCCGACCGGCACGGTTACTTTCAAAGACGGCGCCCTTACGCTCGGTGTGGTCAGCATTAATACCAACGGCACGGCTACTTTCAGCACGAACAAAATTTCCGCCGCCACCGCCAGTCACATCATCGCGTCGGTTTATAGCGGCGACGCTAATTTCAATAGCAACACCGCCAGCAATCTGGTTCAGACCGTAGCGAAACTGTCGTTGACCGTTTCGGGGATTCTCGCCAGCAATAAGATTTATGACGGCAATACCAACGCCGCCCTGAATTTCACTAACGCAACTCTCGCCACCCTGCTAACGGGCGATACCGTGACACTCACGACCAGCGGAGCTAAAGGGATTTTTGTAGATAAGAAGGTAGGCAACGGAAAAACCGTCTCCGTTTCCGGCCTCGTCCTCGGCGGCAGCAGTGCCGCCAACTATGCCCTAAACGCTCCGGTGCTCACCGCGAATATTTCCGCCCGCAGCCTCAGCCTCACAGCTAGGGGCGTGAATAAAACCTATGACGGCACGGCTAACGCCACGGCTACGCTTACCGACAATCGGCTGATCGGCGACGTTTTCACGAACGGCTATACCGCCGCCGCCTTCACGAATAAAAATGTCGGCACTGCGATCCTAATCAATGTCAACGGCTTGTTCATCGGCGGCACGGATGCAGGCAACTACACGTTGAGCAACCTGAACACTACCGCAAACGCCAACATCACACCCGCCTCCCTGACGGTTTCCGGCATTGTAGCCAGCAACAAGATTTACGATGCCACTACGAGTGCGACGCTCAATTTTACGAACGCTAATTTTGTCACGGTTTTCATTGGCGATTCCGTCACGCTTAACGCCACGGCGGCCAAAGGAGCCTTTGCGAACAAGCTCGCGGCGACTGGCAAAACGGTTCAGGTTTCCGGTCTCACTCTCGGCGGCACCAACGCGGGAAATTATCTACTCACGCAACCGACGACGATAGCCAGCATCACCCCGCGTCCGCTCGCCATCACCGCCAAGAGCGCGAACAAAGTTTATGACGGGACAACCACCGCCACGGCCACCTGCACCGACACGCGCGTGGCCGGCGATCTCTTGACCGATAGTTTCACCAATGCCGCCTTCGCCACCAAGAACGTTGGCACCAATCTGTTGGTGACGGTTTCTGGTCTGGCGGTGAGCGGCACGGATGCGGGTAATTACTCCCTCACTAATTTGAGCGCGCTGGCGACCAACAATATCACGCCAGCCACGCTCACGGTCATTGGCACTTTGGCCAACAATAAAGTTTACGACCGCACCACCAGCGCGACTTTAAATTTCAGCAACGCCACCCTCACCCCGGTTTGGGCAGGCGACGCCGTGACTCTGAATGCCGCAAGCGCGACCGGACTATTCGCTAACAAGACGGTCGGCACAGGCAAAACCGTGACCATTTCCGGTCTAACGATCACGGGCAGCAACTCGGTAAATTATAAATTAACTCAGCCCACGGCTACCGCTGACATCACCGCCCGCAGCCTCACACTCACGGCCAAGGGCGTGAATAAAGCTTACGATGGTAACACCAACGCAACCGTCACACTGACCGATAACCGGATCGCTGGCGACGCGTTGACCAACAGCTATGCCAACGCCAGCTTCATCAGCCAGAATGTCGGCACGAACATTTTGATCAATGTTTTCGGCCTTTCAGCTGCTGGAACGGATGCCACCAACTACGTTTTATCCGCGACGAACACCACCGCCACCGGCAATATTTCCGCGGTGACCTTGACCATCGCGGCGGCAAATCTGTCGCGCCCCTACGCCACAACGAACCCGGTTTTAATGGCGACTTATTCCGGCTTCGTCGCTGGCGAATCTTCAAGCAACTTGACCGGTGCGCCGGCGTTCACGACCACGGCCAAGACCAATAGCAATGTCGGGACGTATCCTATCACCATCGCCAAAGGTTCATTGTTCTCGGTGAATTACAGTTTAAAATTCACCAACGGCGTTTTGACGGTGACCAAGGCAGACACCGCCGCCTTGCTCTCCACGACGCTAAATCCAGCGCTCACGAATCAGAACATTACCTTCGCAGCGAATATCAAACCCCTTGCCACCTCGGTGTTGCCGCCAGTGGGCACGATTCAATTCAAATGTAACGGCACCAATAAACTCGGCAACGCCGTCTCTGTGGCCACGAGCGGCTTGGCGAATCTCACCGTGCTGGCTTCGACTTTGGGTCAAAGCAATGCCGTCATCACGGCGGAATACTCTGATCCGGCGGGGAATTTTGCACCGAGCACGAACAGCTTGACGCAGGTCATCGTCAGCGTCGTGGTGCCGCCGGTGCCCAGCAAAATTTCGCTCGCGCCTTCTTTCGGCAACGGCACGGTCACGGCCTCACTTTCGGGCACCGCTGGCCAAACCTACGTCATCGAAGCCTCCACGGATTTGCTCCACTGGCAGGCGCTCTCGACGAACATTGCGGATGCGGCGGGCATCGTGTCGCTGGTAGATTCGAACGCCGTATCGTTCCCCAGCCGCTTCTACCGCGCATATTCGCCGTAACGATTTGGTTCCTCACTAACTAGCGGAAGTTGTCTGCGGACAGCTTCCGCTTTTTATATTTTCCCATGGACGCTTAAAACGATAAGCTGACGCACATTTTTATGGCTTTACCGAATCCTCAACCAAACGCGCCTGTTGTTCCTGTGGCCCCGCCCGCGCCTTCTGATTTCATCCGCGACATCGTCGCCGCGCACGTCAGCGAACACAAATACCCGCGCGTGCACACCCGTTTTCCGCCGGAGCCGAATGGCTACCTGCACATCGGTCACGCCAAGAGCATCTGCCTGAACTTCGGCATCGCCCGCGAGTTCGGCGGCGTCTGCAACTTGCGAATGGACGACACGAACCCGACCAAGGAGGACATCGAATACGTCGAGTCTATCCAAGCAGATGTGAATTGGCTCATCGGCGCGTGGGCGGAAGATCGGCTCGGCCTCAAGCAACACGGCAAGGAACCCGAAGCGAAAAGTGTTGAAGGCAAAGCGGACTTCTTCATGCCGCCCGTGTTCGGCACTTCGGAAGCGGAACGCAAACATTCCGATGTGAAACTGGAGCCGTTTTACGCCAGCGATTACTTCGACCAGATCTACGAATTCGCCGTCGCGCTCATCAAGAAGGGCAAAGCCTTCGTCTGCGACATGACGCCGGATCAGACGGATGAATTCCGTCGCCTTGGCAAAGCCTCGCCGTTCCGCGACCGTAGCGTGGAAGAAAATTTGGATCTCTTCACGCGCATGAAAAACGGGGAATTCCCCGATGGCACGCGCGTGCTCCGCGCCAAGATCATCGTGGACGCGCCGAATATCTGGCTGCGCGACCCGCTCATCTACCGCATCAAACACGCCGAGCATCATCAGACCGGTGCGAAATGGTGCATCTACCCGATGTATGATTTCGCGCATTGCTTGAGCGATTACATTGAAGGCATCACGCACTCCATCTGCACGCTGGAATTTGAAGTGCACCGTCCGCTTTACGATTGGATTCTCGAATCGCTCGAACTCGCCCGCCCCCTGCCCCATCAATACGAATTCGCCCGCCTCTCGCTCGGCTACACCGTGATGAGCAAGCGCAAGCTCATGCAACTCGTGGACGAAAATCTCGTCAGCGGTTGGAACGATCCGCGCATGCCCACCATCAGCGGCATCCGGCGTCGCGGGGTCACAGCGGAAGCGTTGCGCAATTTCGCCTACAACATCGGCATCACCAAATACAACGGCGTCACCGACGTCAGTGTGTTGGAACACGCCATCCGCGAAGACTTGAACAAACGCGCCCAACGCCGCCTCGCCGTGTTGCGCCCGATCAAAGTGGTGCTCACGAATTATCCTGAAGGCCAAGTTGAGGAACTCAACGCCATCAATAATCCGGAGAATCCCATTTCCGGTGGACGCAAGATTCCCTTCACGCGCGAAATCTACATCGAACGCGACGACTTTCAGGAAGTGCCGCCGCCGAAATTCTTCCGTCTCAAACCGGGTGGTGAAGTGCGATTGAAATACGCCTACATCATCAAGTGCGAGGAAGTCATCAAAGACGCCGCCGGCAACATCACCGAACTGCGTTGCACCGCCGACCTCGACAGCAAGAGCGGTGGAGCTACTGCGGGTCGTAAGATCAAAGGCACCATCCATTGGGTCAGTGCCGCGCACGCCGTGGACGCCGAAGTGCGCCTCTACGACCGCCTCTTCACCGTTGCGGAGCCGGATGCCGAAGGAGATTTCAAGCGGCATCTCAACCCGCATTCCCTCGAAGTCATCTCCGCCAAGTGCGAGCCCAGCTTGAAGGAAGCCAGCGCCGACGAACGTTACCAGTTCGAACGCCTCGCCTACTTCACCCTGGACTACGATGCCAAGCCCGGCCACCTCGTTTTCAACCGCACCATCACGTTGAAAGACGCGTGGGCGAAGGAAGCCCAGAAGGGGTAAAGATGAAACTAAAGCAGACGAAGCCTTCGCTTGCTGAAATGAATTCTGTCTTGAACGGAACTGCCAGCTTACTCGATTTGCTTATTAAAGATGCAAACGTCGCACTAAAAGAAGCAAGAGAAGCTAACGACGAATTGAAAACATATCGTCGCAGAATTTTAGTCCGAGCCCTCTTTGCTCTAATTGAAGGCCAATGTTTTTGCCATCGAAATTTGATGCTTACATGCGCCCCGCTATTGGACTACAAGTTCTCGCCTGATGAATTTCTAAAACTCGAAGAATTAAGAGAAGTGCATGACACCACAACAGGTAAACTTAGGGAGGTGAAAAACTGGCTAAAGACAGAAGAGAGCTTGAAGATTTCATTTGAATGGACCGCCAAAGTTTTTGGAACGGAATTTAAGCTTGATACAAAATCCGACGGTTACCAAGCACTGCTCGAAACCAAGCAAATTCGGGATGCGTTGATGCACCCCAAGAAAACTTCAAGTTTAGTAATAGGTGATTTTCAGTTTAGTAGGATTGAAAAAGCGCTGGAATGGTTTCTGAGTGAATATCACCGATACAACCAAAAAGTCTCAGACATTCGCTCAAGTGATTTAATAAAGTTAACCATAAAACGCCTTCCTCAGGAGTCGTAAATTTCGCATCAATCTTGGATAGCAGCAGACTTAGATTTATGTAGCGAGGAAATCCGAGCGATAGCTAAATTTATTTACGCACTCGGACCGACTGTGCCGTTGACGAATTTAGAAAATGTCGTGGCTCTAGACTTTAGTTTCAAGACGGTGCGGCTATGACAGCAGGGCGATTTTTTGCTTTGGAATCGCGGGGGGCAGGTTAGCTTACGACCACTTTATGAATGCGATGGCTCGGCGATTTTTTAAGACAAAATTCTTGGCGCTGCTGTTTGTTCTGGGCGGCGGACTGGTCGCGTGTGGCGGGCCGGTGGAAGAACATTTCGCCACGCTCACGGTGCAAAACGAGACTTACACGAACGTGATCATCACGAAGGTTTCCAAGACGGATGTGTTTTTCCAACATGCGCGCGGGATGGGGAATGTGAAGTTGAAGAATCTTTCGCCGGAGTTGCAAAAACATTTCACGTTCAATCCTAGCGAGGCGGCGAAAGTCGAAAAGGCGCAGGCGGCGGCCAATGCGGAATTGCATAAACAATCGGTGCGCGCGCCGCGACTGAACCCCGAGGCTTACGCTCGCGAACCCGAGGTGCAAGTGCCGGAGGGCTTGGAGGTGGGCAAGAAATTTCCAGGTTTCGAGGTGATGGATCTGAGTGGCCAGGCGCTGTCGGTGGCGGGCTTTCGCGGCAAAGTGGTGTTGCTTGATATTTGGGCGACGTGGTGCGGGCCGTGTCGGCAGGCGTTGCCGGATGTGCAGGCGACGTATCAGCAATTCCACAGTCAGAGTTTTGAGGTCATCGGCATCAGTCTGGACGAGGACCGGAAAACGTTGGACCGATTCATCCAACAAGCGGGCCTGCCGTGGCCGCAGTATTTTGATGGCGGCGGCTGGGATAATAAATTGGCGAAGCAATACGGCGTGCGCAGTATTCCAGCGACCTTTCTCTTGAACCAGCGCGGCGTAATCATCGCGAAAAATCTGCACGGCGACGATTTGGCGAGAGCTGTGGCGCGCGCGGTGACGAAACCATAAACTCAGGCAGGCGGCGGCAGTAACATCCTCAGCTAACCGTCCGTCTGGATGGCATGAGAACCAAAATGTTCTGGGTAGCGCGGGTGTGGCTGGCGTTTAGTTTCACCAGTTCGGCGGAGGGTTTGAACTACGATCCGCTGGCGGTGCAGTTCGCGGCCGCACCCAAAATCGTGGACCTCACCGTGCACGATGCGACCCGGAATCGAGATCTGCCCATCCGCGTTTATCTACCCACGAATCCCGCGCCCGTGCCGGTGATTCTTTTCAGCCACGGGTTGGGTGGGAATCGCGAGAACAGCCAATATCTCGGCGAACATTGGGCGGCGCGCGGTTACGTCTGCGTGTTTCTGCAACATCCCGGCAGCGATGATTCCGTCTGGAAAAACACGCCCGGCGGCAAAAGGATGCAAGCGATGAATAGCGCTGCGTCGCTGGATAATTTTCTCCTGCGCGTGAAAGATGTGCCGGTGGTGCTGGATCAATTGGAGCGGTGGAACAAGCAGACGAATCACGCGCTGGCCGGGCGGATGGATCTGAAAAAGGTCGGCATGTCGGGGCATTCGTTTGGCGCCGTGACGACGCAAGCGGTGAGCGGACAGTCCACGATGCAAGGCGACCAACGGTTCACCGATCCGCGCATCACGGCGGCGATTGCGTTCAGCCCCAGCAAACCGAAAGCGGGCAGTGCGGCGAAGGCTTTTGGCAATGTGAAAATTCCTTGGTTACTGATGACGGGCACCAAAGACACCGCGCCTATCGGCAACACTTCCGTAGCCGATCGGCTCGCGGTTTATCCCAATCTTAAAGGCGCGGCGAAGTATGAAGTGGTGCTGCACGACGCGGAGCATTCCGCTTTTACCGACCGTCCCCTGCCCGGCGAAAAGGTCCCGCGCAACCCGAATCATCATCGCGTCATACTGGCGCTTTCGACGGCGTTCTGGGACGCAAATCTGAAAGGCGACGCCGCCGCGCGGGCCTGGCTCGAGGGGGCGGGCCCACGTTCGGTCATGGAGACGGAAGACAATTGGCAGTGGGCGGCGCATTGAGGCCATTCCGTAAGTAATCTTCAGGTTCGCGTGGCCGCGCAACTTTCCCGGCGGAATGGAGTTTTACACTGGGTAACTATGCGATTACCCATTTGCCGACCTATGAAATCATTGCGCCTGCTGTTGCTGTTGACCTTGGGCTATTTCACCTGCGCCGCCCACGCCCAAGACACCAACCAACTCAAAACGCAGCTTGGCGTTTTTGAAACCAAGACCGGCGTGGTGCTGGTGAAAGGTTACGAACACATCGGCAATCTGAACGCGGCGGACGTGATTTCGGTGGGCATCAAGGAATCCACCGACGTCAGCAACGGCCACAAAGTTTATGGCCTCACCATCGGTCTCACCGGCAGCGGCGAAGGCCGCGAACGCATCTACGTAGACGACGAGGAAGTGGACGCCCTTCTCGCAGGCATTTATTACCTCATCAAGATTGATTACGACGTGACAACGCTGCCGAGTTTTGAAGCGAGCTTTGCCACGAAATCCGGCCTGCGCATCTGCGCGCACAGTCTGCGACGCGAAGGCGGCATCCAACCGTATCTCCAATATTGTGACCGCCCGAAAATCGCGCTGACCTCCATGCAGATGAACGAACTTTACGAACTTATTGAAACGGCTAAGAAACATTTGGACGCGCTCAAGGCGGCGAAGTGACTATGGCCGATGACTCCTTCAAAGAATTTGTGCTCGATCAATTGAGCGCCCTGCCCGACCTGCGCGCGAGGGCTATGTTCGGCGCGCACGGGCTGTATTCGGACGATAAATTTTTCGCCATCCTCGACGAAGGGCGGCTGTTCTTCAAAACCGATGCCGCCACGCAGACGGAATACACCGAACGCGGCATGGGGCCGTTCACCTACGAGATGCAGGGGCAAACCAAGTCCATGGCGTATCACGAGGTGCCGCCGGACGTCTTGGAAAATCCCCACGAACTCACGCTATGGGCGCGGCGGGCAATGCTCTTAGCGAAGACCAAAAAGCCGACTAAGAAACCTCGCCGCGTGGCCACTTGAGGCCACACGTTTGTCACAATTTTTCATTTGGCGCAGGTGGCTGACGGTATAATTTGTCTCCAAGGTTTATGAAACAAACACGTCGCCAATTTGTCCGCACTCTCTTTGTCGCCACTGCGCAAGCTGCCGTCGTAGGCGCGTTGCTGCCGCGCCACTTATTCGCCGCCGATGCGCAAGCGGGCGGGGTGAACTTCCTCATTGTCGGCGATTGGGGCCGCGAAGGTGACCCGACCCAACGCCGCGTGGCCGAGCAGATGGGCCTCGCAGGTCAGGCGATTGGCGCGAAGTTCGTCATCTCCGTCGGCGATAATTTCTACGAACACGGCGTGAAATCCGTGGACGACCCGCAATGGCAAACGTCGTTCGAGAAGATCTACACCGCGCCGTCACTGCAAGTGCCGTGGCACGTCATTCTTGGCAATCACGATTACGGTGGCAATTGCGACGCGCAGATTGCTTACAGCCAAGTCAGTAAACGCTGGCACATGCCCGCTCGTTATTTCACCCGCACCGAACGCATCGACGAAAAAACCACGGCGGAGTTTTTCTACCTCGATACCACGCCGATGGTTTTAGGCAGCGTCGCCATTCCAACGCCCAACACCAGCAAACATCGCGAGTATAGCGAGAAACAAGTCGTCTGGCTCGAGGCCGCACTTGCCGCTTCTAACGCGCCGTGGAAGATCGTCATCGCGCATCACCCGGTTTATTCCGGTGGCATCCACGGCGACACGCCCTACGTCATCCAACACATCCTCCCGTTGCTCGAAAAATATCAGGTGCAAGCTTACTTCAACGGCCATGACCACGACTTGCAACATCTGCAAGCCGGTAAAATCAATCTCTTCTGTTCCGGCGCCGGTTCCACGGTGCGGGAAACCAAGCACACCGCGCACACCAAGTTCGCCAAAGGCAGTTGCTCCGGTTTTGTCGCGGTCGCGTTGCAGGCCGACAAATTGGAAGTGCGCATGCTCGATGATCACGGGCAGATGCTCTACACCACCACCGTGCCGCGTAACCAAGCCTGACACCGACGCGTCCGTTCCATCTTGAAACGTATCCTTTCTCTGTTCGGTCTGCTGCTGCTCGCCGCAACGATCCTTGGCGCAGCCACGCCATTTGAGCCCACCGCCCCCACGGGCCAGACACTCATCCATGATCCCTCCACCATCGTCCAAGATGGCGGACGCTACTATATCTTCGGCACCAAGCCCGGCATCAATGCCCGCTCGTCCACCGACTTGCTGAATTGGGTCGCCGAACCGAACGTGTTCAAAAGCCCGCCCGCGTGGACGAAAACCGTCGCGCCCGGCTTCGACGGCTATTTCTGGGCACCCGACATCATCAAGGTGAATGGAAAATTTCTCCTCTACTATTCCGTCTCCGCGTGGGGCAAGCAGACTTCCGCCATCGGCCTCGTCACCACACCCACGCTCGACGCCGCCGCCACCAATCACGTTTGGACCGATTGCGGCGAAGTCATCCATTCCACCAACGGCTACGCTTTCAACACCATTGACCCGAGCGTCATGCAAGATCACGACGGCAAACTGTGGCTCGCGTTCGGATCTTATTGGCAGGGGCTTTACCTCACCGAACTCGACCCGCAAACCGGCAAACGCGTCAGCACTAATTCTCCGTTGCATCACCTCGCGTGGAATCATTCCATCGAAGCCGCCTGCCTCACGCGGCATGGAAAATTTTATTACCTCTTCGTGAATTGGGGCCAATGCTGCAAAGGCACCAACAGCACCTACGAAGTCCGCGTGGGCCGCGCCGAAAATGTCACCGGCCCTTACCTCGACCGCGACGGCAAAGATCTGAAAGACGGCGGCGGCTCACCCTTCCTCCAAAGCCACGGACGCTTCTTCGGCCCCGGCCACATCGGCATTCTCGGCGGCGATGGCGACGCGCAACCCACCCGGTTCAGCTTTCATTACTACGACGCTGACACGGCGGGCAAATCGCGCTTCGCCCTCGGCACTTTGGATTGGAGCGATGGCTGGCCCGTGGCCGTGACCGAGGCCGCCAACGAAGCTTGGAAATTAGTTTGGGCCGATGAATTCAACACCAACGGCACGCCCGATCCCGCGAATTGGAATTACGAACACGGCTTCGAACGCAATCACGAGGCGCAATGGTATCAGCCCGAAAATGCCGTCTGCACGAATGGCCTGCTCGTCATCACAGCGCGGCGCGAAACGAAACCGAATCCCCACTACGTCGCTGACAGCAACGATTGGCGCAAAGAACGCGCGAATATCCACTACACCTCCGCCAGCCTCACCACGCGCCATTTGCGCGAGTTCAAATACGGCAAATTCGAGATGCGCGCGCGCATTGATACACGCTCCGGTAGTTGGCCCGCCTTCTGGACGCTCGGCGCCGAACGCGGCCACACCCACTGGCCCGCCGGCGGCGAAGTGGACATCATGGAATTTTACACCGGCACCGTGCTCGCCAACTTCGGCTACCAATTAGACCACCAGATCAAATGGCTGGCGGCCAAGAAACCCATCGCAGATTTCAATGACCCCGCGTGGACGGAAAAATTCCACACCTGGACCATGGTTTGGGACGAACAGAAAATGGACCTGCTACTCGACGGCCAACTGCTGAATCACCTCGACCTTGCCGAGGCCGACCACGCGGATGAGGGCAATCCCTTTCACCGCTCCGTTTACCTCATTTTGAACCAAGCCATCGGTGGCGATTCCGGCGGCGACCCGACACCGACGACCTTTCCCGTCAAGTTTGAAGTGGATTGGGTGCGCGTGTATCAACGTTGAACCGCCACCTTAGCTGGCAGCCAGCGCCACCGCCGACTTGCGACGCGAACCCCGTAAAGGGGCGTGGCCCCACGGGGCTTTACGCCCGCGACAGCGGAACTGACAGCGCCAACGGCGGTTGGCTCCGGCGAGAGGCTGTGTGAAAACTCTTTCATCGTTTTGAAACTTCTAAGGTGGCGGGGCGTCTTTGCCAAGCATGAATTCCCGTCGCCCCGTTTAGGGTTCTGGTCAGGAACCAAGTTGTTCCGGCGGGGAACTATTGTGTTTCGGTCAGGAACAATAGTGTTTCGAGCGGGAACCTTAGTGTTCTCGTCAGGAAGTATTGTGTTCTGGCCGGGAACAATAGTGTTTGGTGCGGGAAGTTTAGTGTTCTCCGCAGGAACCTTAGTGTTCTGGTCGGGAAGTTTAGTGTTTTCCCCGGGAACTATTGTGTTCGGAGAAAACCCTAAACTTCTTTTCAAAAAGAAGTTGGTTTCCGGGGCGGGAAGTCATTGGTTTGGCCCGCGAAGTCATTGGTTCGCGTCCGGAAAGTATTCATTTTCAACGGGAAGTCATTTGTCTGGCCCGCCAAAGTATTTGTTTCCGTCACGAAGTCATTTAACCCGCCGGGGAAAGTATTTGTTTTGGTCGGGAAGTCATTTGATGGCGGCGGGAAAGCACTTTCTTTTGAAAAACAACTTGGTTGGCGGGAGGGGAAAAAGCCTGGTTTTGCCAAAAAACCCTGTTTTTGACAGAAATGGGTCTAAACAGGCTGCCAAAGGTAGGGCTGGGCGCGCGGCGCTGGGACTGGCGGGCGGTTTCCTACCGGGCACCTCGTCCCGCAGGGACTGTTGACAGTAGCCCGCAGTTTTAACTGCGGGCTATTTGCATGCGCGCCGTTGGCGCGAGGAAAAAAAGCATGGATTCCGTAAAAGGTGTCCGTCCCGGTCTAAGGCCAGCGACCAGCAGGAGTTCGAGCGGACTCACGTCCGCTGCCACTGGCTCTGGGGGGCGGGCGGGGGCTTTGCGCGCTTTAATTTTTAGCGGACTGCGCTACCTTGTCGGCCTCGTGTTAGCCACGTTGCGCAAAGCGGAATATTTTGAATTGCTCGTCCTGTTCTTCATCCAGGGCGCGGCGATGGCGATCTGGTTTGTGCCGCTGGGGCCGATTCTCGATGCGCACGGGTTGCACGGGATCAAGCCGTATGCGTTTGCGGCGTCGGCCATCGCGGCGTTCGTTTCGCCGTTGATGTTCGGCGCGATGGCAGACCGCCATGTGCCGCCCGCCAAAGTGCTCCGCTGGCTCGCGACGGCCACGGCCATCACGCTCACGGCGGTGGGCACGGCGATCAAATACGACGCGCACCCGTGGCTGGTGCTGTTGCTGATCCAGATCTATTACCTCGCTTACGCGCCGATGTTCAGCATCTCCTCGGCACTGGTGCTGGCGCGGTTGGCGGATGCGAAAAAGGAATACGGCCCCATCCGCTCGATGGCGACGATCGGCTGGATGGCGGGCGCGTTGATGGTGAGCGCGTTGAACGCGGACACGTCGCCCTACGCAGGTTATTACGCGGCGGCGATGTGGCTGTTGGTGGCGGGTTTCACGTTTTTTCTGCCGCAGTTGGAGGTGCCGAAATCGGCGGAGAATCTGGCGTGGCACGAGCGGTTGGGATTGGACGCGCTGACGTTGCTGAAGAACCCGCGCCATCGCGTGGTGTTCATCACGACGTCGTTGTTGAGCATTCCGCTGGCGGCGTTTTACCCGTATGCGCCGACGCATCTGCGGGCGCTGGGGTTCGACCACACGAGCGCGTGGATGAGTCTGGCGCAGGTGTCGGAAATCGTGGCGATGTTCAGTCTGGGCTGGCTGCTGTTCAACTGGCGTTTGAAATGGATCTTTGCGGCGGGGCTGGCTATCGGCGTGGTGCGGTTTGCGTTGAGCGCGTGGGATGAAAGATATTTTCTGCTCACGGGCATCATGTTGCACGGCGCGTCGTTCGCGCTGGTCTTCATCACGGCGCAGATCTATCTGGACCAGAATATCGAAGGCGCGTGGCGCACGCGGGCGCAGGCGCTGCTGTCGTTCATGAACGGCGGGATCGGCAATCTGATCGGCTATCTGGGCACGGGCTGGTGGTTCAACGCGTGCACGCGGGCGAGCGGCACGCATTGGCCGTGGTTCTGGGGCGGACTCGCGGCGCTGGTGACGGCGGTGATGATTTATTTCCTGCTCGCGTTCCGTGAAAAACCCACGCCCACGGCAGCGGCGCTCACTCAATAATTTCCGACCATGACGCAAACAATATTTTCCTACTGGCCGTCAACTTGGCTGAGCGGCTTGATGCTTTGGTTGTGCCTCACGGCGAGGCCCGTTCAGGCCGTTGAGTATCAAACGACGCTGGCTTATCACCTCGCCACGAATGCCGCGGCCTACGCCGAAGGCCGCACGAGCAGCTACCCGGATTTTCTCGTCATCAAAGCGCCGAACTCGACCCAACTGGATCGGCTGACGAACGCAATTTGGTCGCACTCGTTCTGGCTGCGCGGGGTGCATGGCTTGAGCGCCACGCCCATCGGGTTCACGAACGTCCTCGGCGCGCAAGGTCTGCCCACGATGGTTTCGCCGAGGCATTATCTCTTCGCGACGCACATGCATCCGGAGGGTTATCTCACCGCTTTTCTCGACACGAACAACGTCGTGCATTGGCGCAGAACGTTGCAGCGCGTGGCCGTGGGCGGGGATACTTCGGTGGGAATTCTGGATGAAGACTTGCCGGCGAGTGTGGAATTTCTGCCGGTGTTGCCGAAAGATTACGGCGATTATCTGCCCGCGAATCCGACGAACTATGTGCAAGGCGTCGGCATGAATCAGGATTTGTATGTGTTCGGACAACCGATGAAATTCGCCGGGGGCTGGGGCTTTGTGAGTTGGGATAGCGGGGCGATGGCGCCGGATGGGCTCTCGAAGAATTGGAATATCGCCATTCGCGGCGGGGATTCCTCCAATCCCGAAATGTTGCTCATCGGCAACCAACTGGTGCTGGTGTCGCATAATTACACGGCGCGCGGCGGACCGAACTACGCCTACCAAGTTCCGGGCATCAACCAAGCGATGCACCTGCTCTCCACGAATAATCACGTGGGCACGGATTATCAGCTCACCGAATTTCCGCTGACGAACTGGGTGAAGCTCCGTTGATGAGAACCACCAAACCATTCGCTGCCGCCGGGCTGTTATTGGTGCTGGCGCTGACCGGTTGTGTTCATCAGCCGTCGCCGCCGCGCGTGCAACACGTCACTTTCGGCGGCGAACTCTGGTCGGCAAGCCAAGGGCAAGCGGGCGTGCTCTTTCAAGATTGGGCGCAAGCCACTGCGGTGCCGGGCGGTAGTCTGTGGACGTTCGGCGATACGTTCATCGGCCAACCGCACGCCCGTCAAGCGCCGCGCAATGCCGACATCACCGGCATGATCGGCAACACGATCGCCTTTTTGCCAGCGGGCGAAACGAACCTGCCGCCGCGTTTGCAGTATCTCACCAACACGCTGGGGCAAGCGACGAATCCGCTCACGCTCTGGCCGGAAGAATCCGCCGCCACCCAGCGCATCTGGCCGCTCGGCAGCATCAGTGTGAGCGAACGCTGCTATCTGTTTTATTCGATGATCGAAAAAACCGCCGGCCCCGGCCCGTGGAATTTTCGCGGCACGGGTGCCGGTCTGGCGGTGGCGAATCAACCGCGAGCAACCTTCACGCGCTTGCGGCCGGATGGGCATTGGCGCTTTCCCGTGCAGCCCGCCCAAGTGGTGCGCGTCGGCGATTGGCTGTATCTCTACGAAATCAGCAGCGCGCCCAAAGGTTTGATTCTCGCCAGCGTGCCGGCGAAGCAGATCGAGCAGCCGACGGCGTATGAATTTCTCACCGGGCAAGGTTGGAGCACGAATCGGGCGCAGGTGAAAATCATTTTGCGCGCAGCCTACGGACAGGTTTCGGTGGTGTGGAACGCGCGGCTGCGCCGTTATCTGCTGGCGACTTCGAGTGATGCGGCGCATCCGCAGGAAATCCAATTGCGCTTGGCGCGCCAACCGGAAGGGCCGTGGAGTGAACCCGCGCGCATCGCGGTGCCCGGTTTGGCAGGCAAGAAAACCAACCTGATCTACTGCGCCTTCCTGCATCCAGAACTCAGCGATGCGGCGGAACTCCACTACGTCGCCACGTTTTGCCGGGTGCTGGCGGGCGAATGGGATTTGTCCAATCCCGAGTGGCTGACGTTTACGCTGCTGCCGTGAACGCAGCGTTCACCCCGCCAGAATCGTCTCGATCAACGCCAGTTCTTCCGTGCTGAAATTCAGATTCTTCACGGCGCCGACGCAGTCGTCCACCTGCTCCACTTTGCTCGCGCCGATGAGCGCGCTCGTCACCACCGGATGCCGCAGCACCCACGCCAACGCCATTTGCGCGAGCGTCTGACCGCGCGCTTGGGCGAGGTCGTTCAGCTTGCGGGTTTGGCCGAGCACTGCATCGGTGACGTGTTCGGGCCGAAGAAAGCGTTGATCTTTGGCGATGCGGGAATCCGCCGGGATGCCTTTGAAATAACGATCCGTGAGCAGACCCTTCGCGAGCGGCGAGAAGACCGTGGCGCCGATGCCTTCGGCGGCGAGCGTGGCGAGCAACTCCGGCTCCACCCAACGGTCGAGCATGGAATAACGCGGTTGATGAATCACACACGGCGTGCCGAGCTCGCGCAGAATTTTCGCCGCGCGCGCCGTCTGCGCCGGGGGATAATTCGAGAGCCCCGCATACAACGCCTTGCCACTACGCACCGCGTGTGCGAGCGCGCCCATCGTTTCTTCTAACGGCGTGTCGGGGTCAGGCCGATGCGAATAAAAAATATCCACATACGGTAAGCCCATGCGCTTGAGCGATTGATCCAACGACGCCAAAAGATTTTTGCGCGAACCCCATTCGCCATACGGCCCCGGCCACATGTAGTAACCCGCCTTGGTGGTGATGATTAATTCATCGCGCCACGGAGCGAGGTCCTCGCGCAGAATTATCCCGAACGTCTCCTCGGCTGAACCATCGGGCGGACCGTAATTGTTCGCCAGATCAAAACAGGTGATACCGAGGTCGAACGCGCGCAACGCGATGGCGCGGGCGTTCGCGTAAGAATCCACCCCGCCAAAATTATGCCACAGCCCCAGCGACAGCAGCGGCAGGCGCAGCCCGGAACGACCGGAGCGGCGGTAGAAATCCTTGTTGTAGCGAGTCGCAGCGGGTGAATACATGATGCGCGCAGCTTAATGAAGTGACGATTCCGCTTCGATAAAAATCTGGCGACGGAAACTTGATCAACTACTGGTTCCGCTTCGCCGCCAGCAACGCGTCGGCCAAGGGCCGTGGAGTCAACCGGTGAGTGTCCGAGTGAAGTGAATGATAGGTATTAAAACTGATTTCATTTTCTACAATCCGAGGTATGGTTTGGTGCAGATGAACAACCGATTCCTCAGTTTGCTTGGGGGGCTTTTGGTGCTGGTAACAGCGCGTCATCTTGTGGCTGGTCCTCTGGATGAATGGTCGCTACGTTTTCCTTATCCTACCGCGCAGACTTTGATTGCCGTGACCTACGGCGGTGGACAATTCGTGGCCGTGGGCGCAAGCGGCACCATCATCAGTTCGCCGGACGGATATAATTGGACGAATCGAACTTCGGGTGTGTGGAATACACTTCGGGGCGTGGCTTATGCAGATGGTGAATATGCAGCCATTGGGGATGGTGGAATAATTTTAGTGTCTACCAACCTTGCTTCGTGGACACAAATCTCCCCGTTAACAAACACTACCTTTCATGGCATCGTGGGCAACTCGGGTTGGCAACAATACAACCTGCCTCAGTTCTTAGCCGTAGGAGACGGCGGCAACGTGATGTTTTGTCGGAGCAATTTTGTTTGGACGAACGCAGCATCCGGAAATCCGAACAATCTTTACGGCGCCACACTAACTTCCAACGTCTTCCCCTTCGGCAATGGCCCTGTTTATCTCATCGTCGGTGATAACGGAACCGTGCTGAGGTATTCAGGAACATTCCAGCAGATTTCGACCAATACTTTAAAAACGGCAAACAACCTTTACTCTATTGCCAGTGCAGGTGGCAGTTTCATCGCTATCGGCGGAGATCTGACAGTAAATCCGCAAACCGTGCTTTCAAAGATGACGAATCAAATGCTTTACACACAAAACGGAGGCACCTCTTGGAAAAAGCAAATTTGGATCTTTGGCGGAAGCGACTATTACCCCAACACCAATCTTTGGCAACTGAGTGAAGAATTTATCCTCACCAGCATGACCTACGGCACCAATGGCTTCGTTGGTGTGGGCTACACCGGTAACAGTTTAGAATATCATCCCGGCGTCATTATGACTTCTGCCATGGGGACAAACTGGATTGAAATGCCTTCGACCACTTCGCTCAACGGCCTTTCCGGCGTGGCTTACGGCAACGGTCTTTATGTAGCGGTTGGTGACTATGGCGAAATTGTCGTCTCCACGAACGCCGTGGATTGGACCGAACTGAACGCGCCTCATCGGAATGCCATCATCGCGATGGCGGCCAACACCAACAATCTGTGCATCGCACTCTCGCTGAACGCTTGGTATAATTGGGGCTTTCCCAATTTCAGAGTGCTGGTTTCCACCAACGGCAGCAACTGGAAGTCGGCTCGCACTAGATTTGAATTGCCCGTGATCACGGATTTGACCTGCGACGGTAATCGTTTTGTCGGTGTCAGCGGGGCGACGATTTACACCACCATCGACGGCTATGACTGGCAGACAGTCAGCGGCTTCACTAATGCTTTGAATGGCGTCCGTTATCTCAATGGTCAGTTCTTTGCCGTAGGTGACAATGGAGCGATTTACAAATCCGCCGATGGAACGAATTGGAGCAATCAAACCATCACCACCACGGGCGCATTTGATGGCGTTGCCTACGGCAATGGTTTTTATCTTACCGCCGGAACTATCGCAGCGACTTCTCCTGACGGCAGCAACTGGACGCTTTGCTCGTCCAATCCGCCTACCCGTGTATCTCGCATGACTTTTGGCCTTGGAATATTTGTGGCCTCGGGATATTGCCAACCTATTGGATATCTGATGCAAACGGGACCAATTTTGAACACCACAGATGGAGTTAATTGGCAACAACAAGAGTTTGGCTTCGGCATCGGAAATGTTGTTTATGTTGGCGGAACTTTTGTGGCTAGTTTGAACGGACAATCGCTGTCCATAAATTCTACCGACGGAATCAATTGGGGATATAACGGCTTCTCAACTTCATTTAACTATCTCTCACAATACTATTCCAGACAAGCATCCGGCTGCGCCTCGGCGGTGTGCGCCTATTATGGAACCTTTCTAGTGGGTGGCGGAGAAGGCATGATGATTCAATCCCAGAGCATTCTGGAACCGGCGGTTTTCACCAGCGCACAAGCAAATGCGGGCAGTTTCAATTTGGCTTACAATCAGCAGATTGATTTACCCTACCGCATCCAAGCCTCCAGCAATCTGATTTCATGGGAAACGGTTTTTAGCGGCATGGGCAGCGGACAACCCACCAATCTTAATTTTCCAGCATCCGTAAATTATCCGTCACGTTTCTTTCGGATCGTTTCGCCTTAGTTTTCGTTTGTAGCGAGCTCCTTCGCCATGAGGAAATCATCCATCACAAAGCCGTGGCCGAAATCGGTAATGACGGACGCGGCCACTTGAAAGCCGTTGCGTTGATAGGCAGTAATGGCTTTGACGTTGCGCTTATTTACCGCGAGCACCAAGCGCCGAGCGCCGAGGCGGCGACATTCGCTTTCGCAGTATTGCAACAATCGGCTACCGAACCCTTGGCTGTGGAATTCCGGTAGGAGATAACATTTGTGCAGTTTCATCACGCCGAGTTCCGGCTGCGGGCCAAAGGACGCGAAGCCCACAAACCGTTCCGCCACGAGCAGGCGCACAAAAAGGATGCCTTGGGTGCGCAGCTGTTCGCGCAAGGTGTCGAGCGCATACATCTGGCTGAGCATGTATTCGATCTGTTCGCGGGAGATGATGCCGGGATAATGTTGACGCCAGATGTCGCCCGCGAGGGCCGCGAGCGCGGGCAGATCTGCTTCCGTCGCGGGCAGAATCTCAACGTAGCGCGGCGCAGGGGGAGCCATAAGCGATCATTCTCGGCGCGAGCCGAGGTCAATGCGCACGGTGGCCAGCGGGGTGGAGGTGTCGGGCGCGCCCGTCGGCGGGAGAGCCGGCTGTTGTTCGTAAGCTTCCCACCACGCACAGCGGGCGGTGACGGGCCAGTTCGCGGCGGCGGTGCACGCGGCGAGGCGCAGCCGCAAATCAGTCGCGCTGGCGGGGCGATCAGCCGGAGCTTTGGCGAGGCATTGCAGGAGGAGTTGTTCCAGTTCCGCGCTCACCGGCGAGCCGAGGCGCGCACTCGGCGGGATGGGCGCGGCGTTCAATTGTTTCTCGTGGATCTCGGCCACGCTGTCGGCGTCAAAGATGTATTGGCCCGTGAGCAGATAATAACCGAGGGCGCCCAGCGAATAGAGATCGCTGCGCGGGTCCACGGGCGCGGCCCCGTGAATGGCTTCGGGCGGCGTGAACCACGGCGTGCCTTCGATGACGTGACGGCTGGCTTCCACTTCAGGCGAGTTCACTTCCGCGCGATATTCCTGCACGAGCCCGAAGTCCAAGACTTTCACGCAATCGGCCACCCCGCCGCGTCGGCAGAGAAAGATATTTCCCGGTTTGATGTCGCGATGGATCAGCCCGACGTGATGCGCTTCGGCGAGCGAATCGCAAATCTGCGTGATAATGTGAATGACGCGGCCTTCGCCTTGCGGGCCAAACCGCGCGATGAGATCGTGCAGATTCAGGCCGGGGAGATATTCCATGGCGTAATAGAAAATGCCGTCGGGCGTGTGACCGTAATCGTAAACCTGAATCGTGTTGGGATGCGTGAGCTGGCAGGTAAGGCAGACTTCGCGTTCGAAGCGCGCAATCGCCGCCGGGTCGGCGCGGTCGGGCAGGAGTAATTTCACCGCCGTGTCACGCCGCAGCAACGCGTGCCGCGCGCGATACACGACGCCCATACCGCCTTCGCCAATCTTTTCTTCGAGCGTGTATTGGCCGAGTTGTTTCAATTTCAATTCCGCCTCGCTCAAGCGCCGCCGCCACGTGAGGTTGGTGAGAACAAACATGGCCGTGGCGCACAGTAACAGAAACAACACGAGCACCACGAAGATCCATTGCAACACACGCAGTGGGCGGTAGGCTTCCTCGGCATCAATCTGCGTGGCGACGCCGAAACCGAATTGCGGTAGCCAGCACGCCGCGCCCACGATGGGCACCCCGCGATAATCGCGCGCGGGCACAACCTCCACGGCGTCTTCACCATCCACGGCGCGGGCGACCAATTGCATCAACGGGCGCGTGGCGGCATCGGCATTCGTCGGCGACATTCCGTGCGTCAAATCCACGCCGGGATCATGTAAGCGCAAGTTGAGCGCGGAACTGGTATTCGTGGCGTCAAGCAAACCGAGTTGGCGCAACTGCACATCGAAACGGCTATGCGAAATCAGCAGCCCCGTCTGGTCGAATGCATAGGTCTCGCCGGAATTACCGGAGCGCGCCACGGAGAGGATGCGGGAGAATTCATTGTCCGGATTGATGATCAAGGCGAGCGCACCGACCACGGCTTTAGCGTCGTCCCGCACCGGCGCGGCGACCTGCATCAACGTGACATCACCGCGCCGCGGACGGCCCAGCCCCTGCGGCGGTGGACGATTGACCCGGCGCAAATCATTCGTGCGAAACCCGCCGGGCGGAGGGCGTCCGCCGCGCCGCTGAATGAGCAGCTCCGGCTTGAAGGGCGTAATGATGACGGGTTCACCCGACGCGAAGAGTTCCGCGAATTTATTGGTGTGCGCGTCCGAGAGTTCAAGGTTGCCGAATGATTGCGCGCGCAAGGAATTCGCGACGATCATGAAATTGGTGTTCACCAATTGCGCGACTTCATAGCCGAGTTGCGCGAGGCGCGGTTTGAAATCGGTGACGAATTCTTCCAGTTGCGGCGCGGGGGAGGAACGAAATTCTCGCCGCACGGGCGGCGGCATCTGGAAAATTTTGTTGGCGCGCGCGCGCAGCACCGGATCTTCCGCGAGCGACGTGGCGAGGCGCGTTTGATTCGTCGTCCAAATACCCAACGCGGTGACGTTGGCGTTCAGCGTGGCGGTCAACTGCGCGGTCAATTGACCTTCGATGGTCTGGCGCAACTGGCCATTACCCCACCAACCCAGCAGTGCCACCAGACCAGCGATAGCCAGCGGCAGAATCCAGAGCGGCAGTTTGAAACGTCCGAGCATGTTCACGGCAGAGACGTTAGCAAAGCGGCCGGGGTTTCAACGATGAAATCTCGCCAAGAAACAAAATGGCAGGGCAGCCGCGCTGCCCTGCCCTGCCCAAGGATAAAAATTTACGCCAACTTCCAGGGCGCACGATATTCGCGGGTCAGCCAACTAGCATCGCCGGTGCCGTCCACAAAAACTTCTTTGGCCGGATTCCATTTCAAGCCCTTGCCGCTGAAGTAAACCATATTTGCCAGATTGCAAACAGTGGCGGAACGTTGGCCGGTTTCCACATCGCAACACGGCGTGGTGCGAGCGCGGATGCTCTTCACCCAATCGGTGATGTGGTTGGTGCTGCGATACAGACGCACCGCGTCTTTGGGCAATAATTCTTTCAGCAACGGCGAGTAATCATCCATCACGTCGGACTTTTTCTCGCCACCCAGCCAGAGTTCAAACTTGCCGCGATTGACGTAGAGTTTTCCTTTATCGCCGTAGAACGTGATGCCGTTGCCCGCTTGATGCGTGACTTCCGTGCCATTCGCATAACGCCAGCGCACGCCGGATTGCGCGTGCGGATCAGCCACAGGAAAATATTCCAACGGCCCGCTCGTGTCGTAGCCGAACGCCCATTGCACGATGTCAAAATGATGAGCGCCCCAATCGCAGACTTTGCCGCCGCCGTATTCGCGATAATGCCGCCACTGCGGATAATCCTTGGGGAAACCGCGCGGGCTTAAAATGGAATTGTAAGGCCGCAGCGGCGCCGGCCCGAGCCACAAATCCCAATCGAGTCCGGGCTCGAGCGTTTCTTCCGGCAAATCACAAAATACCGGCGGGCCAGCAACGGCAGCATCCACTTTCGCCACGGTGCCGAGCACGCCGTTGCGCACGAGTTCGCACGCAGCGCGAAATTCGCCCATTGAGCGCTGCATGGAGCCGACTTGAAAAATGCGTTTGTTCGCGCGAGCTGCTGTGACCATTGCCCGGCCCTCGATCACCGTGTGCGACATCGGCTTCTCGCAATAGACATCTTTACCCGCATTCACCGCCGCGATGGCGATCAGCGCGTGCCAGTGATCTGGCGTGGCGATGACGACGGCATCAATATCTTTGCGCGCGAGCAGTTCGCGAAAATCGTTGTAAGCGGCGCACGTTTCACCCGCCACTGACGTTTTATTTTTGGCGTAAGCAGTTTCAACTTTTTGCTTCGCCAGATTACGACGAGTGGTGTCCACATCACTCACCGCCACCACGCGCATGTCGGAACGCGGCAGGCAGGCACCGAGCAGACCGCTGCCCTGTTTACCAAGGCCGATAAAACCGACGTTCAGCTTGCTATTCGGTGCCGTGTCCGCCGCCCAAATAGAACTGGGTAAAATAAACGGCGCCGCGCCAGCCACAGCGGCGGTCTTCAAAAATTGGCGACGATTTAAGGAACGATTCGTGGTCATAATAATCAACTACTGCCAACAGACGCCCCAATAGAACGCGCCGTTACGGTTTTTTGATACTCGTCAAAGCCCCAGCTTTTTGAACCGGTTGTTCACTTCTTTGAAATGGAAATCCAGCGAACAGAGCGCTTCGAGTTCGCCTTTCTTGAACAGCTTCGCCACGTCGGCATCTAGTTTGAGTTGCTCGACAAAGTCCGCGTCGTCGCGGCCAGCGTGTTTGACTTCCCACGTTTTCATCGCGGCGTCCTGACAGATCTTGTAGGCGGCTTCGCGCGTCAGACCTTTCTTGATGAGCGCGAGCAGAATCGTCTGGCTGTTCCACATGCCGAGCGAGAGGCCGAGATTCTTCTTCATGTTCGCCGGATAAACGACGATGCCATCCATCAAACGCGTGAGCAGGCCAAACATGTAATCGAGCAGCGTGCAGGAATCGGGGAAAATAATCCGCTCGACACTCGAATGCGAAATATCGCGTTCGTGCCAGAGCGCGACGTTTTCGAGTGATGCCATCGCATTGCCGCGCAGCACACGCGCGAGACCAGTGAGGCGTTCCCACGTGATGGGGTTGCGCTTGTGAGGCATGGCGCTGGAACCTTTTTGACCTTTGGTGAAAGGCTCTTCCGCTTCCAAAACTTCCGTGCGTTGCAGATGGCGGAACTCCACCGCCCAACGTTCGATGCTGGCGCCGACGAGTGCCATCGCGAGCTGAAATTCGGCGTGAATGTCGCGCTGCACCACTTGCGTGGCGATGGGCGCGGGTTTGATGCCGAGTGCTTTGCAAACGTAAGACTCGACGCGCGGCGAGAGATGCGCGCTGGTGCCGACCGCACCGGAAATTTTCCCGACGGCCACCACGGTGCGCACGGTGATCAAGCGGCGCAAGGCACGAGTGAATTCATCGTGCATCAGCGCCATCTTCAGACCGAAAGTGGTGGGCTCGCCGTGGATGCCGTGACTGCGCCCCATGCACGGCGTGAACTTATGCTCCTGCGCGCGGCGGGCGATGACGGGTAACAGTTTCTTGACGTCGGCGATCAAAATATCCGCGCTCTGCATCATCTGCACGGCGTAGCAAGTGTCGCCCACGTCGCTGCTGGTGAGGCCGAAATGGAACCAGCGGCTGGCGTTGTCATTGATGGATTCGGCAACCGCAGTGGTGAAACCGATGACATCGTGATTGAGCACCTTTTCCAACTCCCGCTGGCGGGCGACGAGGCCAGGCAGATCCGCAAACCATTTGTCACAGCCAGCTTTGATTTTTTTGTAATCAGCGGCCGGCACCACCTTCTCTTTAACCAAAGCATCGCTGGCGAGCAGTTCAATCTGCAGCCAGATCTTGAGTTTATTTTCGTCCGTCCAAATCGCCCGCATTTCGGGGCGGGAATAGCGCGTAATCATGGCTGTAGAATAATAAAGTCGTTGAATCGTTGAAATGTTAAATCGTCAGCCCGATGACGATTCGACGATCTAACGGTTCACGCCTGGACCGGTCTGGGCTCCAACCAGCGTGATTGCAACAACAGATTCGCCGCGGTCACCAAAGCGCCGCCGATGAGCAGGCGCGAAGTAAGTTGTTCGTTCGGATAATTGATGTTCGCCCAAATCGAAAACCACGCGGGTAAAAATAGCGCCAGCACGCTCGCGCAGACTGGCTCGATGCAATAGATCAACCCAGCTTCCGTCGCCGAAACCTGTCGTTGCCAGCGGTTCATGATGAGATACCCGGCCAGAGTGCAGACGATGATCAGGGACGCCATAAAACCGCAGGCGGCCGGCGAGGCGTAAGCGTGCAGGCACGCGGCGGCATTGGGCGCAGTGGCCCAGAGCAGTGGCGCACTGAACAGCGCCATCGCCAGAAACATGACGACGGAAAATTGCACGGGACGATTAGCTGAATAACGCGGATGTTCCAACGTGAGAATTTGCGCGGTGAAGAACAGCGAGGCGATGACCGTCTCCAATTCGCCGCGCCCCAATTTCAGCGCGTGCGGTTTCAAATCCGCCAACACCGCCACGCCAACCAACACGAGCAATACGCTCAAAACAATTTTCAACTTCGGCCAACGCCGCGTCGTCAGCACCACCCAGATGGGAATGAAGACGGTGTAACCTTGCGTGAGAAAAGCCGAAGTCGAGGCCGCCGTGTAGGCGAGACCATCCATCTGAAACAAAATTCCGCCGCCACCGAACAGCGCCAGAATAATCCCTTGCTCCACTTCACGCGCAGAAAATTTTCCACCCGCGCGAAACAATAGCGGCAACATCAGCAGACCCGCCAGACCAAAGCGGATCATCACGCCCAGCGCAGTGAAAAACCAACTGCTCGCATCCGGCAACAGCTTTTGCTGTTCCAGCGCGAGAGCTTTCATCACGGGGAAACTTAACGCCCAGCACGGCGTCGCCAAAATGAGCATCCCGATGGCGCGGGAACGGCGGGAGTCGTTCATGGACGGCCGATTTTTTTGCGGGCGGCTTCGAGAATTTCGCGTTCGCGCTTGGTCAGGCTATTGAGGCCGTGGGCGGAAATCTTTTCCAGAATTGGATCCACTTGATTTTGCAAGAAACTGGCCGCGTCTTCCTCTTCGGGTTCAGCCACAGCTTTGCGAGCTTCCTTTTTCTCAAACACGCGCAAGGTGCCTTCCGGGGCCGACCATTCGCGCTGCATGATTTTTTTGACGAAGAACCAGCCCATCGCCATACCGCCGAGGTGCGCGGCGTTGGCCATGTTATCAATCGGGAAAACGATGCCTGCCACCGCGAGCACGGCGGAGAAGATGAGTAGTTTTTGCGCCGTCATCGTCACGGGAATGATATACATGACGAGCATGGTGAATTCCCGATTCGGAAACATTGCCGCATAAGCCGCCACCAGACCAAACGCGCCCGCCGAGGCGCCGACTACCCAACCGCCAAACAGGTGCGGCCAGACCAGCGCCACGGAAATCTGAAAAACGCCACCCACCACGCCGCTGGTCAATAGCAGTGTGAGAAAACGGCGAACCCCGAGCAGTTGCTCCAATTCACGACCAAAGGTGTAGATGGCCCAGCCGTTGAAAATCAGGTGCAACACACCGGCGTGCATGAATTGATACGTCACAAACTGCCAGACGTAGCCGTGGAAAATCCCGTTCTTGCTCAACGCCAGATATTCGTAGAAAAACCGGTTGGCCGCCGGAAAGTAGCGACCGCAGACCAATTCAGCGATGAAGACCGCGGCATACGTCACCAGGAGAATCATGGTGGCAGACCAACGAAACCGGCGCGAATACGAGTCTTCATATTCCGGTTGGCGCATATAGTCGCGATCTTCAAGCATGGGCAGAGTCTAGTAAAATTGCGGCGCTTATCAAACGGCTTTCCGGCGCCACCAGAACATCCGTTCCAAGTTGGTGCGATTCGGATACGAGCGTGGCACCCATTCCGCCAGCAATTCAAAGTGTGGCGAAAAACGTTCCCAGATTTCTTCGCGCGTGGTGCCGAATGGCGGGCCATCGGTGTCGGGAATCAGATAATTCACCGCCAGATAATGACTACCGGGCGGCAACCAACGGATCGCCGCGCGAACATAATCTTCACGTTCGGAAGGTTGGATGGCGCAGAAGAGCGTGTGTTCAAACAACCAGTCAAATTTCTGCGGCGGCTCGTCGCGCAGAAAATCGCCGAGTTCGAACGTCGCCGACAAACCAGCCGCAAGGGTCTTCTCCCGTGCCAGACGAATTCCGCTCGGCGCGATATCGTAGCCAAACGTCGTAAAGCCAGCGCGGGCGAATTCACGGGCATCGTGGCCAGTGCCGCAACCGGGAACGCAAACGGTGCCACGCGGCAGATCGGGATTCGCGGCGAGAAAATCTACCAAGCCGGGCGACGCCGCGCCCTTTTCCCACGGCATGTCGGAGGACTGATAACGCGCTTCCCAGTATTGTTGACTCATAATAAAAATGTAGGAGCCGAGGTAACGAGGCTCAAATTGAAAAGTTAGAGACTCCTCACGTCGTCTCCTACGAGATGGAACTGATTAGTCCATCCACCAGTTCGATCACGCGGGGCGCAGTGGCGGCGACTTTGGAATCGTGCGTGGCGATGACGAGCGTCATGGATTTTTCGGCGCGCAACTGTTTGAGCAGATCAATGATTTCCATGCCGGTGTGCGAATCCAAATTCCCCGTCGGCTCATCGGCGAGGAGCAAAATCGGTTCGTTGACCAACGCGCGGGCGATGGCCACGCGCTGCTGTTCACCGCCGGAAAGTTCAGAGGGCTTATGGTCTAGCCGTTCGCTCAAGCCAACGCGACCGAGCAATTCCTTGGCGCGTTTCGCCGCCTCACCCGCCGAAATCCGGGCGATGCGCGCGGCGAGACAGACGTTTTCCAGCGCCGTCAGTTCGGGCAACAAGTGATACGCCTGAAACACGAAGCCCACGCTGCGGTTACGGAAGTCCGTCAGCTTGCGCTCGGAGAAATCGGAGAGTTTCTGGCCACGAAAAATGATTTCGCCCGCATTCGGCGTGTCGAGTCCGCCGATGAGATGGAGCAAAGTGCTTTTGCCCGCACCGGAGGAACCGCGCAGCGCGAGGAAATCGCCCACTGCCACGTCCACGTCCACGCCGCGCAGGACTTCCAGCGTGCGTTTGCCCATGGCGTAAGATTTTTTTAGTCCGCGAGCGGACAGCAACAGTTCACTCATAACGCAACGCCTCCACGGGTTTCAGACGGCCAGCCCGAATCGCCGGCAACACGCCGCCGATGATGCAGATGAAAAAGGAACTGACGCAGATGATGGCGACGTCGTTCGGCAAAATCAGCGCGGGCAATTCGCCAAAGCCATATACGGACGCGGGAAATAATTCAAAGCCCGTCATCCGATTCATGAAGTGCAGGAAGCCATTGCGATACGTCAGCGCCAGCATGCCCAAGCCGAAACCCGACGCCACACCGATGACGCCGATGATGGCGCTTTGGGCGAGAAAGATTCCCGAGATTTGCAGCTTGGTTGCGCCGAGCGCTTTCAACATTCCGATCTCACGCGTCTTCTGGATGACGAACGTGATCTGCGCGCTCAAGATGCAGAGCGCAGCGACAAGCACGATGAAGAACAGCAGATAAAACATCACGTTCTTCTCCACGATGAGCGCGTTGAGAATGCCGGAATTCTGCTCCATCCACGTCGTGACGTAGTAATTCAGGCCGAATGCTTTCTCCAACTGTTTTTTGAAAGCCGGCGCACGATACGGATCATCCAGCATCACAAACAGCCCGTGAACTGAGTCATCCAAGTCGTATAAATCTTGTGCGTTTTCGAGCGAGGTGACGACGACGCGGGCATTGTATTCGTAGTAACCAGCGTCAAAAATCCCGCGCACTTCATAATCTTCCGGGAGAATAGCTTCATCTTTTTTCGCATCGTGCGCGGCCTTCATCTTTTTGATTTCGCGCGCGGAATAGATGGAAAGATGGTCGCCGACCTGAAGGTGTAGATTGCTCGCAAAATCCAAGCCCACCACCACGCCATGACCGCTCAAATCCATACTCCCGACCACTAAATTGGTGGAAATATTACTGACTTTGGATTCCGCTACCGGATCAATACCACGCAACATCGGCGCGTCTTGCAGCGCTGGACGATTCGTGTCGCCCATGGTTTCCACCAGCACTGGACCGAAAACGAAGGGCGAAACGCCTTTCACGACTTTGCTTTTGGAAAGTTGCCCGGCGAGGCGAGAATAATTCTTCATCGTGCTGCCCGCCTCGGTGATAGTCAGGTGCGCGTTGAAGCCGAGAATTTTATCGCGCAAATCGTGGTCGAAGCCGCTCATCACACTGATGACGATGATGAGCACGGCCACGCCCAGCGCCACACCGATGATGGAGATCAGGGTGATGATGGAAACGAACGTGCGCTTGGGCCGCAGATAACGCAGCGCCAGGAACAGTTCAAACGGCAATCGAGACATTGGCGCAGGCTAAAGCACGGTCGGGGCGGCGTCAATTCGCGCAAGAAAGTTTGCGTTCGCGGGAGGTTTTGTGAAGAATCCGCCAAAGGAAATCAATATGAGCACGCGTCTCGAAATCAAGAAAACCTACAAGCTTTACGTCGGCGGAAAATTTCCGCGCAGCGAAAGCGGCCGTTATCTCCCCGCCACTTCGGCCAAAGGTGAGCACCTGGACAATTTCGCGCATGCCTCCCGCAAAGATTTTCGCGAGGCCGTGGTGGCCGCGCGCAGTGCTTTTGGCGGCTGGAGCAAAGCCACCGCTTACAACCGCGGCCAGATCCTCTACCGCGCCGCCGAGATGCTGCAAAATCGCGCGGCGGAATTGGTCACGGAAATTGTCCGCTCCACCAACGGCACCGCCGCTCAAGCCAAACGCGAAGTGACCACGGCGATTGATCGGCTGGTTTATTACGCGGGCTGGACAGATAAATACTCGCAGGTGTTTGGCAGCGTGAATCCGGTGGCGTCGTCGCATTTCAATTTCACCACCACGGAACCGACCGGCGTGGTCGTGGCGCTCGCGCCGGATGCCCCGTCGCTACTCGCGCTCGTTTCGCTCATCGCACCAATCATCGCCAGCGGCAACACAGTCATCATCGTCGCCTCAGAAAAGTTTCCGCTGCCCGCCGCGAGCTTGGGCGAAATTCTCGCCACGAGCGACCTGCCCGGCGGCGTGGTCAACATTCTCACCGGCAAACGCGCGGAACTCATTTCGCACATCGCCACACACATGGACGTGAACGCCATCGTGGACGGCACGGGCGACGCGACCATTGGCGCACAGTTGCAAGCGGGGGTGGCGACGAATCTGAAACGCTACTTCAACCATGCTGCCGACGATTGGTTCTCGGCCAAGGTGGAAGACCCCTACCGCCTGCTCGATGGCGTGGAATACAAGACCGCGTGGCATCCGATCGGCATCTGACGCCGCAAGATTATGCGCAAAGTTCTCGGCGTGGTTTGCATCGTCGCCAGCGTGCTGCTGATCGTGAAAGGTCACGACGTGGGCAATTCACTGGCATCGGAATTCAAACGCACCATCACCGGCGCGCCAGTGGATGCGGCGCTAAGACTTTACGGCGCAGGGGCGGGTGTCGGCTTGCTGGGATTGGTGCTGATCTTCTGGAAGAAATGACTGCTTTTTGCGGCCAGCCATCCGACTTAGGGAGCTAACTTTTCGCGATGCGGTAAATGGTCACGGTTCCAGCGGGACAAAGCGGCATCGCTGGTGTCTTCAAACAAAAATTTCAGCGTTGGCGATTCGACGCGGCCGTCGCAAAAGACGACGTTGTAGTTGCGAATTTTAAAACGGCACATCTTCATCCGGTGGCTTCGGGGCTTTCCTCGGAAATAAATCTTTTGCATTTCCACCGCCAAGACCTTTCACATCTCTCCGGGCGCGGATATTTGAGTTTTCTGGATGCTCTTTTGAATGACAAAGTAGACAATAAAGAACCAGATTTCCGAAATCATGATCTCCTCCAGAAGATATATGCTTGGCATGATGAACATCTGCATCATAAAGAAGATGTTCGGTAAATTTGAAGTTCCATATCTGATTTGGGCTACAAGCCAGATGCCCACAAGATCTTCCACATTTCTGACATTTGCCTTTGTCTTTTACGAATACTAATGCCCTTCGGCGTTGCCAATCCGGAGGATATCCAGCGGATTTCCTGTAGTTTTGCTCTATTTCCGACCTCCAAGTTTCCTCATCATTATGAATCGGATTCCAATTAGGGAACTGCTGTTCTGGGCTTACTAATCTATTTCCAGATTTTATTTTCCGGTGGCGGCGCTTTTGGGGAATAGGTCGCTGATATTTTTGTATTTTTTCTGAACTGGAGTGATTTGTGTTGAGAAATTTACCAGCCAGCCACGGGATTAAAAACATGGCGCCGAAAAACAACGCAAAGAAAAATAAAACATTCATCCTTAGCTACAGATTTTGCCATTCCTGTTCAATCTGTGTTCCATTGGTCGCTGAAATGATTTCAGAAATTCTTCCGCACCGCTTCCGCGATTTGGAGGAAGGCTTTGCCCGCCGGATGATTCGGCGCGGAAACCGTGATGGGCGTGCCGCGGTCGCCGCCTTCGCGGATTTCGGTGAAGATGGGGATTTCGCCGAGGAACGGCACGTCCTGACGTGCGGCTTCTTCTTTGCCGCCGCCGTGGCCGAAAATCTCCACGCGCTCGCCATTCGGCGTGGTGAAGTAGCTCATGTTTTCCACGATGCCGAGGATCGGCACATTCACCTTGCGGAACATGGCAATGCCTTTGCGCACGACGCCGAGCGACGCTTCCTGCGGGGTGCTGATGATGACGCCGCCATCGAGCGGCACGGTCTGGCAAAGCGAGAGTTGCGCGTCGCCGGTGCCGGGTGGCAGGTCCACGAGCAAGAAATCCAGATCACCCCACTCCACGGCGAGGAGAAATTGCTGGATGGTTTTGGTGATCATTGGCCCGCGCCAGATGACGGGTTGATCATCCGTCAACAACAGGCCGATACTCATGACTTTCACGCCGTGATTGGAAGGTGGCACAAGGCGTTCGTCAGCATTGACGGTCGGTTTTTCGTGCACGCCCATCATGAGCGGGATGCTGGGGCCGTAAATATCGCAATCCAACAAGCCGACTTTGGCGCCGAGTTGCGCGAGGGCGCAGGCGAGGTTCGCCGAGCACGTGGATTTGCCCACGCCGCCCTTGCCGCTGGCCACGGCGATGATGCGTTTGACGCCGGAAACTTTATTCTGATTGGCGAACGGACTCGTCGGTGCCGTAGCGCCACCAGCGGGTTGGCGAACTTCGACGATGACTTGCTTCACGCCGGGTAGCGCAGCGATGACGCGTTCCGCTTCGGTTTTGATCTGCAAAGCAGCTTCAGCATTGGGCGAGGTCAACTGCATCGCCACGCCGACGACGCCGTCGGTGGTGGAGATTTCTTTGACGAGTCCGAACGAAACGACGTCGCGCGAATAGCCGGGATATTTGACGGCTTTGAGCGCGTTTTGAATGACTTCCGATGACAACATGCGGACAGGTTGCCAGCTTCAGGCGCGAAAACAAGTTTGCGGAGCACGGACTTACTCGAAGACGTTCAGTTCGCGGTTGGCCTTGCGCAATTTGGCGGTCAGGTCGAGGCAGAGACGTTCTAGCATCTTGATTTTGATGGCGGGATGAGTGCGACCAAGCAATTGAAAATCTTCCATCGCCAGCTGATGACATTCGACATCGGAGTCGGCCACAATATTTGCCGAACGCGGCGCGCCATCGAGAAACGCCATTTCGCCAAACGCCATGCCTGGAGAGAACGTCGCGAGCCGGTGACGTTCTTCGCCAGGCAGAAACACACTGACCGTGCCGCGAATGATGAAGAAGACTTCGCGGGCATCGTCACCGGCAGAAATGATGTTCTGGCCGCGCTTGAAGGATTTGGTTTTCAACAGCGATTCGACGGTGTCCACTTCCACCTCGGTAAAATCCTTGAAGAGTTGATAGTCGGCGAGCTTGGCTTTGTAACTCGACGCATGGATGGTTCGCGTATGATCCAGCAGACGTTCCTCGCACCATTCCAAGGCGAGATCATTGTTAGCAAAGACGGCGAAGAGTTCGGCGAACTGGCCTGCGAATTTTTTCTTCATCATCCGCCGTAGTAAGGACAGATGATCACAGTGGGTGAACAGAACGGTGATGCCAGCTTCAGAAAGTTTACCAACGAGCGAGTGCAAGAGGTGACCGGCGCTTTCGTTCAAACTCAAGACCCGCTTGAGGTCGAGAATGAAATATTGCGCACCTTCGGCTTGCTCTAAAATTTCGCTGACGATGGGTTCCGTGGACGCGAACGCCAGATGCCCCTGCAATTGATAGACTTTTATGGCTTTGGCCAACTCGCGCAGCATTTGGCTTTCTTCCGCTGTGCGGATGCGACTGGAGTTGAATTCCGCGCCCGAGAACTGCAGGCGGATGGTGGATTTGCCGAGCACCGGGCGGTTGTAGATGTGCAAATCCAGCGCCCGCGATAATTCTTTGCAGACTTGAATGCCCCGCACGCTGTTGCCGTGCGCATCCAAGCGCGGCGAAAAAACACCGATGCCAATCTGTCCCGGCAACACCGCCAACACGCCGCCCGCGACGCCGCTCTTGGCCGGAATGCCCACGGTATAAAGCCATTCACCGGCATAATCATACATCCCGCAAGTGCCCATCACGCTCAGGACGCTTTCCACATACTCGCCGCGCAACGCTTGCTTGCCCGTGAGCGGATTCACCCCGCGATTCGCCAGCGTAGCGGCCATCACGCCGAGATCGCGACAGGTCACGGAAATGGAGCATTGTTGGAAATAGATTTCTGTGGTCGGCGCGGGATCACCAGTAAGTTTGTCGAAATTGCGCAGCATATGGCCGATGGCGCGGTTGCGATGACCGGTTTCGCTCTCTGAAAGGTATACCGTTTTATCCACGGACAACTCGCGGCCAGCATACAAAGAAAACGTTTCCAGAATGCGTTTGAAACGCGACGCCGGAGACTTACCAGCAATCAAGCCAGCAGTCGCGATGGCGCCAGCATTGATCATCGGGTTACGGGGGCGACCGGTTTCTGGGTCGAGGCTGATGGAATTGAAAGCATCGCCCGTCGGTTCCACCCCGACACGCTGCAATGTTTCTTCGCGGCCATTATCCTCGAGCGCGAGACCATAGACAAAGGGTTTAGAAATGGACTGGATCGTGAATTCGTGCTGCGTGTCGCCGACTTCGTAAACCGCACCGTTGGCCGTCACGAGACAGATGCCAAATAAGCCCGGATCGGCTTTGGCGAGTTCGGGAATGTAGGTAGCGACTTTCCCGCCGGTGTCACCGGCACATTTGCGGTGTAATTCTTCGAGAAAATCCTGAATGGGAGAAACGATGGTAGCTTCACTATTTTTTTTCATATGTCCCTAAAACTCCTTCTGATGATTTCTAAACGACGGGCGTCAGATTGAACCTTCGATTTAGCATCGTCAAGCCAGACAATGCAAAACCTCATTCATTGTGGCGCTAAGGCTGTGAGCGCCCGTTTTGGCCACGCTTTTCAATTGCACAAAAGTCTCCATCATGGGAGATTGTCCGCCTGATTTATAATTAGAATCATTCTAAACATGACGCCCAAAGCAAACAACGGAACGGAATCGCTGGTTGAAACATTTTCGCAATTGGAAGTCGCCGCAGCGCAACCCAAATGGCTTGCGCCCCTGCGCAAAGCGGGCATCGCCAGCTTTGCTGACCAAGGTTTCCCCACGTTGCACGACGAAGACTGGCGCTTCACGAACGTTGCGCCGATTGCCAAGCTGCCCTTTCAACTGGCAAGTCAGGTCGCGGTCAATGGTGCCGAAAGCAAATTGCTCGACGACGCGGCGTTCACCAAGCTCCCCGGCCATCGACTTGTGTTCGTGAACGGATTTTTCTGCGCGAAACTTTCCAGCATCAAACCCGTTTCCGGCGGCGTGCGCATTGAAAATCTGGCGGCCACTTTAGCAAATGATTCGGCACTCATTGAAAAACATCTCGGCAAATACGCGCACGCAGCGGGCAATACTTTTGCCGCGCTGAATCAAGCGCTGTTCACGGACGGCGCATTCATCTTCGTGCCGAAAGGCGTGGAAGTATCCGAGCCGATTCAATTGATCTACGTTTCCTCCGCGAAACAAAATGGCGAAGTCATTCTTCCGCGCAATTTGGTCATTGCCGAGGCGAATAGCAAATTGACGGTGGTGGAAAGTTATATCAGCACCGGCAACGTGGCGTATTTTACGAATGCCGTGACGGAAATTATCGCCGGCGAAAATGCCAACGTCGAACACGTCAAATTGCAAGACGAAGCGACCGAAGCGTTTCACATCGCCACCATCGCCGGTGAATTTGGCCGCGCGAGCAATGTCAGTGTTCACTCCTTTGCGCTGGGCGCAAAACTTTCCCGCAACAATATCCGCACTAACCTCGCGGGCGAAGGTTTGGAGTGCGTGCTGAACGGACTTTACCTGACGAAAGACGAGCAGCTCGCCGACCATCACATGATTGTCGAGCACGCACAGCCGCACTGCGCGAGCCACGAGTATTTCAACGGCATTCTCGATGACAAATCGAAGGGCGTTTTCCACGGCCGCATTTTGGTTCGCGAAATCGCGCAGAAGACAGACGCCAAGCAGACGAATAAAAATCTGTTGCTCTCAGATGACGCGACGGCGGATACCAAACCGCAATTGGAAATTTATGCGGACGACGTGAAATGCACGCACGGTGCGACAATTGGCCAGTTGAACAAGGAATCAATTTTTTATCTCCGGGCACGCGGCATCGGTTCCGACATGGCGCGGCAGATGTTGATCCACGCGTTCGCTGGCGAAATCATCGAGCGCATCAAGTGCGAACCGGCGCGGGAAGTGATTGATAAATTGGTGTGGGATCGCCTCGAAGCGAATCCGCATCTGGCGGGGAAGTAATTTGTATGTTCGACGACGTCAATGACCTGTATCAGCAAGTGATTTTGGATCACTGCAAAAAGCCGCGCAATTTCCACGAGATGCCGACGGCGACTTGCTCGGCGCAAGGTCACAACCCGTTGTGCGGCGATAATCTAAAATTATTTCTCACGTTGGAAGGCGACGTCATCAAAGACGCCAGCTTTGTGGGTTCGGGTTGCTGCATTTCCAAAGCGTCGGCGTCGTTGCTGACGGATAACATCAAGGGCAAAACCAAAGCCGAAGCAGAAAAAACCTTCGAGCAAGTGCGCGAAATGATCACGACGGGCCAAGTAAATGGCGACGTCGGTAAACTGGCGGTGTTTGCGGGCGTCCACAAATATCCGGCACGCGTGAAATGCGCGATTCTGTCGTGGCACGCACTGATTGGCGCACTCAAAGGCGAAAACCAGCCGGTCAGCACCGAGTCGGAGCAGAATTGACCGAGGTTGCAGAACGGTTAACCCAAGATATGAAACTGCTAGTCCTGCTAATCTTGGTGACCTTGCTGACTTCAGTTGGATTCGGCCAAACGAACGCACCGATAATTCTCCTGACGACCAATCTCATTCCTGCTAGCCACTCCATCTTAGCCGATCCTAATTTTCGCATTGCGGTCCGCGCTTTAGAGCAACGCTCAAAGACTAATACCCTGAAAGAACCTCCGGCTGAAATCACCACCTCAAATCCTCGCCGGATTAATGCGCCTCCCAGCGTGCTCACCCAACCGGTTACCGGCACCGGAACGAACCGTTGATCCAGGCGATTTCGCCTTGCCTTTAGCAGCGTTTCTCCTATTCTCCAGCCTGCCTGAACGCCGCGTGTGCGGATGTTCATTTAGGCTGAGAAAAAACCGTTAACCAATAACCTAACCTTTAACCTCCGTTGCCCCGGCAGCGTTTGTTGTTAGTTTAGGCAATGGAGTCTTCAAATTCCCGATCTTCATCGGGGACTAAAAGCCTCCCGCAGTTCGAAAAGCACAATTATGCTTACCATGGAAGAAGCCCTTAAGCAGAGCGGTAAATCGCTCGTCGCTCAAGGCGAAATCGTCAAAGGCATCGTCATCGAAATCCGTTCCAAAGAAGTTTTGGTGGATATCGGCTACAAGAGCGAAGGTGTCATCCCCACTAACGAATTTATCGAAATCGACGCCATCAAAGTTGGCAGCGAAATCGACGTCCTCATCGAGAAGCTCGAAAATAAAGAAGGCACCGTGGTGCTCTCCCACGAAAAAGCCGAGTTCAAGAAGAACTGGGAACGCATCCTCTCCATCTGCAACGAAGGCGGCCGCGTCAACGGCAAAGTCAAAGCCGTCGTCAAAGGTGGTCTCATCGTCAACGTGGGCGTGGAAGCTTTCTTGCCTTCCTCCCAGATCGACGTCAACACGCCGAAGAATTTGCAATCGTTCGTGGGCAACACCTACGAATTCAAAGTCGTTAAGATCAACCAAGAGCGCCAGAACATCGTGCTCTCCCGCCGCGAGCTCATCGAAGCGGAACGCAACGACAAACGCGGCAAATTGTTGGCCGAAATGGTTCCGGGCGATATCCGCAAGGGCACCGTCAAGAACATCACCGACTTCGGTGCGTTCATCGACCTCAATGGTTTGGATGGCTTGCTCCATATCACCGATATGAGCTGGGGTCGTTTGACCCATCCTTCCGAAATCCTCAAGGTCGGTCAGGAACTCGACGTGGTGGTGCTCGACGTGAACAAAGAAAAAGAACGCGTCAGCCTCGGCCTCAAGCAGAAGATGACCAACCCTTGGGACAACATCGAAGCGAAGTTCCCCATCGGCACCAAGGTTAAAGGCAAAGTCGTCAGCCTCGTGCCCTACGGCGCTTTCGTGCAACTCGAACCCGGTGTGGAAGGTCTCGTCCACGTCACCGAACTCTCTTGGACCAAGCGCGTGGCTAAGCCCAGCGACGTCCTCAAGCAGGATCAGGAACTCGAAGCCGTGGTCCTCGGTATCAACCGCGACGAACAGAAGATTTCCCTCGGCGTCCGCCAATTGGAAAACAATCCTTGGGACAACGCCGACGGCAAATACAAAGTCGGCGAACGCGTCAAAGGCAAAGTCCGCAACCTCACCAGCTACGGTGCGTTCGTGGAACTCGAAGAAGGCATCGACGGTATGGTGCACGTCTCCGATATGTCCTGGACCCGCAAAATCAATCACCCGAGCGAAATGCTCAAGAAAGGTGATGACATCGAAGCGCAGGTGCTCGAAGTCGATAAGGCCAACCAGCGCATCGCGCTCGGCATGAAACAGATCGAAATCGATCCGTGGGAAAACATCGAGAAACTCTACAAAGTCGGCGACCTCGTGCAGGGCAAAGTCAGCAAGCTCGCCAGCTTCGGCGCGTTTGTCGGCCTCCAACACGAAATCGACGGCCTCGTGCACATCTCGCAGATCAGCGACGCACGCGTTGAAAAGATCAAGCACGTGCTCAAGGTTGGTCACGAGGTCAGCGCCCGCGTCGTGAAACTCGACCGCACGGAACGCCGGAACGGTCTGTCCAACAAGGCCGCCGCTGACTCCGACGAAC
>CAIWFB010000337.1 GCA_903911825.1 uncultured Verrucomicrobia subdivision 3 bacterium
AATCGTCCGCGTCTGCCAGTCAATGTCCTCGGCCTTGAAGTTCGCCGCGTCACTCTGCGCCGCGCCCGTTTCCCAGAGCAGTTCCAGATACAGCTTCCACTCCGCCTGTTTCTCTTTTGCCAAGACGTTTTGATGCTCGTCCAGCGTGATACCGCGCCGGTCTTTGGGTTCGTATTTCGGCCAGAGATATGGCGCCACAATCGGCAGGGCAATCCAGCCTAGGCTCAGGGCGAAGTTGTGCAGCCGCTTTAGAAAATAGGTGATGGCAACTTTGTTCTCCTTGAACACCGCGAAAAAATCATCGGCGGTCGTTTCCAGAAGTTTTTTATTTCGCAGGCCGTCAAAGGATGGTGACTTGAACACGCTGGCGTAACGCTCGCGGCTGCTGTCCTTGCCGCGGGCTTGCAACTGCGCCATGACGGTCTGCCAGGTGCGTTCCACAAAGGCCGGATCGCTGGCGGTCAGATAGGCGCGGGCCAGGTGCAGGTTCAGCACCGGCTGGCGGTGCGCCTCGTTGCGCGCGTTGAGCAGCTGCAACGCATCGGCTTCGTCGCGGGTGCGCAGACTTTTTTGCTGGCCGGTGGCCGAATCTTGGGAATAATAGATTCCGTTGCGCCGGAACAGGGTGTATTTTGTTTTCATGTGCATGGTTCTGAATCATGCAACAAGACTGTCGCGACACGTTAGAGCGTCGTGGGCAGGTTTCAGCGTGACGTCATCCGGTTAGTGGGGGATTGTTTTTCAACCCCACGCCGTGCTGACAAATCCGCTGACAGTGGCCGTCCACCGGCTCAAGAAACCCTTTATTTATGCGGGCTTGAACAACTTGAACACGGATGGGCACAGATAAACACTGATGGGAAAAAGAGGCTGCATCTGAAAACTGCTTTCTGAATCTGTGTTCATCTGTGGCTATCTGTGGCTGAAAAAAGTTATTCCACGACTTTGGGCACGATGAACAAACCACCGGCTTGGCGGGGAGCATTGCGGAGCGCGTCTTCGTGCGGGAGCGAGGGTTGAATCTCATCGGCGCGGGTGATGTTCACCATTGGCACGGCGTGGGCGGTGGGTTCCACGTTGGAGACGTCCAGCTCGCGCAATTTTTCGATGTAGCCGAGAATGTTGCCAAGCTGAGCGCCCAGTTTTTTTTCTTCTTCCGGCGTGAGCGCCAGCCGCGCCAAATGCGCGACGTATTTCACATCAATGTCCGTGGATGCCATGCGGGAAAGTTAAAGTCCTTGACCCGAAGTTGAAAGCCAAAACTCAACCAAACCCGCGTCAATCCTCGTCAAACTTCCGTTGCACGAGAGCTTCGAGTTCGGCGATGGCGTTGGGGGCGTCGGGGCCTTTGACGTGAAGAGTGACTTTGCTGCCGGGACCGGCGGCGAGCATCATCAGACCCATGATGCTCTTGCCGTTGATTTTTTCGCCGTCTTTTTCCACGAAGATGTCGCAGCCGAAACGGTTGGCGATCTTCACAAACATGGCGGCCGGCCGGGCGTGGATGCCCGACTTGTTGACGATGGTCAATTCCTTGGTGAGGAACTCGCCGTCTGGAAGCTTTTTGGCGCTCATGTTCGGTGGTTTACTCAAAAGTTAATCTGCGCAGACGACTTTCGCCAAAGGAAATCTTCACAATTCCGCTGTGGGCGTGCGTTCGGCGGCTTTCTCGGTCATCTGCGCGATGAGCCGTTTGTTTAATTCCTCCGCCGCGTTGTAACCCGACTTGCGCAATTTAGTCTGGAACGCGGCGACTTCGATCAAGCGGGCGATGTCGCGGCCTGGGCGCACGGGAATGGTCACGTGCGGAATATCCACGCCGAGCACTTTAACAAATTCCTGCTCCATGCCCACGCGGTCCACATCGGGCACATCACTCCACTGTTTCAGCGTGACGATGAGGTCGAGGACTTTTTCTTTGCGGATGGCGCGCACGCCGAACATCTGGGCGACGTTGATGATGCCGATGCCGCGCACTTCCATGTGGTCGCGGGTCAATTCGGCGCTGGTGCAGACGACTTCGCGGCCGTCCACGAGCACGGCTTTCACCACGTCATCCGCCACGAGACTGTAACCGCGTTCGATCAACGCGAGCACGGCTTCACTCTTGCCGATGCCGCTTTCACCGCGAATGATCAGGCCGATACCGAGAATATCCACCATGCAACCGAGTTCCGTGCCGCGCGGCGCGAACATGGTTTCCAGATCTAACGTGGCTTTATTGATGAACTTCATCGTGACCAGCGGCGTGGAAAAAACGGGCACGCCGGATTGTTCGGCGGCGGCAATGAATTCTTTATCCGGCTTCAGATTACGACTGAAAACCACGCAGGGAATTTTGTAAGCGAACAGATAAGCGTAGCGCGCCTCGCGTTCTTCGTGCCGTTGCTCGCGCAGATAATAAACTTCCGCGTGGCCCATCACCTGCATGCGCTTGTAAGCGAAGTAACGAGTGAATCCGCTCAAGGCCAAACCCGGACGGTTAACGGTAGGCTCACGAATGACGCGATCCATACCGTGCTCGCCGCCGAGTAGCTTCAACTCCAGCGAGGCGCCGTGTTCTTTGAAAACTTGTCCGACCGTGACAGCGTGGCGTTCCATGGTATGAGTTCTTAGTTTTTAATTTTGAATTTTAAGTTGAGTCATTCAATACACGGCTTAACTAAGCATTAATAAACTCAAAACTTAAAATCACAGATTGAATTCCGGCCCCAGATAAATCTCTCGTGCTTTCGGGTCGTTCGCCAGAAATTCCGCGCTGCCTTCCACAAGCACTTGTCCTTTGTGGATGATGTAGCCGCGATCAATCAGCTTCAGCGTCTCGCGCACATTGTGATCCGTGATCAAGATTCCCAGACCACGCGCCTTCAAGCGGCGGATGATTTTCTGCACTTCAAAAATGGCGATAGGATCAATCCCGCTAAACGGTTCGTCCAGCAATAGTAACTTCGGACTCGTGACCAACGCCCGCGTGATCTCCAGGCGGCGCTTTTCGCCACCGCTCAATTGATACGCCTTGCTCTTGCGGATCGGCGTGAGATCAAGTTCTTCCAGCAAATACTTCAAACGCACGGCCTGTTCATCGCGCGATAACTGGCACGTTTCCAGAATCGCGAGAATATTTTCCTCCACTGTCAGTTTGCGAAAAACGGACGGCTCTTGCGTAAGATAACCAATCCCTAAACGCGCCCGCTGATGCATCGGCAAACCAGTGATGGGTTGTTCCAGAAAAGCGACCCGCCCTTTATCCGGCTGCACCACGCCTACGACCATGTTGAACGTCGTCGTCTTACCCGCGCCGTTCGGCCCGAGCAAGCCGACGATTTCGCCTGCACCCACAGCGATGGATACGCCATTGACCACGCGGCGCCCGCGATATTCCTTCGCCAGCCCTTCCGTGGCGAGCAACCAGCCATTTTCTACGGCGACAGTTTCCATTTCAAAAAAGTTTTATCGGGCGCTATTCGTGCCGAGGCTTTGGTTCAGATCTTGTTTGAGCTTCATGCGCTGATTCGTGGCGCTCAATTTATTATTCGCCCGATCCCACGTGATCGCGTCGCCAGTCAAAGTCCCTTGCTCGCTCTCGACTTGAGGATAGCCGGTGAGCGTGACGGTTTCGTTCGTCTGACCGGCTTGCACCACATAACGATAAACCGCCAGCGCACCCGTCGCCGTGGCGTTAGCGCCATGATTATCTGAAAAATGGATGACGACATTCGTCTGCGCCTCGATGCGGTTCAAACGCTCACCCTGCTTGGGGATGAACACCACTAATCGATCACATGCTAAATTCATCTGCGGATCGGTCACTACCACATGGCCGCTATACACGGCCAGCCCGCCATTCAAATCAAAGTCAGCCGACGCCGAATCAATGATAGTTTGCCGGACGGCGGTTTTATTTGTCGAATTCTGAGCGACCGCCAGCCCGCAAAAGCCCAGCGCTGTCAGAAAAATTATTTGGAAAATTATTTTTTTCATGATGCTTAAAGTTTGGTGTCCGCCATTTCTAAAACCGTGTGCACGCGATTGGAAAGCGTAAGGGTCTGCTCGCTCTGTCGCCACATAAAGCCCTCGCCCGCCACGCGAAATTTACCGTCACCCGACTGCAATTCCAGTTTACCCGCCGAACTCGCCACCCCGTCGAACGGCGAGAGCACGCACTGCGGTGCCTTGGCGATCGCCTTGGTCACGCCGTTCGTCTCAAAGGTTTCGATACTCATCTGCTTCACCGCCAGCAAGCCGCCGGGCAACGGATCGGCCGCCGCTCCGGAAAATTTCAACTTAACTTGCTGGTCATTGGGCGGTTCAAAATATTGTTCGGAGGTAAAATCAGTCGCGCGCAATTCCTTGACGCTCGACAACGGGTTCGGCTGACTGCACACCACGCTCACGGCAGAAAGCGTCGCCACCAGCAGCACCGACCAAGTCAATTTTACCGGATGAAATTTCATTCAGAATATTTTTTGACGAACGCCTGCCAATGGCCCTGCGCCTGCAAAATTAGTTCGATCGTCTCGCGCACGGCCCCGCGACCACCAGCGGCTTTGGTGACGTAATGCGCGGCGGCTTTTGCTTCCGCCACGCCATCGCCGACCGCCACGGCAAAACCAGCGCGCGTCAGCGGGCCCAAATCGATGATGTCATCTCCGACAAAACAGATCTCGTTCCAGTTCAATTTTTCCTGCGCCAGCAAGGCTTCGATCGCCGCCGTTTTGCTGATGGCATCGCCTTGTTGCACCAGAAAATCAATCTTCAATTCATCCGCGCGCAGCTTGGTCGCCAGCGAGGGGCGGGCAGAAACCCAGCCCACTTTCAAACCCGCGCGCCGCGCCACTACGATGCCGAGACCGTCGCGAATATTGAACCGTTTGAACTCCCGCTCGCCACCGATAAAGATGGAGCCATCGGTCAACACGCCGTCCACGTCGCAGAGGAACAGCTTCACGCGCTTGGCGCGTTGGC
>CAIWFB010000338.1 GCA_903911825.1 uncultured Verrucomicrobia subdivision 3 bacterium
GAAAGCGGCATGGATTTGGGATTATCGCGCAACTTATTTGAGAGCTTTCTGGAATATCAGACGAAGATGCAAGCGACGTTCCGCAAGCTGCAAAAAACTTACGATTTTGAAATCGTGGACGCGAATCGCTCGACGGATTTGGTCACCAAAGAATTGCGTAAAAAAATCGGCGCACTGCTGGAAGGCAAATAAAACCAGGTTAAGGAATATTCGTCGCGGCGGCAGGCAGTGACACATTCATTAGCTCCACGCTATTGGTGGCGGCTACTTCGACAATCTTCTTCGGGGTTTCCGGCATTTTAATGACCGGAGCATTCGTAGCCACCGACGGCTTTTTGGTCGGCCATTTCATCAAGTCATCAAATTGTTTTTTCTGCTCACCTTTGAGCTGGTTGCGAATGTCGCCGCGCGCATCCTGCATCAGTTTCTTCATCTGACCCTGACCCTCTGAAATAATTTTTTCGATGGCTTTGCGTTGCTCGGGCGCGAGATGGAGCAATTCATCCAGCTTGGGGAGAAAGGGTTTACTGAGCATTTCTGGCAAACGCGGCGGGCTGGCGGGCGCATTATTCGTCTGGGTGACAGCATTGGTGACTGCGGCCACGGTCGCTGCCGGGCGAGAATTTTTTTTGGGAGCAGGATGCTGCTTGACGTAATTGACCAGTAAACCTCCCGTAACGACGCCCGTGCCAAAAATCACCACGGTGGCGATGATAAGTTTCCAGTTATTCACGGAGTCGTGGAGGAAGCATCCGGTTGATCAATCGAAGCCAGCAGCGTCGTTTCAAAATCCTGCGACAGTTCGCTCGCGTCATCGTTAACGACGGGTGAATACCAGGAAATGGCGCAAAAAACCATGGTGAGCGCCAGACAAGAAATAGCGGCACGCCACAAACCGTGCGTCCAGAACGCCTGCCGAGTCACGGCGGAACGTTCCGCCAGCAGCGCCGTGATGCGCTTCTCAAACGCATACGGCACGCGGTCATCCGGCTTTTGGAGCCGGGCGGCAGCGAGCAGTTTTTTTTCTAGGGCGGTCACTTTCATATACGCTTCATTCCTTCTGACGCGCAAAAATTGCGCGGGGTTACAAATACTTGTCCTTCGTCATTCGCGCCAGAATTTTTCGCATCTCGCCCCGGGCCCGAAAGGCCCGGACTTTGACCAACGGGACGGACCAACCGGTGATTTCGGCGATTTCTTTGACGGAACGATCTTCGATTTCCAACAACTGAATGATCAATCTGGCGGGCGGGGAAAGTTTATCCAAAATGCGACCCACCAATAACTTGGCCGCATCGGCATCCTCGGCGGCGCTGCTGGGGTCGGCGACAAAACGCTCTAACCAGTCCTCTTCGGGTTCGGAAATTTCGCTGAAGGAAGATTCGCGGTTGCGCTGGTGACCACGCAGAAAGTCATAGCACGTCCGCACCGTCATGCGCATGAGCCAATGTTCGAAAGGAGCTTCGCCGCGAAAACTTTTGAGCTTATCGAAGGCTTTGAGCCAGACTTCTTGAGTAATGTCCTCGATTTCACTTTCGCGCCGGGCATAGCGCCGGGCGGTGGCAAAAACGCGGGGAGAATACTTTGCCACCAACGGCTCAAAGCTCGCAGCGTCACCCGCCAGCACGGCGGCAATGAGTTCGGCTTCAGACCGTTCCATGCGTCAACACTCCGCGCTTACGACCGGATTAGCCGAAACACTTTCTCAAATTCTTGAGAAAATTGCCCGATGGATTCCGCCGCCTTGTGGGGTTGTTCCAAAAGAAGTTTCAGCCGCTCCGCTGCCGTGTCCGGCCGCAGGCGCATCAATTCTGCGGCCGCCACAATGTTCGCCAAGCGACCATTCACATCATGGCGCATATCGCGCAATTGCTGATGCAACGTCACGATTTGCTCCGGCGTCAAGGTCACCGGGCCCTCGGTCTTGTAACTGGCAGACATGCTCGCATCATCGCGGAAAATTGCGCGGGAAAGCAAGCGGCTTTCGCCTCACACGTAAAAATAACCCAACTCGCGCAGCGAAGCATAATCCTTCGCCCGCTCCGCCGTGGCGCGACCAATGATGACATGATCCACCACCTCAATTTTCAAAAGCTGCCCAGCACGAATCAAATCCCGTGTGACCTTGATATCCGCCTCACTCGGAGTTGGATCCCCGCTCGGATGATTGTGCAAAAGAATGATACCCGCCGCGTTCGCGACAATCGCCGCCCGAAACACTTCGCGCGGATGCACCAATAACGTATCCAGTGTGCCTTGGGAGATTTCTTCCGTGCGAATCAATTTCTTCCGCGTGTTCAGGAGCAATACTTGAAACGCCTCCACATTCAGCAAGCGATTTGTCTCCCGCATGAAGCTCACCACGGTTGCTGGATTATCCAGCACCGGCGATTCCTCCCGTCGTTCCTGCTCCATGCGCCGCGCTAGCGCAAACGCCGCCACCAACGTCGCCGCTTTGTCCGGGCCCACGCCGGAAATCTGTTTCAATTCATCCACCGATGCCAAGGCCAGCGCGTTCAGCGAACCAAATTTCTGCAAAATATGCTGGGCGACTTGCACCACGTTGGCACCCTGCAATCCGGTGCGCAGCAAAATCGCGATCAACTCCGCGTGCGTCAACGCATCCGGCCCGCGTGCCACCAAGCGCTCACGCGGCCGCTCGCTCGACGGCTGATCTTTGAGGCGGAAAGATTCGCTCATGGAATTTTAGCGCGGACGCACCTTGATGTTGCGGAAAGAAACCGAACCGTGATCGCCTTGCAACGCCAGATAGCCGACCGGCGATTTCGCAAACAGCGGCATCTTGGCGAACTTCGTCTGCGCCACGCGCGCATTAAAATCATCGCTGCCGATGACGTATTCAAAATACCGCACGCCGTTGATCTCGTGAAAACACTTCTCCGGCGTCACGACGAGACGAAC
>CAIWFB010000339.1 GCA_903911825.1 uncultured Verrucomicrobia subdivision 3 bacterium
AAGAAATCCCCGCGTGGGGCTTTGACAAAATCAAGAGCGCCGCGAAAGATCGTTGGAACAAAGTGCTTGGCCAGATCAAGATTGAAGGCGGCACAGACGCACAACGCCGCGTGTTCTACACCTCGCTTTATCGTTGCTACGAGCGCATGATCAATATCACCGAGGACGGACGCTATTACAGTTCATTTGATCATCAGGTCCACGAGGATGCACGCCCGTTCTACGTGGACAACTGGATTTGGGACACGTTCCGCGCGCTTGAGCCGCTGCATCTCTTGCTGAACCCTACGATGGAAGCCGACCAGCTTCAATCCTACGTCCGCATGTATGAGCAATCCGGCTGGATGCCGTCGTTCGCCGTGATGTGGGGTGATTACGCCTGCATGAATGGCAATCACGCGGCGGGCTGGTTCGCGGATGCGTGGTTCAAGGGCGTGCGGAATTTCGATGTGGAGAAAGCCTACGCCGGCCTGCGAAAGAATTCCCTCCAAGCCACGCTACTGCCCTGGCGCAACGGCCCGAAATGCGCGCTCGATGATTTCTACGCCGAGCACGGCTACTTTCCGTCGCTCTGGCCCGACCAGAAGGAGACCGAGCCATTGGTGCATCCGTTTGAGAACCGCCAGTCGGTCGCGGTCACCCTCGGCGCGAGTTATGACGACTGGTGCATCGCACAACTCGCCAGGGACACAAAACACGACTCGGACTACGGCTTGTTCATGAAGCGCGCGGGCTTCTACAAGAATGTTTGGAACGCGAAGCAAGGTTTCATGTGGCCAAAGGACGCCGAAGGGAAATGGATCGAGCCGTTTGATCCCAAGTTCGGAGGCGGGCAGGGTGGGCGTGCCTACTTCGACGAGAACAACGCCTACACCTACAATTGGGATGTGCTGCACGACTTCGCCGGCTTGTTTGAGCTGATGGGGGGGCGCAAGGCGGCGGAAGCGAAACTCGATAACCTCTTTCGCGAAGGGTTGGATCGCAGCAAATATGAATACTGGGCGAAGTTCCCGGACTCCACCGGGCTGGTCGGCCAGTTCGTGATGGCGAACGAACCCAGCTTCAGCACGCCGTATCTTTACAACCGCGTCGGCTCACCGTGGAAAACGCAGAAACAGATTCGCAACCTGCTGGCAGCGTTTTACACCGACGACCTTCACGGGATTCCCGGCGACGAAGACGGTGGCGGAATGACGGCGTGGGTAGTGTTTTCGATGATGGGATTTTATCCGGTCACGCCCGGCGTGCCCGCGTATGACCTCGGCAGCCCGGTGTTCAACCGCGTGACCATCCGGTTGGAAAATGGAAAAACATTTACGCTGATCGCGAAGGACAGTTCGCCCGACAACAAATACATTCAAAGCGTGAAGCTCAACGGCAAGCCGCTCAATCAAATCTGGTTTCGCCACGCGGACATCGCCAACGGCGGCACGCTCGAACTGCAAATGGGAAATGTGCCGAATAAAAATTTAGGCTCACGGGTTGAAAATTTTCCGCCATCAAGTTTGAGCGTGAATCCGGCCAGCTTTGAATAGCGAAGGCCATAAACGACTCAACGCTATTGCGACCCTCACGGTAAAGGTGGCAAGTCAATCGGAACTAAAAACCAAAATAGCCTCGACCAAGATCCTATGAAATCTCCGTCTCTCATTTACGCCATCACTGTGGCTGCCGCCGTCCATGCTTGGGGCGCGATCAATCCCGTTGACCTGCCGCTGCCGCTGGTCGGCACGGATGGTCATGGCCATGCGTATCCCGGCGCGACCGTTCCTTTCGGCATGGTTCAGCTCAGTCCCGATACCCGGCTTGATACGTGGGACGGATGCTCGGGCTATCATTATTCGGATTCGACTATTCTCGGTTTTAGCCACACCCATTTGAGCGGAACGGGTTGTGGTTGCATGGGTGATGTCATGTTGATGCCCACGGTGGGCGAACTGACTCTGGATGCCGGTTCGCCAGGCAGAGGTTATGCCTCGCGCTTTTTGCATCAAAATGAAAAAGCCACGCCGGGTTATTACCAAGTTTTTCTGGAAACTCCGAAAGTGAATGTGGAACTGACGACGACCGAGCGTTGCGGACTTCATCAATATACATTTCCGGCCTCCGATCAAGCGCACTTTGTCTTGGATTTGGTGCATGGGATCATGTGCAAGACCACGTCGTCATCCATCCAAGTGGAAAACCAGACGACCATCAGTGGCTTCCGAACTTCCGAAGGTTGGGGCGGTAGCCGGACGGTATATTTCGTGATAGAATTTTCCAAGCCGTTTGATTCTTTCGGCGTCGAGAGGGACGGTCAGCGGCTGGCTAATGATTTGACTGAGTTGCAAGGGAAAAATCTAAAGGCGTTCGTCAATTGTCACACCAAAGCCGGTGAAGTTATTCTGGTCAAAGTCGCCATCTCCGGAACGAGTGTTGACGGAGCACGAAAAAATCTCGCGGCTGAAATTCCCGGTTGGGACTTCGCAGCGACGCGTGCGGCGGCGGTGCGGCAATGGCAAAAGGTTTTTGACTTCGCCGAAGTTGATTCGTTTGATCCGCATATACGGTCGACATTCTATGCGAATCTGTATTTGTCCTGCCACGCGCCGACGCTGTTCAGTGATGTGGACGGAACCTATCGTGGCTTGGATCAAAAAAATCACCCTGGAAATTTCCAGAACTACAGCACCTTTTCCATCTGGGACATTTATCGGGCGGAGTGGCCTTTGATTGCGCTTCAACAACCGAGCCGCATCAACGATATGGTTAAATCCATGTTGGCCGGTTATCAGGAACTCGGTCAGCACTCCACTTCGATCTGGCCGTTGTGGGGCAATGAAACGTGGTGCATGATCGGCTATCACTCCGTGGACATGATTACGGAGGCGTATTTCGAAGGCTTCCGCGATTATGATGTTGAGGCCGCCTATCAAGCTATGCGCGATACGGCTATGCAGGATCGTAATGGTTTGGACAGCTACAAAAAACTTGGCTATGTGGCTTCCGAGCCCAAGCAGGGGGCAACGTCCAAGACTCTGGAATACACGGTTAACGATTGGACGATTGCCAAGATGGCCGAGACGCTTGGCCATGCTGACGACGCTAAATTATTTTACCAGCGCTCGGCGAATTATCGGAATCTGTTCGACCGTTCGACCGGTTTTTTTCGCGGGCGCAAGGCGAACGGCGACTGGCGATCACCGTTCGCTCCCAACACTTTGGTGAATGACGAATATACCGAGGCGGATGCTTGGCAATACCTCTTCTCCGTGCAGCATGATATTCCGGGTATGGTTGCCCTTCACGGCGGTGAAGAGGGTTTCATCAATAAATTGGACGGCTTATTTCTGGCGGATTCAAATTTCTATCCCTTTCTCCCCGACATCACCGGCATGATCGGACAATACGCCCAGGGCGATGAGCAATGCCATCACGTCGCGTATCTCTACGATTACGTGGGCGCCCCCTTCAAGACCCAGCGACGGGTTCGCCAGTCGATGGCCTCATTTTTCAATGACACGCCCAATGGTCATTGCGGCAATGTGGATTGTGGTCAGATGGCCGCGTGGTATGTCTTCAGTGCCCTAGGATTTTATCCGGTGAATCCGGTCAGCGGAATTTACGCCATTGGCAGTCCGGTGGTGAGCAAGGCCGTCATCCATCTGGATTCAAAATATTTTCCCGGACGGGAATTCGCCGTCATCGCCAAGAATAACAGTGCTGCAAATATCTATATCCAATCCGCCACACTCAACGGCAAGTCGCTCAATCGCCCTTGGATTACCCGCGCCGAGATTACATCAGGTGGCACATTGAAACTGATCATGGGAGCAAAACCCAATCCTGATTGGGGCAGTGCTCCCGAGTTCCGCCCGCCAGCGACCATGCCGTCTGAATTTATCTATCCACCACTGCCGCCCGCTGCGACCGAATAAAATTCTTCATGGATTATTGCGGACATTGACCTAGCTTCTCGCAAAACAGCAGGGTGCTGATGCGGTAGTTGCGAAAGCAAAAACTGGAGCAAGCATGAATTTCAAACCTTTCAACATGGTGACACCGATTTCATTATTCACCTGATTGACGGCGGGAACAACCGGCGGGGTAAATATCAATTTTTTGAAGGAAGCAGAAATTGCAACCCGACCGGCATCGGGATTTTGCATTGCTTTGACGATGTTGTCCTGAAAGAGTTGGGCGCAAGTTTATGTGCTGCTTGAAGCATCAATACCGCAAAAATATTTTTGCTGGGGCGTTTGCGATTGCGGTCTACGTCGCGCCATCGTTTCTGGTCGCACCAGTTATCCTGGCCCAAAGCAACCCGGATTTCCAGCACGACCAGGTCGCAATTTCCAAAGAACAATTACCGCCGTTAACGCTGCGTTCAGTCACTGTCAATGGCCGGGCATTGTCGGAGATAACAAAGGAGTCACTGCGTTTACCGTCAAATCCAGGAACCGTTTCTTTTTCCTATGGTCCCAACCCGCTGGCGTCGAATGCGCCGCTACGGTTTCGTTGTCAGCTAGACGGTTATGAGCAGGGTTGGCACGAGCACACAGTTTTGATGCGGATGGTGATTCGTTTCATTGATGCGAATCAGCATGACATTGGTGAGCAGGAATTTGTTGTCAGGGGTGAAAGTCCGGGTTGGACTGGCAGTTTCAAGGATTCACCATGGCTTCCCAGGAAAGAGGTTGTCACGGTTCCTCCTGATGCCGTTCGCTTCTGGGTGGTGATTAGTTCGGCGGGACCGCCGGAGGCCGTGGGGGTTTTTGCGGTTAGAAAACTGGTGGTATGGCCGTCCCAAGGCGATACGAATGGTGTTAGCCTGATTCCACCGGTGAAGCTAGATGCCAGCAAGGGGGCTGAGGAGGCCACGAAAAATTCGCCGGTGGGATGGGAACGTGGTGGCATCCGGCCAGCCGATGCCCGCCTCCTACGCTACGGCTCCGGATCGGAAGTTGCTCTGGCAATTTTGGATGATAATCCGCAAGGTCACGCTGACTGGAGCACGGGCAGAGTGCAAGGACCTAAACTCACACCGGGAGAGAAACTAACATTCGAATGGGAAGAAGTTTACAGTATTGGCGCAGCGGATTACGGGAATGCGACATACACAAACCTTCCGGCGGGACTCTACCGTTTTCGCATGGAGGCTTTGAACCTCATGGGACTTCCAACCGGGCGCAGCAGTTCTCAACTGGTGATTGTGCCGGTCGCCGCTTGGAAAACGATTTGGTTTTGGGTCGCGGTCGGGGTGGCGATGTTTGCCATGGCCGCCGGAAGTTGGCGGTTGTCTGCGTGGCGGCGGATGAAACGACAGGTTCAGGATTTGGAACGGTTACGG
>CAIWFB010000340.1 GCA_903911825.1 uncultured Verrucomicrobia subdivision 3 bacterium
ATGCGAATCTTGTCTTCCGTTGTATACCGTTTGCCTTTCATGGTCTGGTCCTTTCTTGGTCGACCCAGACTAACAAATTACCTGGCCTGAAAAAGCGACGTCACCTCACAGTTTTTAACCTGCGTCGATTACGGGTAAAAGAAAGATGTTTTTCCAGCGAGCATGAATCAGTCAAAAGTGTGACCCTCGTCAAATCGTAGCGCTCGCCGGCCGGGTAAAGTGAGCGCATGAATGAACAACCGGTTATTGATTCGAGCGCGGCAAAAATCTTGTCGCTGGCTGATGAAACCAAGTTTGCCGCCAACGGCATCGTCAGCCGCACCATCTTGCGGACGGCAAATTCCCGCGTGGTGCTGTTTGGGTTTTCCGAGGGTCAGGAATTGACCGAACACACCTCGACGCAGCACGCAGTCATCCAGATTTTGTCCGGCGAATGTGAATTCTCCCTCGCCGGCAAACCGAATGTGGTCAAGGCTGGTGATTTGATTTACATGCCGCCGAATCTTCCGCACGCGGTGAAAGCCATCACACCATTCTCCATGCTGCTGACTTTTTCCAAGCCGGAATTGCCGTCCGCTTCCAGTCTTAACCTTAACCTAAAAAAATAATGAGCACTAAACCCGCCTCACTCATCACCCTCGCGCTGGCTGCCGCCATGCCGGCTCTGGCGCAGGACAAACCCGCTGCTTCCGTTACGGCTGCCCCCGTCGCCAAGCCCGCCGCCAGCGCCGGTCTTGCGAATGACTGGCTGCGCCAGCAGTCCGATGGTTTCAAGCCGTGGGACATCGGCGGTCAAGTGCGCGCGCGTTTTGAAGCGAAGGAAGGCATGGCGATTCAAGGCCAGGCTGGTTCGCTGGATTTCCGCGACCACGGTGCCGCCGTGAATAATGAATACTGGCTGACCCGCTCGCGCTTTCATGTCGGCTACAACGACAAATGGTGGACCGTTTATGGCGAGGCACAGGCCAGCACGGCCAACAGCGATATGCGTTATGCCTACGCGAACAATCCGTCAGTTGACGGCACCACAAAAAAACTCGGCGATGGCCCGGAGGCAAATTGGATTGATCTGCATCAAGCGTTTGTCACCCTCGGTAACCAAAAAGAATTTCCTCTGACCGTCAAGGCTGGTCGTCAGGAATTGGTCTATGGCGAGGAGCGGCTCATCGGTGCGTCGGGCTGGAACAACATTGCGCGCTCCTTCGATGCAGCCAAAGTGCGCTGGCAAAACGACGCTTTCAGCGCGGACGTTTTCAGCGGTTTTCCGGTCATCCCGGAGAACGGCCAGTTCGACGTGGACAACGGGCAGGATTTATTCTCCGGCATCTATGCCACGATGTTAAAAATTCCAAAGACCGTGCTCGACGTTTATTTTCTCGCCCGTAATTCCGGCACCGGCGCGGCGGGTTTCGCGCCCAGCCCGCAGTTTCCGCAGCCCAGCGCGCGGGACATCTACACCATTGGCGGACGTGTGAAATCCAAGCCGGGCGAATTGGGCCATTGGGATTATTCCGTCGAAGGCGCTTATCAGTTTGGCGATTATCGCGATGCTCGCGCCGGTGCGCCAACGCAGCGATTAACGCAGGACGCATTCATGTTTGTGGTGCAGGGCGGCTACACTTTCGCCGATCTCTGGGCCACGCCGCGTCTAGGCTTGGAATATTCTTACGGCTCGGGCGATAGTAATTCCAAGGACGGCACGCACGGCACGTTCGACAACTTGTTCCCGACCAACC
>CAIWFB010000341.1 GCA_903911825.1 uncultured Verrucomicrobia subdivision 3 bacterium
CCGTCGCCGCGGAGGGCACTCCGTCGGCTATCTGAATAGTTCTACTTTGCAAATTCATTTTCAAATCAACTCCGCCTGCTGAGGCGACTGTGATTTCAGGGTCGCAAGCAAGCCGTTAAAGCCAAAATTCTCATACAAACCGGACAACTTAACCACATCTACCGGACGGGTTAACAATTGATCCGGCACAAAATCGCAGGCCACCGATGACAATTCCACCAACCGCTGATTACGCCGAACAATGGCTTCCGAAGCCTTCAACACAGCCCGCATTTTTTCCGATTTAACTTCCGTCAAGCGCGCGAACATTACTTCGATTGAGCCAAATTGCTGCAATAACGCGGCAGCCGTTTTGGCACCAACTCCGGGCACACCAGCAATATTATCCACGCTGTCCCCCATCAGCGCCAACCAATCCGCAATCTGTTCGGGCGCTACACCCGCCTTGGCGTAAACCTGATCGCGGCCCCAAACTATCCCCTTCTTATCATTGGGATTCAACAGGCCGACCCCATCAGAAACCAATTGCATAAAATCTTTATCCGCACTGGCCACCACCACGTTCCAACCAACTGCGGCGGCTTGACGAGCTAAACATCCGATATAATCATCAGCTTCGACCCCAGCGGCACTAAACCGGGATACTCCTAGGGCGTCTAGACACTCAGCAATCTGATCTAACTGCGGTCGCAAATCTTCAGGCATCTCGGGACGATTAGCTTTATATTCCGGTAAAGCTGCCATACGTTCCGAACTTAAGCCGCCGTCCCAAACCGCTACTAAATGCGTTGGTTTGATGGCCAAGCGCATTTTCTCCAACATTTTCAAAAAACCATAAATGGCATTGGTTGGCTGACCTTGAGGATTCCGCAAGTCGCGAATCGCATAAAATGCTCGATACGCGTAGGCGTGACCATCAATGATCAGCAACCGGCTCACTGATTCTGCGGTGGCACGCCGGAGACCTTCTTGACTGACTCGGTCAATTTACCCGCTCCTTCTGGCTGTAACGGAGTTGCCGATTGAGCAAAAGGGAGATCTTCATCGGCATGAACCCGATTACCGGCGGGATCCACAATGGTAGCCGTAACGAAAATCATCAGATTCTTTTTCACCGTGGATTTGCTCTGGCTCTGGAAGAGTCGGCCTAAAACCGGAATGTCACCAATCATGGGAACTTTGTCTTTGATACTATTCACGGATGAAGAAATCAGGCCACCGATTACGACCGTCTGATTATCCCAAACGTTTACCGTGGTGACCACTTGACGAACGGCGAACTTGGGCAGTGCCACAGGAAGGGTGGTGCCATTGAGGCTACCCAACGAGCTGCCCGGATTATAACCAGGAATTTCATTTTGAGAAATCGTATCATAGCCAATGAAATCGACTACTGCCGGAATCAAAGCCATATTAATGGTATAGCCGTCGGAAAGCAGGTAGGGAACGACATCTAAAATCGGGCCGAGTTCGATCTGCTGGGTGGAAGGCGTTACGGCTGCGATGCCAGCTTGGTTCACAGTGCTACCTCCAGTATTTCCGGTTACAGTGCTAGAACTGGCGTTATTGCCAGAGGTTCCGTTGTCAAAACTAAAGCCAGTCACAACGTTCTTAATTTGAGTGGAGCGCATTTGAGTTTGGCGACCGCTGGTGGTGGTCACTTCCGGTTCAGCCAAAGTCTCAAAGCCAGTGCGTTGTTCCAGAGCTTTGATGGCCACACGGAAGTTAGGGTCAGTCAAAATACCGGTGAAAGTGGCCAAGGTGGTCGAAGGATTGCGGAGACCACCCGTTAACAGCTGATCACTCGTCGAAGAAGGCACGATACTGGAAGCCGTATTTCCTGGGAAGGCTCCCAAAGGATTGGCAGCGGAGGTGGGAACATTTAAGGAAGGCGAACTGCCACCGGTGCCAACTACGCTGTGCCCCATATTGAATTGCCCCAAATACCAGTCAAAACCGAGCGCTTTGTCATCATTCTGTTGAACTTCAATGAAGCGCGTCTTGATGTGAATTTGAGGCGCCACTTCGTTCAGCGCATGAATGGCCTGTTCAATCATGTCTAAATCTTGTTCCGTCGCCCGCACCAACAACTTCCCACTACGATCATTAAAAAACACGGATTTACCAGCAGGTTGATCTAAATTCACTCCTAGAGTAGTAAAGTATTGGCGGGCGGCTGCGCTGACTTGAGAGGCTAAAGTTATTTGCGTGATGTAATTCAAGCCACCGTTCCCAGAGACATTGCCGCCCCCACCGCCAGCGGTTCCAGTTCCCCCATTAAGCGGATTACCTGCTGCTTGACCACCACCACCGCCGCCACCGCCACCGCCGCCACGACTTCCGCCACCGCCGCCGCTGCTACCGCCGCCGCTGCTGCTATTGACAGAACCAAAACTGGTGGCGCCGACGCTTTCAAGACCAGAATAGAAAGTGTTGGGATCAACCTTGAACTCCCGGGTAAAAAGCTGCGGTGATTCGGCACCCTTTGCTTGAAAAATGATGCCGTAATCCTTGATAGAATATTTGATAGTGCGCAAATCGCCCGGATTAGGATTTTGTGCCACATCCATAATGGCGTCAAGAATGTCCGCTAAACGAACATCTACCATGGTGAGCTTGATCTGAAAGGTGCCAGCATCCAAAGCTTCGGCAGCCCCACCACCAGGAGCCCCACCAGCGGGTGCCGCCGGCAAACCGGTAGCCGGATCAACTGCCGCCGGAATTCCTCCGGGAATAGCTTCACCAATACCGCCCTGTTGCTGGCGAGACGCAGCAATCGCCTGACCAGACTGGTCTTGGTTGGGGTTGATGAGGAAATTTATACCCTTACGTTCAGGGTCGGACAGGCGAGATTTTTCGGTCAACTGACGAACCACTTCGCTCAAGGGGACACCATCGTAAGAAATACTGTCAAAATGAATGCGATTTAATTTATCCACAATGGCCTGACGTCCGGGACCGGTATAGACCAAATTATTCGTCGCATACGGGTTGGGAACCGGCAAAGCTACTTTAGTGGTTGGGAGCACCCATTGTTTTTCCACGTGAGCCATCCGAGCTTGCGTATCCACGGAATGCTGTGCTGCTTCGCGAGCCAACTTTGATTGATTGATCAACTGGATATAAACGTAGGCAGCATTGTTGTCCGGGTGTAAGCGAATAGCTTCATTTAGTTTCACTTCCGCTTCCTGCAACTTGCCAGCCTCATAGAGCATTTTTCCATCTTGAACAAAAATAGCAGCCTCGTCTTTCTGAGCCTTAATTTGCGGCAGCAAATCCGTAGTAGCCGCATCCGGCATATGGGTCTTCATGGCGGCTAACATCTGGTCATTTTGCCGCTTGAAGAGAATCGCCTCATTATTTTTAGGGTCGGCTTTTAAAACTTGTTTTATCTGGGCATCAGCTTCGCGTAAATCACTGTGCGCCTGCGCCTGACGAGCTAAGGCAAGACGGGTAGTCGTAAGTCCGGCGACGGCTTGAGCGGTCTCGGCATCAATGCCAGAACCAATCTTTTGGGCAATTTCAAACGACTCCTGATAAAGTTTCGCCGCATTGGCCGTATCGCCACGCTGCACAACAGCCTTGGCGTCAGCCAATTTATTGCGCAATAAAATCGTATTATGCTGGTTTAAAATGGCCTGATTGATAGCCATCGTGTTGGCGTTGTCCTGCGCGGAAACATTAGCAGTGAGTGCCAACAGGGCAGCAAAGGCGAGTGAAGAAGTTATGGCTTTCATCATGGAAAATCAGGTTCGTCTAAAATCAGGGTAAATCGATTGGGAAATAATTAACAGTCAGGGAGCAAATGGCAAAGAGGCTTTTTTCTGATTCGTCTGATCAGCCAAAATTAATTCATTTTGATTAACCTCAACGACCAGATAATCAGTTCCACCAAAGGAAACTTTATCGCCAATACGACGACCGCGAAAAGTTTTGCGTTCAGGGTCGTAGCGAAAATCCGCCGAATAGGCATCGACGCGGCGGAAAGCTTTATCGCGCGAAACTGACACGGTGTCACCCGAGTCAACCAGCTTAATCATCAAGGCATCGGGATTTTCCGGTGAACCTTTCACTTCAACCAGTGAGAAGAAATCATTGGGTTTGTCTCCAACCGAAACAAAACGCTGCTGTTTACGACGTTTGGCCGCGGTGGTTGCCGCCTGCTTTTCTAAACCCAAAGTGTAACGAGCACCCAGTTCGTTCGTGGTCACTGAATCCAAAGTGATCACCAAAAATAGGGGTGAAATATTGGTCACCACACAAACTTGGGGACCCACCTTGGAGACCTTAATAGGCAGACCATCCAAACCCTTTTGCCATTCCATGGGATTGAACACTTTGTTACCCGTCTCAAAGTCCAACACATAAGGAGACTGGAGGCGAGCAATCGAATTGCTTTGCATCGCTAAATCCATATTGGTCAGCGCCACCACCCGAGGATTCAAAACCCCTTCGGAATGCTCCTGCATGGCTTGACGATCCGCAGAAATGAAAAAAAGCATGAATACAAGCGCCCCAATCAACCCGGCGAGCACCAGTCCCAGCAGAATTTTTTCGTAATTTTTTTTGAGAAATTCCATCTTAGCTTTTGGGCAAAAGTTTTACCAACTTCACTTCCATGACAACCCGCAGCAACTGCTCTTTCAACATGGTTTGCAAACCGCCTTTTCCGGCGACTGATTGCGGCGGGGTCTGGGGCGGTGGCTGGAAACCAAATTCCCCTGGAATTCTCATGGGCGGCACACCTCCGGGCATCATACCTGGCATGTTTTCAGACATAACCGGCGAGGCCCCAGCGAGCGCACCCGTCGCCGGCTGAACATTGATAGATTTTACGATAAGCGTATTGGAAGCTGCTGAAAAACTTGCCAACACCTTGGCCAGCTCGGGAGTGAACGTGCGAAACGTAATGACATAAGGTGTCAGCACAGCCAGCTCATTGGTGGTGCAAGGAATATCAGTGTAGTCAGCCTGACTGCCAGCAATATCATCATCGGAAACACGCACCCGCTGAATACTATCAAGCGCGTTAACCCGAGTTGAGAAACTGATATCAGCAATCGCCTTTATTTCACCTAACTGCACCGCCAAACGATCTAGGCTGCCGGGGGCAAATTTTACAAGCGAACGTTGCGCCTCAAATGAGAATCCGTATTTAGGGGGTAAAGCAACCCCAGCGGCCTCGGCGGAACGTTGCATTTGATCAATGGTTCGGCGGAGCGCAGACGCAAACGCTTCACTGGTAACCCCGGAAGCCCGCGGGATGGCAGGAATCGGTTGAAAATATTTGCCCGCAGAAATCAGCCAAGCGCGAACTTGCTGCTCTTGCTCTTTAGCGATGGCGGTGTTGTTGATTTTTTCGTTACCAGGAGCGGGATTTTGTTGGGAAAGCTCCGTGAGTGAGGCATAGATTTCACTCAGCTTATTGGACGCCGTGGCATTTCGATCCCACTGCATGTAGATAAAGAAACCAGCCCCACCGAGCAACGCCAAAGCCACGATGCCGGAAATTACAAAAAATATGTTTCGCTTGATCCAGCCCATATCAAAATTTTAGGGGGTTGAGCGGTGTTACGTTAAGGGTGAAGGTAAAGGTTCCGTTGGAATCATCCGGAACAATATTTCCGACTAAGGTAGTGGCCTTGGGATCAATCAAAGGGGAATTCTTAATTTCATTCTCCACCGCATAGGCGATTTCACTATTGGCTGATGGATCAATGCTGGTCAGGTTAACGGCCCGGCAAACAAAGGTGACGATGTTGGCGCTGGCTTCCTGTCCGGGCTGAATTGGCTGAGGTGGCACGCCTTCTCCAGGCGGCACACCAGGCGGCATTTCACCGGGCATACGCGGCACTCCTTCGCCCGGCATACCAGTCATCCCCGGCATGGGAACTGCCACACCTACTGAAGTTGATCCTAAATTAGGCGCCGTCGTCATTTGCTCAATCCAAATGCCAGACTCAATACCAGGCTTTTGTAAAGATAGTTTCTTTTTTATTCCGTCTTCTGAACGGATCAAAGCCCGCCGCATTTCACCTAAAAAGTCACCCCAATAATACCGTTGAGACATCCACTGAACCGTTTGTTCGGCCTCGCTCCGAGTTTTTTTAAGTTTTCCAAAAGCCTGCTTAAATTTATCAGACTTGGTCGTCTTTTCAGTGACTTGCGGCTGAAGGCGTTCCGCCTCTTTTTCTTTGTTAGCCGCGAGCTTATCAAACATGAGCCCAACAGCCCCAGCCACTAGAGCTAAACTAAATACAGTCGCAATGAGATAGGGCTTTTTTTGGTTGAACGACTGCCAGCGCAAGGTGCTGTCCGGCATCAGATTCATTTCAACCGGGCAATTTGCCAAATTACGCAAACCCAAGCCAACGACCTCGCCCAAACCGTGAGCGACGCGGGATAATTCTTCAAGATTAACCGAAGAATCAATTTGAATGTTACGAAATGGATTAAAGTATTCTACCGGAACGTTGAGCTTTTCAGCAAAAAATTGAGCAGTGTAAGGCATGATGGACGCGCCGCCCGAGAGGAACAATCGTTGGGGCGCGGAACCACCCTGTTGACCACGGTAAAATTGCAGGGTCTGATTGACCTGAATGTGCAATTTGGTCATGAACTGACGCGCAATCTTGGAAATCGCCGCTTGATGCGGGTTATCCGGCTCTTCATACGCGCCCCCCAAACTGACGAAACCTTCAGCGATTTTGATCTTTTCCGCGTCGTCGAACTTCAATTTGGCTTCGGTGGCAAAATCTTGCGTTATCGCATTGGCCCCCAAATTGATACTGCGAGAGAAAACTTTACCTTTCTCAAAGAAAAGCAGGTTGCTGGTCTTGGCCCCAATGTCGAGCAACATGGTGCAATCTTCTAATTCGCCGTAGTTGTAGCGAAAAGCATTGCACAAGGCGGCGGGCGAGGCATCACAAAGCTGCAAGGTCAACTTGGCTTGGTCGGCCACGCGAAACAAACCTTCAACGATGTCGGATTTGACAGCGACCAACAATACCTCTAACTCGCCACTCGCGGCTGAACCCAAGATTTGATAATCCCAAACTACTTCGGACAGTGGAAACGGAACATTCTGCTGCGCCTCGTATTGGATGATTTGACCAACCTTGGCGGCATCCACCGGCGGGAGTTTAACAAACTTGGAGAAAACGTGAAAACCAGGAGCGCAGACGTTGACGACTTTGGACTTGATACCTTTTTCCGCAATCACTTCCTGAAGTGCAGTGAGGATTACTTTTTCACGCGTCGTTTCTTGCGAGGCTTCGAGTCCCAGCGGCTTGATGACGAAATTTTTAAGCGACAACCCGCCAGCTTCATTGATTTCAAATTCGGCGAGCTTGAGACTCCCTGCCCCGAAATCAACGGTCAGAAATGACTTGGTGTTCAACATGTCGTTTACGTCTTGGCGTGCCGAACCCTAAAAATACTATTCAGGTGATAGGCAGCGGGATTTGATTATGGCAAATCCTCGCACGGGTCAAACATAAAGCAAAAAAATTTGCGCAGTTTTCAAAAAGTATTGCTTCCGGCGCAAGGCTTTGGCTTCATGCGGACGTGCCACCGAACTCACCTGCCAACGCCCGCCAACGCCTCTGCGTGTTCTATACTGGGCGGGTTCAAGGGGTTGGTTTTCGCTACACGACCAAGACCGTCGCGGCGGGATTTGAGCTCACGGGCATCGTCCGCAACTTGCCCGATGGTCGTGTCGAACTAATCGCGGAAGGACAAGGCGGCGAACTGGAGGCTTTTCGGCTAGCCATTCTTGATGCAGGTCTTGCTGGATTAATCCGCGACGAACAAGTAACTTGGCTCGACGCGAAAAATGAATTTCGGGGATTTGAGATCGTTCGTTAGGAAATGAAATACGCCATCATCGCAGACATTCACGGCAACTTGGAAGCGTTTCAGGTTGTGTTGGAAGACATCCGCGCCCAAAACGTTGACCACGTTGTGTGCCTCGGCGATGTCGTGGGCTACAACGCCAACCCTAAAGAATGTCTCCAGATCGTGCGCGACATGAACATCCCCTGCGTGAAGGGCAACCACGACGAGTATTGCTCCACCGACGAACACCTCGAAGGCTTCAATCCGCACGCAGCCGAAGCTGTGCATTGGACGCGCACTCAGCTGACTGCCGACGACAAGCAGTGGCTACGCGATTTGAAATATTCCCGCATGGCCGCGAATTTCACGATGGTGCACGCCACGTTGGACGCACCGGATCGTTGGGGCTATGTCTTCGACAAGCTCGCGGCGGCGGCCAGTTTTCCGTATCAGAACACGCAAATTTGTTTCTTCGGTCACACGCATGTGCCCGTGGCTTTCATGCGCGATACGGTTGTGCGCGGCGGCACTTACTCGAAATTCAAGGTCGATCCGTCGAAGAAATATTTCATCAACGTCGGCGCTGTCGGCCAGCCGCGCGACAACAATCCCAAATGTGCCTACGTCATCTACGACATGACGGCGCAGACCATTGAACTTCGCCGATTGGATTACGATATCGCAGCGGCGCAGGCGAAAATCCTGCAAGCCGGCCTGCCCGAACGCCTCGCTGAACGTCTGGCTTTTGGCCGATAACTTTTCGCGGTTCGCGGTTCAACGTTGAAAGTTTCGTTACGTTACCTTAGACCTTGAACCTTTGAAAATCCTGATCCTCAAACCCAGTTCGCTCGGCGATGTCATCCAAGCCGTGCCCGTGCTGCGTTTGCTGAAACAGCATTTCCCCAAGGCAGAAATTTTCTGGTGGGTTGATTCCGGCCTCGCCCCGCTGCTCCAAGGCGATCCCGACTTGACGGACGTGGTGCGCTTCGAACGCCGCCGCTGGACACGCCCGGCGCATTGGCCGGAAATGATCCGCAGCGTCCGCTGGTTGCGCGCCCAGCAATTTGACCTCGTGATCGATCTCCAATGTCTCGCCCGCAGTGGCACGTTTGCCTGGCTTACGCGCGGGAAACTTCTCGTCGGTCTCGACGAAGCCCGTGAAGGCGCGCGCGGTTTCTATGATGTCGCGGTGCCTCGTAAATCGTTTCACACGCACGCCGTGGATTGGTATCTCTCCGTGCTCCCCGCGCTTGGCGTGCCGGTGCATCAAAACTTTGTCTGGCTCCCCGAGCGAACGGAAATTTCTGCCGCCGTAAAATCAAAATGGAAAACCGATGCCGGTAAATGGATTGCGCTCCAACCCGGCGCCCGCTGGAATAATAAACGCTGGCCCGCGACGCATTTTGCCGAACTGATCCGGCAACTCGCGCAACAATATCCCGACGCCCGCTTCGCGATTCTCGGCGGCAAAGACGATCAGGCGCTGGGCGAAACCCTCCTCCGTGCGGCCCCGAACCGCAGCCTCAATCTCTGCGGCGCCACCTCGCTGTTGGAAATGGTCGAGTGGCTCCGGCTTTGCGACCTGCTCATCACCAACGATACTGGCCCCATGCACGTCGCTGCCGCGCTGGGTAAACCACTCATCGGCTTATTTGGCCCCACGGAACCGCGCCGCACCGGGCCCTATGGCCAGTTAGACAATATTTTACGGCTCGACCTCCCCTGCTCGCCTTGCTTGAAATCGGTTTGCCGAATTCCGGAAACGGACAAATGCCTCCACGCCCTCCAACCCAGTTTGGTTTTCGAACGGGTGCAAAAGATTATTTCTTAAAGCCTCAGCCAGTTGCGCCGATGGAAGACTGTAAATGTCTATATCGAGCGCAGAAGACTGTTGCGAACGTCGCCAAGCCACCGTCCGATCGGTGACGGGCGAAGGGCCAAATACTGGCACTCCCACGACCCGCACGCGCATCCTGTTTGTTGATGACGAAACCACCTTGCTTCGCGTCATGAAAATGGGGATGCGTTCCATGTCCGCTGAATGGGATATGCAATTCGTCGAAAGCGGCGAGGAAGCCCTCGCGCATATCGCCCAGCAACCGTTCGATGTCGTTGTCACCGATATGCGCATGCCAGGCATCAATGGCGCGCAATTGCTCAACCACGTCCTCCGCGACCACCCGAAAACCGTGCGCATCGTCCTCTCCGGTTATGCGGAATTGAGCGAAGTAATGAAATGCGTCGGCCTCACGCACCAATTTCTCGACAAGCCGTGCAGCTTGGATGATC
>CAIWFB010000342.1 GCA_903911825.1 uncultured Verrucomicrobia subdivision 3 bacterium
GCGTCACCACCCGCGCCAGCGGCTGCTGTTTTAGAATGTCATTTGAAAAATAATTATCGGTGTAATAGTTGGTCATCGGCAAAAAATTACCGGAGACTGGATTCACTGATTGCGGAACAAATGTGATTTTATCCACACCCGGACGCTTTGCGCCGTTGATAAAAGTATTGGCATTTGAACCGACGCCGATCACGCCAAGCAGCAGCATCTCGTAATTCACATTGTTGGTGGAAAGCAGATAGGAAAGTCCGCCCACATCATCGTAAGTCAGTCCCGTATAAAAGCCGCCTTGAAACAACCCAAAATCTGCTACCGCAGTGTATGTGTCAGCAAAAATATCAACGCCAAACGGAAGCGTGAGATACTGGTTTGGATATATGCCAATTTCTGCACTATAAAGCGTGCCATTGACATAGTGGCTGGAGGTGAGCGTTTGAGGATCAAAGTTTAGCTGTGAAATAAAATCTGGATATGCCCAGTCCAGCCAAGCCAGCTCGCTGGTGAATTGATTAGGTGAAGGCGGGATAAATCGCGGGCTCCATTGTCGCAGAACAAAAATATTTTTGGTTGGCGGCGCCAATCCCATGTGCTCCAGCAACAGTGAAAGCGTTTCCGATTTCAAATCCAACAACGATTGAGGCTGGGCGTAATAATTAATGTTCTGTGTTTCAAATGGAAAATTGGTGGGGGCAAGATGCGAAGCGGGTGGTAAGTTGTTTAGGATTTGAATCGCGCCTTCCACCGCCGCCACGCCGTTCGTGCCGAAGTAATCCAGAAACGACTGGTCAAAACCATAAGTAAGCACCGGCACATTCCATCGGTATCCATTTCCAACATCCATCGGCCCACCAATGTCGCCCGACTGAATAACTCCATTCGTCGCCTGCATCCACGGTTGCACTGGGCCAAGCAAGGCAAAGGCAAAAATTTTTACCTGGAAATTCAGAAGGCAAAAAACACCAAAGCTAATTGTTAATTTTTTAAGCATCGGACTTAATCATTTTATCTTCGTCCATTCTTCCATCTCCGTCGGCCTCGGCCAGCAGGATCGTGGCCGCTCCATGCCACATGACCTTTCGGCATTGTGTGGTAATTTATTGCACTGCATGATTTGATTCCAGCTTGAACTGAACACCCGATGCCGCGCCACACCATCTTCCGCCCCCGCCACGTTGCTTTGGCAATGCTGGCCGTGCTGCTTTATTTGCCCGGCGTCCGCGCCGTGGCCGGACTGCAAGCGCCGCCGTTGCGCGGTAATCTCACCGCGCACGATCCCGGCAGCATCATCAAGTGCAAAGACAAATACTACATCTTCTACACGGGCCAGGGCATTTTCTCCAAATCGTCCACCGATAAAATTTTTTGGAACGGCGGCCCCGGCGTTTTTGCCAACTCACCGAACTGGACGACCAACGCCGCGCCGGGTTTCACCGGCTGGATTTGGGCGCCGGATGTTTTTTATCTCAACGGTCGCTACTGTCTCTACTACGCGATCTCCACTTCCGGCAGCCAGGTCTCCGGCATCGGCCTCGTCACCAACCCCACGCTCGATCCGAGCGATGCCAGTTATCTGTGGACCGACCAAGGCCCGGTCATCACGTCCACCAATGGCAGTCCCTACAACACGATTGATCCGAGCGTCACGCTGGATGCGAACGGAAATCCGTGGATGTCTTTCGGCTCGTATTGGAACGGCATTTACATCGTGCAACTCGACCCGCTCACCGGCCTGCGCATTTCCGCGAACTCACCCGTAACGCGGCTCGCCTACAACGGTTCCATCGAAGCCTCGTGCGTTTTCCGTCACGGTGGTTATTACTATTTGATGGCCGACTGGGGTTCGTGCTGCTCTGGCGTGAACAGCACTTACAACATCCGCATGGGTCGCAGCACGAGCATCACCGGGCC
>CAIWFB010000343.1 GCA_903911825.1 uncultured Verrucomicrobia subdivision 3 bacterium
CGAACTGGTTTTCCTACGGCCCCGGTGGCCAGTTGAACACCGATAATCCCAACATTGGCGGCGATGTTCGCACCGGCAGTGATAATCTATGAAAGACGAGCTTTGTCATTTCGGAAAAATAGAACCCCATTGTGCATTTCATTCCGCACAAGTCATACTCGAAGAATTTGCCTGCCAAACTTAACCCCGCCGTCAATATGCCAGCTCGAATAACATACTCCCGTCTGCTCACCGCCTTGTTTCTGACGCTGGCCACCGGCCAGGTTAGGGCCGATCTTGCCACGAATACCGAGGCGCGAATCAATCAATTGATCGGTCAGATGACGCTCGCTGAAAAAGTCGCCATGTGCATGGGCGCAGGCGTGGGCGGACCCAACCTCCGCGGTGTGCCGCGTCTGCATGTGCCGGACTTGGTCGCCACGGACGGTCCATTCGGTCCGCATCACGGCACGGCATTCCCCGCCGGTGTGGCGTTTGGCGCGACCTGGAATCCGGAACTGATAGAGCAAGCCGCGACGGTCATGGGCGAAGAGACGCGTGCCAACGGCGCGACTATGCTGCTTGGTCCGGGCATCAATATTCAGCGCGATCCGCTGGGTGGACGTTTTTTTGAATACTATACGGAGGATCCGTTGCTCAATGCCCGTCTTACCGTGGCTTTTGTCAAAGGTTTGCAAAGTCAGCGGGTGGCGGCCTGCCTTAAGCATTTCGTCTGCAACAATCGCGAGCAGAACCGCAATAACTATATGTCCATGGTCAGCCAGCGCGCGTTGCACGAAATTTATTTTCCAGCGTTCGAAGCCGGCGTGGAAGAAGGCGGTGCGTGGTCGGTGATGACAGCGGCCAACGGCGTCAACGGCGAGTTTGTCAGCGACAGCCGGGCGCTTTTGGATGACACACTGAAAGGCCAGTGGGGCTTTGATGGGATGGTGCGAACGGACGGTCTTGGAACTCGTTCAACCGTTAAGTCGGCATTGGCGGGGTTGGACGTCTCTATTCCTTATCAGCCCAATTCGCTTTTCGGCCAACCCTTACTTGAAGCGATGCACGACGGCCAGGTGCCGGAAAATGTTTTTGACGATAAAGTTCGACGCGTGCTGCGAACCATGGCCCGGGTTGGATTACTCGACGGCATTCCGCCTACGCAAGGTGGATTGCGTGACACCCCGGCGCATCATGACTTATCCCGTCAGGTTGCGGAAGATAGTCTGGTGCTGCTAAAGAACGAACGCCACACGCTACCATTAGATTTGTCTAAGCTGCGGAAGTTACTGGTCGTTGGCCCCAATGCCGACCGACGGTTCTGTTTGATCGGCCTTGGGGGCAGTTCGTGGCAAGATCCCAGCTACGAAATTACCGCATTGCAGGGCGTGCACAACTCCGTTGGCACTAATGTCGAGGTCCAGTTTTTTTCGCCGGAAGAACTTGGCGGGTTTGAAATCATTCCCAACAGCGTGCTGGCGCAGCAAAACGGTCAACGTGGTTTTCACGCCGGTTACTTTAATCCGGGCGATAAGTCTCCCGCAATGGAGCGCGTGGAGCAGGAACTGAACTTTCTCTGGGAAATGCGCTCGCCGGAATTTGGGAAAGTTAAAGTGGAAAAGTTTCGCGCTGAATTCACCGCCCGCATTATTCCGCCTGTCAGTGGCACCTACGCACTTCGCGTGACGGCTGGAGGCGGATCGGCTTGGATGTTTGCCGAGCCTGTCGGCGGCGCGCCGCTGGCGGTGGCTGACTCCGGTCGGGGCGTTCCGTCCGCCACCGCCAATGTGCAGATGCAGGCTGGCAAGCCGTTTTATTTACGTGTGCAATACACCAAGTCCAGCGGCGACGCAGCCTGCCGCTTGGAATGGTCGTTGCCCACAGACGCAAATAAAATGGCGGCAACTTATGCAAAGTTGGCCGTCGCGGCTAAATCGGCGGACGCGGTGCTGGTGTTCGCCGGCATTGACCACAGCTTGGATTCTGAAGGAAGCGATCGCACGAGTATGGAGTTTCCACAGGTGCAGGAGACTCTCATCCGGCATCTCGTCCAGGCCAATCCCAAAACCATTGTCACGATCATCAATGGATCGCCGCTGGAACTCGGCGGCTGGCTGGGCGACGTTCCCGCCGTGCTGGAAGCGTGGTATCCCGGCATGGAAGGCGGCACGGCCATTGCCGCTGCGCTCTTTGGTCAAATTAATCCCTCCGGCAAACTGCCGTTCACTTGGCCGAGACGCTTGGCAGACTCTCCGGCGCACGCCATCGGCAGCGAAGACAATGACCGAGTTGATTACAAGGAGGACGTGTTTGTCGGATACCGTTATTTTGACACCGAAAAGGTAGTGCCACAGTTTTCGTTCGGTTTTGGTTTGAGCTACTCGACCTTTGCATTCAGTAACCTTGCAGTAGTTCGCGCGGGTGACGTAGTGAAAGTGAGCTTTGACGTGACGAATACCGGTGCGCGGGCTGGGGCCGAGGTGGCGCAAATCTATGTTGGTTCGCCAAATGGCGACGTGAAGCGGCCAGTCCATGAACTTAAAGGATTCAAGAAGATTTTTCTGCCACCAGGCGTTAAGCAGTCAGTGCAGGTGGAGTTGGACCGCCATGCGTTTGCCTATTTTGACGAGGCAAAGAATGACTGGTCTGTGCCGCCCGGTAACTATCAAATCCAGGTAGGCGACTGCTCGCAGTATCTTCCGCTCAACACGATGATTGGATGGTGAACAGCTACCTTTTATAATTGTTGATGGTAAACGGCGTTTAAGCGGATCCATCCTGACTGTGGGAAATTGTCAGCCGCGCTATGGTATGGGTTGCGGCTTCCAACTAAAATTTTAAAACAAATCAAAATTCATCTTGTTAACATGCCTGCCATGCGATATATTTCGTTTTAGAAATAATTGGTTTGATTGCTATGGCTTTGATCGGAATCGTTGTTGTAAGCAATTGGCGGCATTGAGCTTATTCGCCTAATAATTAGATACTTTTCTGTTTTGACTATGAACGACGGCATTGAATCGTCCAACCTGTCAGTCGCATCGCAAAAATATGCTTGGGCTGAATACTTGGGCTGCATGGAAGGCGCGCCGTTGGA
>CAIWFB010000344.1 GCA_903911825.1 uncultured Verrucomicrobia subdivision 3 bacterium
ATAGAAAAGATGATAAAATCCACGATAAAAAATCGGGCCGTTGGGATCATTGATCCATTGCGCGGGAGCGGTGACGTGAAAACCCGGACGCGCCGGATCAGCTTGGGCGCGCGGTGCAGCCTGCGCGACGGCAACCGTGGCGCGAGCGATAGCTTCATCGCTAGTTTCGGCGCGCAAACCGAACGGCAAAAGCAAGAGAGCGAACAGCGTCGCATAGCGGAAACAAAGCATACGCCATCGTGGCCAGAGTTTCGCAGAGCCACAAGCTAGCATTCCGTTTCCGCGTGTTGACGGCGAGCGAGCGAGCCCGCATCCTGACGCGGCTTAGTTGCCGACGCCAATGAAACTTTTTACCACCTTCTCACTGCTCTGCACTGCCACCATTATGCTCGCCACCGAAACGATTTCCTCCGCTGCCACTGATACAAATGCCGCCGCCCGTCTCGCCATCGTGCGCGAGGTTCTCAAAGCCGTGCCGCTCATGGATGGCCACAACGATCTGCCGTGGCAATATCGCAAAATGAGCAACGACTTCTCGCAGGTGCCTCTGGAATCCGGCACCACGAGATTCACGCCATCGTGGCACACAGACATTCCCCGGCTGCGCGCTGGGCTGTTGGGCGGACAATTCTGGTCCGTTTATGTGCCCACCAAAATGGCGGGGCCGCTCGCGGTTCAGACCACGCTGGAGCAGATTGATGTCGTGCGTCGCCTGTGCTCGGCGTATCCCGAAACCTTTGAACTCGCGCTGACGGCAGACGACGTCGAACGCATTCATCAGCACGGAAAAATCGCTTCACTCATCGGCATGGAAGGCGGGCACAGCATCAATAATTCGCTCGCCACGCTGCGGATGTTCTACCTGTTGGGTGCGCGTTACATGACCCTCACCCACACGAGCAATACCGATTGGGCCGATGCCGCCGGCGACGAAGCGGTGCATCACGGGCTGACGCCATTCGGCGAAGCGGTCGTGCGCGAGATGAATCGCCTCGGCATGTTGGTGGATCTTTCCCACGTCACCGATGAGACGATGCGCGCGGCGATTCGCGTCTCGACCGCGCCGGTCATTTTCTCGCACTCCTCGGCTCGGGCTGTGTGCGATCACCCGCGCAACGTGCCCGATGACGTGCTCCAAATGGTGCGCACGAATGGCGGCATCGTCATGGTCTGCTTTCTGCCCGGCTACGTCTCGAATCCTGAGCGCGATGAATTCAATGCCTGGAGCACGGAGCATAAACGCCTGTTGAAATTATTTCCTGACGATGCCGCCGCCGTGACGGCAGGCATCGCCGAATGGCGCAAGACGCGTTCACCCGTCAAGCCCGCTACGTTGAGCGATGTGGCCGACCACATTGATCACCTGCGGGAAATTGCGGGCATAGATCACATCGGCATCGGCTCGGACTTTGATGGCTACAATGGCGACACCACCGGCTTGGAAGATGTCTCCAAATATCCCGACCTGTTTGCGGAACTTCTCCGGCGCGGTTACACACCAGATGAACTGAAGAAAATCGCTGGGCAAAATATTCTGCGCGTAATGCGCGCAGTGGAGGCGGTCGCCAAACACGGCAGTAAGTGAATCGGGCGGCGGATTTTAATTTTACGCCCCCACCGATTACGCCCGCGATTTTTCCGCGCGCAGTTGACCGCAACCAGCGGCGACATCAATGCCGCGCCGCTGGCGGATGGTGCTGGGAATGCCGGCGGCTTGCAGCACTTGCTTAAAATTCTTCGCCGCCTCGGACGCGGTGGCGATGCCCGCAAAACCGCCGGTAGGGTTCAGCGGAATCAGATTCACGTGCGCATCCAAACCTTGCAGCAACACGACCAACCGTTCAGCTTGCGCAGGCGAATCGTTCTGCCCCGCAATCAAAGTCCACTCAAAGAATATCCGCCGTTGCGTTTTGGTGTAGTAGGTTTGGCAAGCCGCCATCAACTCCGCCAACGGCCAGCGTTTGCTGGCGGGAACGAGCGCAGAACGTTCCGCCTCCGTCGCGCCGTGCAGACTTACCGCGAGGTGATACGGACGTTGTTCTTCACCCAAGCGCAAGATGCCGGACACAACTCCGACGGTGCTAATAGTGATTTTACTCGGGCCGAGATTTAGTCCGCGCCGGTCCGTGATGATGTCGAGCGCGGTCATCACCGCATCGTAATTGTGCAAGGGTTCACCCATGCCCATGAGAACGAGATTGCGCAGATCCGCCTGACCACTCGCCCGCAAGGCGCGCTGCGCATGGCGGACTTGCGCCACGATTTCGCCGGGCCGCAGATGCCGCACAAAACCCATCTGTCCGGTGGCGCAAAAGACACAGTCCATCGCGCAGCCGGCTTGCGTGCTCACACAAGCCGTGTGGCGTCCGGTAAAACCCATCAGCACGGTCTCGATGGTTTGGCCGTCGACGAGGCGCAGGAGAAATTTGCGCGTCAGTCCGTCGCTGCTGGCGATGTCCGCCGTCTCGGGTGGAGCATCAATGAAAAAGGCTTTGCCCGCACCGACGTTAGCGGTGAGCCAGCGCTGCAAGGGCGGAGAAAATTCTTCGTCGCCACGGAACTCATTTTTCAGTTCCCGCTGCAAGGCTCGCCACAGCGCCCGCACGTGCACCGCGGCCAGACCGGACGCGATAAAGTCCCGCTCCAACTCCGCGAAGGTGAAGTCGAGGAGCGAACGGGGAGCAGCAGGTATGGCAGCAACGAGCGGCATGTCAGTGAAAGTGTGGCGACTTGGTCGGCGAGA
>CAIWFB010000345.1 GCA_903911825.1 uncultured Verrucomicrobia subdivision 3 bacterium
AGCCTGCTGGTGGCGATGGTGCTGCTGTTGGACGCGATGGCGGCATCGCCGGCGTTGCATGAATTAGCACACAAAGATGCTGGCCAAGCCTCGCATCAATGCGTCGTCACCCTCTTCGCTCATGGCTTGGTGGATACGGTTTCTGGAGAAATTTCCTTGGTCGTTTCGGTCGTTTCAGTTGAGAGCATTCCCCAGATTGTTTTTTCCGTCTTTAGTCCGGCTATCGAAAATCTTCCCGCCGGACGCGCCCCGCCTGTTTCTGCTTCTCCCCTCGTTTAATTAGGCCAGTCAGCCTTTGCTGATTGGATTTCCGTTTAGAAATTCCGTTTGAGAACCGTCGTGTCCGCCCTGCGGGTGCGCCGGAATGGAGAATCAATATGAAACTAAATAATTTGATGGGCCTGTCTTCGGCCCTTTGCTTGGGTGTTATGAGCAGCCAAGCGCAGGAGACAAATCAACCCGCCGATTTTGACCAGCGGTTGAAGCAGATGCAGTCAATGTTCGAGCAGCATGAGCGTGAACTGGAAGCGCGCTTCGAGAAAAAAATTGCGGCACAGGATGAAGTCATTCATGCGTTGCAACAACGGCTGGCTGTTCTACCAACCAATTCGATTGTGGCGACTACGGCGGTCACAACCACCAATCGTTCGGACATCCCCGACTTGATCAAAGATTTGAGCGACAAGGTGGACAGCGTCGTCGAGGCGCAGAAAAAAACGTTGCCGGGCGAATTCAATCCCGCGCTTGGCTTCGTGGGTGAAACGGTTTCCAGTTACCGTAGTCAGGGCAGCGATAAAACTGGCAGCGACCGTCCGGGTGGGTTTGATTTCTGGGCGCGTTCGCTGGAAATCAATGCTACGGCTTCAGTGGATCCATTCGCCAAAGCGTGGGTGGTGGCGAATGCCTCGGCGGATGCGACGACAGGCGAATCCACTTTTGGCATCGAGGAAGCGGCGTTTCAAACCACTTCGCTCCCAGGAAATCTGACGCTTACTGGCGGACGTTTCTTTGGTGAGTTTGGGCGACTGGCTTACATCCATGACCACGAATTGCCGTTCGTGAATCGTCCGTTGGCATTGGATAGCTACATCGGGGGTGAATCACGCAGTGACGGCGCGCAACTCAACTGGCTGGTGCCGGTGGAACATTACATCAGCCTGACGGCGGGCGTCGGTAATCAGTTCGGCGGCGATGGCAGCCCGAATAATCCAGGAAATTATCGTCCGATTGGCGGGTTGAATTTCTGGGGTCGTGCCTCCACCAGTTTTGATCTTACCGAAAATTGGTCGGCGGAGGCGGGCGTCTCTGGTTTGTGGAATCCCAAAACCGAAGATCGCGGCGGCGTGCTCGTGCAACCAAACGGCAGCACACTCACGGAAAAAGAACGGCGACTCGCGGGCGTAGATTTCAAGTTGAGCTATGTGCCGCTGCGCAACAATCAATTCCGCAGCTTCACTTGGGGCACGGAAGTTTTGTTCAGCAATGACCGCTTCCTCTTCGACCCGGATGGCAGTCTTGATCCGGCTTTATCATCGCCGAGTTTGTCCGGCGACGAATTCAAGAATAGCGTCAACTCGCTGGGTCTCTATTCGTATGTGAACTACAAATGGAGCCGCCAATGGAGCGCGGGCTTCCTATTTGATTACCTCCAGAACGCGCAGAATCACGATGACGAGACGTTCGCATATTCGCCGTTCGTCACGTATGCCTTGAGCCACTGGAACCAGTTGCGCCTGCAATACACCCACACCGATCGCAGTGCGATTTCCGGCCTGAAACCGGATGACGCCCTTTATTTACAATGGACATGGATTATCGGCGCTCACTCGCACGGCTGGTCTCAACGTTGAAAACTGAAAGGAAATTTAGCTTATGAAATTAAAATTATTGTTGGTCATGCTCCTCACGGTTGCGTTTGGTGCGCTGCCAGTTCACGCGGCGAAAATCCGGGTGGTCACCACGCTCACCGATCTGGCGGATTTTACTCGCACCGTTGGCGGCGATTTTGTGGAAGTCCGCAGTCTCGCCACCGGCATCGAAGACACGCACGGCGTGCCGATGAAGCCCAGCTTTGTGTCGCTACTTAACCGCGCCGACCTCGTGGTGCTCGTCGGCTTTGATTGTGAGCACGCTTTTTTGCCCGCGCTCCTGGAGGCGAGCAAAAATCCGCGCATCCAGCTTGGCAAGCCGGGTTATGTGGATTGCTCCAAAGGCGTGACACCCGTGGACGTGCCGAAATCAACCGATCATTCCGAAGGCGACGTGCATCCTTACGGCAACCCGCACTATCTGCTCGATCCGGTGCTGGCGAAAATTGCCGTGCAAAATATCTGCGCCGCACTGGTTGCCACTGCGCCGGAGCATGAAGCCGAGTTCGTGAAAAATCGCGATGCCTACCTCACCACCCTCGATGCAAAAATGGTCGGTTGGCAGAGTGAACTGGCACCGTTCAAAGGCACGAAGTTTGTGTCTTATCATGAGCACTGGCCGTATTTCGCGGCGCGCTTCGGACTGGTGTATCACGGCACGATTGAGTTCAAGCCCGGCGTGGATCCGACGCCGCGCCACATTGAATCGTTGATCGCGGAAATGAAAGCGGAACACATTCCCCTCGTCGTGCGTGAGCCGCAGTTCCCGGAAAAAGTTCCCGCGCTCATCGCCAAGCAGACCGGCGCAACGCTCGTGAAGCTGCCCATCATGCCCGGCGGCGTGCCGGACACGGACACCTACATCGCCGAGATGGATTACATCGTCCACACGGTGGCGGGTGCCTTGAAGAAATAAAATGAAAGACTCCATCATCACGCTCGAAAGCCTGGCCATCGGTTACGATGGCCAGGCGGTCTTGTCCGGCATCTCGCTCGCTGTAGCGCGCGGCAGCTTTACTGCCATTCTCGGCGCGAACGGCACCGGCAAATCGACGCTACTCAAGACGCTGCTCGGACTTCAGCCGCCGGTCGGCGGCAAAATTCAAATCGGCGACGGTGGCACAAAACCAGTTTTCGGCTATGTGCCGCAGGCGATTCAATTCGACCCGCTGTATCCGCTGACGGGGTTTGACGTGGCATTGATGGGAACATTTGGGCGCGTCGGTGCGGGCCGTTTACCGTCGCGGGCGGAGAAAGACCTAGTCCATGATTGCCTGCGAGCGACTTCGGCGGAAGAATTCGCGAAACGGAAATTCAGCCAATTATCCGGTGGTCAAAAACAGCGCGTGCTCATCGCGCGTGCGCTGGCGACCAAGCCGGACATCCTCGTGCTCGACGAGCCGACGGCTGGCGTGGACGTGGCGGCGACGCGCTCGTTGCTCGAATTCATTTCGCAAATCCACATCGAGCGAAAGTTGACGGTGTTGCTGGTCACGCACGACTTGCCGCTTGTCAAAAAGCACGCGCAACAAATCATCTGGCTGCACAATGGCGAGGTGCTGCACGGTTCGGTCACGGAACTGTTCACGCC
>CAIWFB010000346.1 GCA_903911825.1 uncultured Verrucomicrobia subdivision 3 bacterium
CCGTCACCAAAGATCAATTAAACACCGGCCTCACCGGCCAAATCCGTTACCGCATTGCGGAACGGAATCTTTACGCCTATCTCTTCGGTGTGAAACGTCCGATCAGTCACGTCATGGGCTATTTCGTTTCCGTGCTGCGTGAACGAATCGCTAATTTCGAAGCGCCCAAGGCCGCGACGACCGACCCCGAAGCTAGTATCGTTTCCGGCATTTCCATCAACGACCTCCGCAAAAATCTCCGAGACATCAATGAACACATGGATCGCGAATGCGCTTCGTCCGCCGCCCGCTACGGCATCGTGCTGGATGCCTCGCTCATCACCGGCATTGACCCGCCGCCAGAAGTGGAATCCGCGCTCGCTGCCATTAACACGGCGCACAATCACGTTTCTTCCGACATCAGTCTTGCGCAAGCCACCGCCGACCAGAAGATCGAACAATCCAAACGCGCAGTGGAAATCGAGACGCTCAAAGCGCAAGCCGAAGTCGAACCACTGCGGCAAATGACCGCTCAATTATCCGACTTACAAAAAGCGGGTGACGATGCGCTCGAAGCTTACATCCGCAACGTGCGGCTCTCGCTCTACACTCGTTCCGAACAAGTCATCTTGGAGGCCAAATAATATGAACTACAAATTATTGGCCATCGCCTTCATCGTTTCGGTCATCAGTTGGGCTATCATTGTCCCATTGTTCATTGCCCTCTGTCGGTTTTGCGGACTCTTTACCATCGTCAATGAAGGCCGCTGTAAAGTGTATGTGCTATTCGGCAAAGTGCTCGCGACGATTAACGAACCCGGCCTACATTTCCTCCCGACCAAACTTGGTGTGCCCGCGTTCATCGTTCATTGGCTGGGCAAATGTTACGAAATGGATTTACGTCTCGACCAAGAATATCTTCGCAGCCAGCCCGTGAATTCCGAGGAAGGCGCGCCCATGGGCATCGGCATCTGGTATGAAATGTTCATCAGCGATCCTACTGCCTATCTCTTCAAGAACGCCGACCCGCGCGGTTCGCTCGCCGCCAACGTGAGCAATTCCACCGTGCGTTGCTTGAGCAATATGCCCCTCGACAATATGCTCGAGAATCGCCACTCCATGAGCCAAACCGTGCGCGAAGAAGTTTCGCCTAAATCGAACGAATGGGGTTATCAACTCGGCTCCGTTTACATCCGCAAAGTGCATTTTCGCGATGAGAATATGATTCATCAGATCGAGGAAAAAGTGGTGAATCGTCTGCGCCAAGTCACCGCCGCCATTCGCCAAGCGGGCACGAATCAAGTCAGCATCATAACCAGCACAGCGGAACGGCAAGCGGCGATTGAATTCGCCAAAGCTGCGGCTATGCGTCCGCGCATCGTGGGCGAAGCCTTGCAGGAAATTTCCAAGGATAAGAAAGTTGCGGAAGCGCTCTTCAACGTGCTGGAAGTGCAGAACTTGCTCGCTGGTCAGGGTCGTATCACAATCATCCCGAAGAATAATGAATTACTTTCTGCGCTGGTCGCTGGTCGCGCCGATAAGAAATGAACCTTGATGGTGCGAACCAAAGAGGAGCTTTGAGCTTGGGAAAAGTATTAAGATAAAATGGTCGGGGCGGGGAGATTTGAACTCCCGACCTCTTGCACCCCAAGCAAGCGCGCTAGCCGGGCTACGCTACGCCCCGAACCATAGGCGCGCAGTTTAGCTATTAAGCGTTCGGTTTCAATTCAATTCCTCGGCTAAATTCTGACAGCCCGCCGGCAATGTTCTAGGCGAAAGGTTTTCCGCTGACATTCTAACGGTTTTCCGCTATGTTTCTTACATGGCTAAACCGCCACTGATTTTAATCACGCCTGGTATCGAAAAGCGCGGCTTCGAGTTTAGCGATTTATCCGTTAGCCTCGCGGTGCGCTATGAAAACGCCATTCTAGCGGCCGGTGGCATTCCTGTGATCGCGCCCGTGACCCGCAATCGGGCTTTGCTCGCCGAAGCGGTGCGCCGCACCGATGGGGTTCTCTTTACCGGTGGTGACGACATCAATCCTGATCTCTACGATAAACAGCTTCCTAAGAAAGTCCTTAAGAGCATCATCCAAACGCCTGATGAGGGCGGCCGCGACACTCGGGAAGTTATCTTGGTCAAAGAAGTTTTCCGCCAGCGCAAACCGGTGCTCGCCATCTGTCGCGGCCACCAGATATTAAATGTCGCCTGCGGTGGCCAACTCGTGGCCGACATCCCACAGGAAATCTATCAGGCATTGCCGCACCAACAGTCCGCCAAAGCCTTTGAATTGGTGCATGAAGCGGCGTTGACACCCGGCTCTTTGCTCGCCAAGATTTGCGGCCAGCGGACTTTGGGCGTGAATAGCACGCACCATCAGGGCGTGATTGAACCAGCAAAACCATTCGTGGCGACCGCGATTGCCAGCGACGGGATGGTGGAGGCAATGGAGTTGAAACCAGCTTGGGCGGCTAAGTTGCCGTTCTTGTTAAGCGTGCAATTTCATCCGGAACGTTTGGTGCAGATTCACGCACGGTATCGGAATATTTTCAGTGCATTTGTGGCGGCTTGTAAAAAGAATCTTAAATCGAAATCATGAAAGGCAAAATTCTAATCGTGGACGACGAGGCGGACTTGCGCGCAATGCTCAAGGCCATTTTGGAAGACGACTACGTCGTCGCTGAAGCCGACAGTGGTGCCGCGCTCCAAAAATGTTTTGCCACCGAAGCCCCCGACATCGTGCTACTCGACTTGAAATTGCCTGATGCCAGTGGCCTCGACCTTTTGCCCCAGATCAAGAAGACCTGGCCCGACACCGAAGTCATCGTGCTCACCGGTGAAGCGACCTTTGAAGCCGCCGTCCAAGCTACCAAACGCGGCGCGTATCATTTCATCAACAAGCCGTTTGATAGCCAGATGCTGCAAGTAACCCTTGATCGCGCCCTGGAAAATAAGCAGCAGAAGGAAGAAAACAACTCTCTCCGCCGCGCCGTCGCCACCATGAGCGGCGGTTCTGCGCCCGTGTTCCAAAGCAGCGCCGTGCAAGCTGTCGTGCGCACTATCGAACGCGTCGCGCCCAGCGATGTCACCATTCTCATCACTGGCGAAAGTGGTTCCGGCAAAGAAGTCATCGCCGACCTCATCCACAGCTTAAGCACCCGCGCCAAGAATCGCATTGTCAAAGTCAACTGCGCCGCTTTGCCCCGCGATCTGATCCAAAGTGAATTGTTCGGCTCCAAAAAAGGCTCCTTCACTGGCGCGCACACCGACCGGGAAGGTCTCTTCCGTCAAGCCGAAGGCGGCACGCTCTTCCTCGACGAAATTTCCGAGATGCCCATTGATACGCAGAGCAAGCTGCTCCGCGTTCTGCAAGATCAGGAAGTGCGCCCGGTTGGTAGCACGACCAGTTACAAAACCAATTGCCGCATCATCGCCGCGACCAATCGCAAGCCCGAAGATGCCATCAAAGACGGTAAACTTCGTGAGGATTTATTTTACCGCATCAGTGCTATTTCCGTTTTCCTGCCGCCGCTGCGCGAACGGCGCGAAGATATCATGCCGCTGGCCAACGCTTTTCTGAAACGCTTTGCCGCGCAAGCCAATCGCGTGCTCACCGGCTTCACCCCGCAAGCTTGTGAACGCCTCGTCACCTTTGAATGGCCCGGCAACGTGCGCCAGTTACAGAACGAAATTCAGCGCGCTGTTCTCCTCTCCGAAGGCCCTGGTGTGAACGTCACCGACCTCTCCATCAGCGACGTGAAATTCATCCCCACCGAAGGCGGACACGACACCAGCTTCACCCTCCTCGAAGGTGTGGAACGCAACGCCATCGTGCAGATGCTCAAAGAAACCGGCGGCAATAAACTCGAAACTGCCAAACGTCTCGGCATCGGCCGCCAGACCCTCTACAACAAGATTAAAGGCTACGGCATCGAGACGTAGCCTTGGCCGTCTTTGACCACCAAGTAGTCTAGCTCACTAATCGAAAGATGAACGTGGTTAACTAAATTTTTCGACGCAATTTTTATCGAAATATTCGCTTCGATAAGCCGCCGTTTTGTTGACTGATAGTGTTTCCTGAACGAGAGCTTGAGTTAGTCGTAAGCGCTTGTTCAGTCTAAGTTTGATTTGCGCTTTCAATTTTAAAAAGCGCCGTGAAAGCGGTTAACTGGCTTGCCGAAATGTAAGCGAAGTTGAACAAAAGCCATTTGCCAGCGTCCAAGAGCACGTTAGGTTGAGGCGTGTTTATGAAAACCAAATTACTTTCTCTTTTCGTCGCGGTTATGGCGGTATTTTTCGGCAACGGCTGTGTGCTGTTGCTCGTTGGCGGTGCGGCAGCAGCGGGTGCTGGCGCAGTGATGTATGTGGACGGGGAATTGAAAGCGGATGAGGCCACGTCGCTCGTGCAGGCGAATAAAGCTACGTTGGCGACGTTAAAAGATTTGCAATTCGCTTTGGTCGGCAACGTGGCGTCGCCGCTCCAAATCAAGCTGACAGTGCGCACGAGCACCGACCAAAAAATCGTCATCACCCTCAACAAACAATCGGAAACCGTCACGGAAATCCGTGTGCGAGTGGGGACGTTCGGAGATGAACCACTTTCTCGCACCATTCTCGATAAAATTAAAACTCATCTATGAAACAGAATCACAAATTGCTCCTAACGTTGGCGGCGATATTTGCCGTGGCCGGTTCGGTGTTCGCTGCGTCAGAACCAACCGCCTTGCAACTGGTGAAGGAAGGCAATCGCTTCGTTGCCGAAGCGAGCAAAGGCAAAGTGCTAGCGTTTGAATCGGAGCGTTCCATCCTCGGCCTCACGCCAACGGTCTGGACAGTGAGCTATTTTGATGCGGACGCGCGTTCCAAAGTGGCAGAAGTGAAATTCGGTTCCGGCCTCAAGCTGGACGTGAAGCGCCCGTGGCACATCACCGGCAGCGCTAAGGAAGCGGACATAATTGATTTGGACAAGGTGAAGATTGACTCCGACAAGGCCCAGAGAATTGCCACGACGGTGCAATTGCTGCAACCCTTCACGCTCAAGCAAACGCAACTTTGGCTCCAGCGCGGCGACGATGGTCTGGCATGGCGCGTGCGCATCTGGGCCGCCAAACCCGGCAAGCCCGACGCCATCATCAACGTGGGCGAGGTGTTCCTGTCGCCGACGGATGGCAGCATCATTCGGGCGGATCTGCATATCGAACGGTTGAATTGAGTGAAAGTAGCGCAGGCGTTTCGCCTGCGAGTTCGACGATTCAAAAGCCGCAGGCGAGACGCCAGCACTACGTTGAGTTAGTTTTTTATTTTCAGCATTAGCGTTACGTCTGAATTTGAGATTGGTTTGACCGGCGCAACTTTGGTTGTTAAAAGATACGCATGATTTTTCTTCCTCCTGCCAACTTATGACCAAAACCAAAAAGCCTCGTTTTTCCCGAATTCTCTTGAAGTTAAGTGGCGAAGCCATCGGTGGCGAAGCGGGCATCGGCATCTCGGCGGAATCCATCCAAAGCATGGCAGAACAGATCCGCGAAGTGCGCGAACTCGGCGTGCAAGTGGTCGTGGTCGTGGGCGGCGGTAATATTTTTCGCGGATTGACCGGCAGCAAACGCGGTATCGAACGCGCGACTGGCGATTACATGGGCATGCTCGCGACGATCATCAATTCGCTCGCATTGCAAGATGCGTTGGAAAAACTTGGCTGCCCGACGCGTGTGCAGAGCGCGATTGCAATGGCTGAGATTGCGGAATCTTTCATTCGTCGCCGCGCCGTGCGCCATTTGGAAAAAGGTCGCGTCGTGATTTTTGGCGGTGGCACGGGCAATCCGTATTTCTCCACGGACACAGCGGCGGCGCTGCGCGCGAATGAAATCGGCGCGGAAGTGATTCTTAAAGCCACGAAAGTGGACGGCATCTATGACAGCGATCCGAAGAAGAATCCCAAGGCGAAACGTTTCGCGCAGATCACTTACATTGACGCGTTGCAACGGCGTTTGCAGGTCATGGATTCAACGGCGTTCTCGCTGTGCATGGACAACAAGATGCCCATCATCGTGTTTGATTTCTTCAAACCGCATAATCTCAAGCGCGTCGTGCTTGGCGACAAGATCGGCACGCTCGTCACTGGCTGATCATGCCGGAACTGCCTGAAGTCGAAGTGCTGGCGCGGCATCTGCGTCCGCTGTTGCGTGGCAAAACCATTCGTGCCGTCGAAGTGCGCCGCGAGAAAATCGCGCGGCCTACGACGGCGGCGCAATTAAAGCAGGCGCTCGTCGGGGCCAAGTTCGTGGAACTGGAACGGCGCGGCAAATACCTCATCTTTCGTCTCCGCCAGCCCGGCGCGAAAGAAAATTTTAGCTTCATGGGGCATCTCGGCATGACGGGGCGGATGTTTCTCGCAGCCAGCAAAACGCCGTTGCCCAAGCACGCAGCGGTGGTGCTGGATTTTGGTAAACAGAAATTCATCTTTGAAGACACGCGCTACTTTGGGCGCTTCACTCTGGACTTATCCGCCGTCGCCGCACTCGGGCCGGAACCATGGGCGGAAGAATTTACGCCGCAAGTTTTCCAAGCCGCTTTGAAACGCTCCGTGCAGTCCGTGAAAGTGAAGTTGCTGGATCAATCACTCGTCGCGGGCGTGGGCAATATCTACGCGAGCGAAGCCTTGTTCCGCGCAGGCATTTCACCGCGCCGCGCCGCGAATCGGCTGTCGCAAGCGCAGGCGGAAAGATTGCACCAAACCATCCGCGAGGTGTTGCAGGAGGCGATTGATTGCGGGAGCACGATTCCGCTGAATTTCTCCGGCGAAGGCAAACGCGATGCGTTGTTTTACTACGGCCGCATCGAGGAGGATTCCACTTTTTACCAAGAGCGATTGCACGTTTACGACCGCGCGGGCCAGCCGTGCGTTAAGTGTCAGACGCCGATCAAACGCATCGTGCAGGCGGCGCGGAGCACTTATTTTTGTCCGCGTTGCCAGCGTTGAGCCGAATGGGTTGCGCGGTGCCCGTAGCTCTGTTAGCGTCCGCGCGTTCCCATTTATCGTTATGGAAAATACTTCCAAAAATCACGGCTGGCTCGTCGCTTTCGCTGGTCTTGGCATCAACCTCGCGCTCGGCGTGCTTTATACCTGGAGCATGTTCAAGACGGCGATTGAAAAAGATTTTGGCTGGCAAGGCAATCAGCTTAACGACCCTTACGCGCTCTGCTGTCTGGTGTTCGCGTTCACGATGATTCTCGCGGGCAAATGTCAGGATAAAATCGGGCCGCGCATCACGGCGTCGTTGGGCGGATTATTTGTCGGCGCGGGTATGGTGCTGATTTCCACGACGAATAATTACGGCACTTGGTTGCTGGGTTTCGGCGTGCTGGTCGGGATCGGCACCGGTTTTTGTTATTCCTCGACGACACCGCCTGCATTGAAATGGTTTCCGCCGGTGAAGACGGGCTTGATTGCGGGCATCGTGGTCGCGGGCTTTGGTCTGGCACCGATCTACCTCGCGCCCTTATCAAAATATCTGTTGGGTCATTACGACTTGCAAAAATCCATGCTGATTCTCGGCGTCGCGTTCACAGCGGTGATCTTGGTATTATCGCAATTGTTGAAAAATCCGCCCGCTGGCTTCGTGGCGGCTTCGCAAAATACTTCTGCTGCAAAACCTGTGGTGGCCAATTCCACGCCGACCGAAATGCTGCGCAGTCCGACGTTTTACATTCTCTGGCTGGTCTATTTCATCGGTGCCGGCGCGGGCTTGATGGTTATCGGCAGCGTGAGCGGTATGGCCAAAAAGAGCATGGGCACCGCCGCTTTCATCGCCGTGGCAGTGTTGGCCATTGGCAACGCTGGCGGTCGCATCATCGCCGGAATTCTCTCGGATAAAATCGGTCGCCGCTGGACGCTCATGCTGATGCTGCTGTTGCAGGCTGCCTTGATGTTCATCGCTATTCCGGTGACGGCGAACCCCGGCACCGCGCCCGCGCTTATCGTGCTGGTCGCAACTTTTATTGGCTTCAACTACGGGGCGAACCTAGCGTTGTTCCCGTCGCTGGCGAAGGATTTCTGGGGCTTGAAAAGTTTTGGTGTGAACTACGGTTTGCTCTTTACCGCGTGGGGCGTGGGCGGGTTCGTCTTGAGCCGCCTGCAACAGATGCTCACCGTGGCGGATGGCGGCAGTTTCCGCACGTCATTCATCGTGGCGGGCGCGTTTCTGCTCGGCGGCGCAGCGCTGACATTATTCATCCGTCCGCCGGTGAAGAATCCGTGAAACCATCCACGCATTGACTCCGTCCAATCAAATGACCATTTTCAAACTATGAAATTCAATAAACTCCTCCTCGTCGCCGCGCTCGCGGCGTTGACTCAATTCAACACTTCGGCGCAAACCAATGCGCCCGTCGCGGAAGCGGCGCACGTAAACGCCGCCATTGTTCCTGTTCCGCGCACCGGAAATATCACTAACCGCCAGACGCAAGTTTTGGAACGCGCGAAAAACGCGCCCGGTGACTACGATCTAGAATTTATCGGCGATTCCATCACGCAAGGTTGGGAAGGCGCAGGAAAAAATGTCTGGGCCGAATATTACGGTAAGCTCAAGGCCATCAATTTTGGCGTTAGCGGCGACCGGACCGAACACGTGCTCTGGCGTTTTGAGCAAGGCCAACTAGACGGCATCAAAGCCAAAGTTGCCATCGTGATGATCGGGACGAACAACTCGAACAAGAACAAAGATGGCAGCGATACCTATTCGGATCTGGATATTCTCGAAGGCGTCACCGCCATCGTGCAACAGATCCGCACGCGTCAGCCGGACACGAAAGTCTTATTGCTGGGCATTTTCCCGCGCGCCAAAACTTTCAGCCCGCAACGTGGCCGCCTTTTGGAAATCAATCAGGCGCTTGCTCGACTGGAAGATGGCAAAAGCGTTTTCTTCCTCGACCTCGGTTCGAAATTTATCGAGAACGACGGTTCTATTTCTAAGAATATCATGCCCGACGCGCTGCACCCGAATGAAGCTGGCTACAAGATTTGGGCTGCCGTCATGGCGCCCAAGTTGAAAGAGTTGCTCGGCAACTAAATTTACTGTTTTTTCCACCCCGATTCGCTGCGTGCGAATCGGTTTTTTTATTTAGCTGACTGCGCGATTCCAGACAAACTGAATAAAACGCGCCACGTTACCGCGGACGCGCTCGCGTTGGTGGAATAAAGTTCCCGGAATCATCTCTGCAAATTCCCAGTCCTAGCAACACGTTTGTCCATTCGACAGAGAATCATCGCCCGTCAGCGTCACCTTGGCATCGGCCAAGCTACTCCAGAATTGGAGGTAATGAATTATGACTGCCACGCTCGAACCGATTTCTACTTTTGAAGTGAACACAGCTTCAACCACAGCAGCAGCTGTCGCGACCAAATTAAAAGTCTGGCTGGTCGATGACAACGACCGTCTGCGCACGCTCATCGGCGAATTGCTCGGCCTTGAAGTTGACATTGAATGTGCCCGCCAATTTTCTTCGCCCGACCAATTGTTGAGCACACTCGCCAGTCGCCCCGGGCCGGACGTGATTTTATTGGATGTGCAAATGGGGGACCGCAATGGTCTCGACGCTGTGCGCCCCATCAAGTCGCTCACACCCACCACGCGCGTGCTGATGTTCACCAGTTGTTTCAATCCCGAATGGCGTGCCCGCGCGTTGAGCGAAGGCGCATCGGATTACTTACTGAAGACCGATACGTTGAAAAAAGTAGCAGCGCGCATCCGTTGCCCTGCGACGGATGCCAACCCGCTGACGCAACTGCGGCGACGGGTGAAACGTCCGGCGGCCCAAGCCGTGGCGCATCCCGCTCACCCGCAGGATAAATCTTTTTCATTTTTGAGCCGACCCCTGAACCGTTTGCGGGCGTGGTGGAACTGATTTTTTATTTACGGTGCAGCGAGACTCGAACCCTAAAACTTTTTTCGAAAACTTCTTCAATCGCCTCGCGTAACGCTGCGACCATCTGTTGTAACTGCGTCCGCGTGGTGCAATAGGGCGGGAATAACGGGATCACGTTGCCGATATGGCGGGTCAGCACGCCGCGTTTGGCCATCGCTTCACAGACGCGGATGCCGGCACGTTCGCGTAATTCAAAAGGCTGTCGCGTGCGCCAATTTTTTACCAACTCAATGCCGGCAACCAGACCGACTTGGCGGAGGTCACCGACGTTTGGCGAGGGCCAGAGGGTTTGTAATTCTTCGTGTAGCCATTTCTGCAAACGAGCGCGTTGCAGCACGGAAACTTTCGTCTGCAAGGTTTCCAAACTCGCGAGCGCTGCGGCGGAGCCAAGTTGATTGCCGGTGAAACTGTGTCCGTGAAAAAAGGTTTTGAATTCTTCGTATTCGCCGAGGAACGCATCAAAAACTTTCTGCGTCGTGAGCGTCGCCGCCATCGGCAGATAACCACCAGTGAGACCTTTGGCGACGCATAGAAAATCAGGCGTGATGCCGACTCGACCAGTGGCGAACAACTTGGCGGCTTGCGGTTTTTTGGCGATGTCGGTGATGGCTTTATCGTCCACATGGCACGTCACGCCGGTGCGACCGAAGCCAGTCATCACTTCATCGGCAATCAGCAACGCGCCGTGATTGCGGGCGATTTCGGTGACTTGACCAAGCCAGCCGCTGGGTTGTGGAATCATGCCGGCCGCGCCCTGCATTAGCGGTTCAAACACGAAGGCTGCGTAAGGATTACCACGTTTTTTTTGCGCCGTGAATTTCTTCTCTACTAGTCCGACGCATTCCCAATGGCACTTCCGATATTTTCGTGCGTCGTTGCGTTCCGGTTTGGCGCGGTTGAAGGGGCAGCGGTAGCAATACGGCGCCATTACCTGGTCGCTCGGAAACAGCATTCCGCCGTAAGCCTTGTGAAACAGATCAATGTGGCCCAGCGAAACCGCACCAATGGTGTCGCCATGATACGCGCCGGTGAGTGAAAGAAATTTTGGTCTCGTTTTCGACCCGCGCGTGCGGCGCGTGACTTCGTAAGCGAGCTTGAGCGCGACTTCAAGAGCGGTGGAGCCGTTGTCGGAATAGAAAACTTTTCCGAGCTTTAGATTTATATTTTTTGATTTTGAATCCGCCGCGCTGACCAGTTTTTCCGCCAGCAAACTCGCGGGTTCGTTGGCGAAGCCTAGCGCGGAGCTGTGGGAGATTTTTTTCAACTGGCGCGTGATTGCTGCGTTGATTTTGGGATGCTGGTGACCGTGGAGATTGGTCCAGATGGAGGAATTTGCATCGAGAAATTTCCTGCCTTTCACATCGCGCAGCACCGTCCCTCGGCCGCTGGTAATGACGATGGGTTCGCCGCGCAACCAGTCGCGCATCTGCGTAAAGGGATGCCAGACAAATTTATGATCCAGTTGGACGAGCCGGTGTTGCTGGGAATTTTTGGTGCTCAATTTTGAATTTTAATTTGAGCCAACGCTGTGACCAGTTCGTCAAGGTGGGCGGCGGAATGTTTAGCGGTTAAGGTGATGCGGAGTCGGGCGGCGCCGCGGGCGACGGTGGGATAACGGATGGCGGGGACGAAAATATTTTGGGTGCGCAGTTTGGCGGCGGCGGCGAGGGCGAGTGGTTCGTCACCGAGAATGAGCGGAAGAATAGCGCTCTGAAATTTTGAGTTTTGAGTTTTGAGTTTTAAATTCAGGGCGGCAACGTGCGTGGACAATGCTGTCCGTTTTGCGTCGCCTTCTGGGGACTGCACCAGTTTGAGTGCGGCCGTCGCGGCCGCAGCGGCGGCGGGCACGGGCGCGGTGCTAAAAATAAAACTGCGGGCGCGGTTGACGAGATAATCAATTAGGGCGCGGGAACCGCAGATATAGCCACCGCTCGCGCCAAGAGCTTTGCCGAGCGTGCTCATCTGGATTTCAACTTGCGAGCTGACGCCGAGCGCCTCGGCGAGGCCGCGACCATTTTCACCAAGGATGCCCGTGGCGTGAGCTTCATCTACCATAAGCCACGCACCAAATTTTTCTTTGAGCGCTACGATTTCGCGCAGCGGAGCGGTGTCGCCGTCCATGCTGAAGACGGATTCCGTGACGATCAAGATGTGCCGACTACTGGGGGACGAGTGCTGAGGGTCAGACGTGGCCCACTGCAATTTTTCGGCGAGATCGTTCAGGTCGTTGTGGTCGAAGATACGGAGTTTTGCACCGCTCAATTTGGCAGCGTCCACGATGCAGGCGTGGACGAGCTTATCGAGAATGATGACGTCTTCCTTGCCCATCAAGGCTGTGATGGTGCCGACGGCGGCGGCGTAACCGGTGGAAAACGTAAGCGCGGCTTCGGTTTTCTTGAAGTCGGCGAGGGCTTCCTCTAATTCATGAAAGGGTGCGAGGGAACCGCTGACGAGGCGGGAGGCTCCGGTGCCGGCACCAAATTTTTCTACTGACTTGATGGCGGCTTCTTTGAGCGCCGGGTGATTAGCGAGGCCGAGATAATCGTTGGAGGAAAAATTCAGGAAGGATTGGCCACCGATTTGGATTCGTGGCCCCTGAGCGGAATCAACTCGGCGCAGTTCGCGAAACAGATTTTGTTCGCGAAGCGAGGCGAGGCGACGGTTCAATTCGTCAGTGAACGAATTCATTTAGCCACAGATAAACACAGATGGGCACAGATGGGAAGCAAGGCGCGTCAGCTTTGTGGCGGAATCACCCAGCGACCGGCAATCATGCTGGCGGTGACATTGCCGGTGTGCGCGAGGACGGCGTCGTAAGCGCGGCTGTTTTTACCGGTGTAGGGCAGGGCGATGAGGTCGGCGAACGCGTTTTTGGAAAGTTCACCCGCTTTGCCGGCTAGACCAAGCGCACGGGCTCCGTTGACGGTGGCCATGCGGAGAATTTCTTCGGCGGAGATAGATTTGTCGCTGTTGGCAAGGGCGCGCATCTCGGCGAACATATCGAGTTCAGGTTTGGCTTTTCCAACCTTGCGCGTAGTGGCGAGACTGTCGGTGCCGAGGCAGAGGTTAACGCCGGCTTTGACGAGTTTCTCGCGTTCGAATTTGGGATGGCGAAAATAATCATGGCTGCGTGGACAATGAACAACGTGGGTTTTATTTTTGCCGAGCAAGGAGGCGTCGCCGCGCGCCAGACAATTCACATGGATGGCGAGGACATTTTCTCCGAGCAATTTTTGCCGCGCGAGATGGGCGACGGGCGAGCCGAGACCGCAATCGGAATTGTCGCGTTCGTTGCGGGCGAGCCAATCGTGCATTTTGCCTTCGGCGTTTTGGAACATGGCAAATTCTTCCATGGACTCAGCGACGTGGATGCAGGTTTGCCAGCGGCGTTTGTTGGCAGTTTTGGCAGTGAGGCGGAGTAATTCGGGCAACGTAGAATAAGGCGCGTGCGGCGAAAGCATGGCGCGGTGACGCGGATGTTTGAGCAAATCAATTTGGGCGAGTGCGGCGGCGAGAACTTCCTTTGGTGGTCGTTTGGAACGGATGCCGGTCATTTCCAGAAATGAGAAAATGCGCAGCGGCGTGGCGTCCCAAACTTCCGGCAGCAAGTCCGGCATTGCCTCAATATCGGCCACGGTTGTGGTGCCGGTCTTGAGCAGTTGATGCGCACCGTGGAGCCAGGAGCGGGCATAGTCGGAGTAACTCCAACCACTTTTGGCGGCGGTGATGAGGCCGATCCAATCGACGAATGTTTTAGGCGGCGGTAGTTGCCCAGCCATGTCGGTATAATCAAGATGACAGTGGGCATTGATGAGGCCGGGGAGGAGGATAACTTCGCCGAGGTCGCAAGTTTTTACGTTGACGTGAGGCCGCAGATTTTTCCATGGCATTACGGATCGCACGCGGTTTCCCTCAATAAAAACCGCGCCATCCTCAATGGGTGGCGCGGTGAGAGAAAGAATGGTTCGGGCGCGGAGAATCATGTGGCTTCACTGGCACGGCGAGCGGTTTTGAGTTTAATCGCATCTTTGTGCTTGCTGACTTTATGTTTGCCATGCCGTTTACGGATTTGTTGTTCGATTTTCTTGGTCACGGCATCAATGGCAACGTAGAGATCGCTTTCGATATCTTTGGCAAACAAATCAGGGCCGCGCACGCCTAAGCGCATGGAACAACTGAATTGTTTTTCCGGAGCGCGGGTATTGTCGTGTTCCAAAGTGACGCGAGCATCAATGGCCCAACGGTCGAGATGTTCGAGTTTATCCAGTCGTCCAAGAATATGGTCTTCAATTGCTTTCGTCAGCGTGACGTTATGGGTTGAGAGGATGAGTTTCATAAAAAAAGAATGCGCCTGTGGCTGCTAAAAATCCAGTTTTTCCTTTGGGTAAATATAGTTAAGCGAGATTCATGCCAAAACGGCTTGAGATTTTAGCGGATTCGTTTATGTTGCCGCGCAGATGGGACCTGGATTACATCTTTCGCAACGCCTCTCACAATCGCTGGTGCTCGCTCCGCAGCTGCAGCAATCGCTGGCGCTGTTGCAGGCTCCGACACTGGAACTCAAAGCTCTCGTGGAGCAAGAGCTTCAGCAAAATCCCGTGCTGGAAGAAGTGACCGAGCAGGAAATGGAGATGCGCGAAAAAGCTCCCAACGAAGAGAGTGATGCGCCGGAAGCTCCCGATTACGCCGAACCGCCGGAAGATGTGAAGTTTGATTCTGCTACGGAAAAAAACACTTCTGACACTGAGCCGGTGGATGATTTTCAAGCTGAGTTCGAAAAATTAGTGCAGATGGATCAGGACTGGCGCGACCATTTCGCCGCAGGCAATAGCCCCATTCGTTCAACGACTGAAGATGAAGAGAAGCGGCAATTCATGTTCGATTCGCTAACCGCCGAGACTTCCTTATCTCAGCATTTAGTGGAACAAGTTCGTGACACGAAGTTGAGCGATGAAGAACAGGCAATCGCTGAGTTGGTCATCGGTAACATTGATGACTATGGTTATCTGATGGCGACTATTGACGAATTGGCTACCTCTACTAGTCTGCCGCCGGAAAAAATCTCCGAAGTCCTCAAGGTCGTTCAAACGTTTGATCCGGCTGGTGTCGGGGCGCGTGATCTGCAGGAGTGTTTATTGATTCAGTTAAGCCGAACAAGCCAACAAGAAACTCTCGAATATGCCATCATCCGGGATTACATGGATGCGTTGGGTAAACGTCGCATTCCGGAAATTGCGCGTGGCACCAATCGTTCTTTGGATGATGTGCAAGAAGCTTTAGCACGCATCTCCCGTTTAGAACCACGTCCCGGACGTTCGTTTTTGACCGTCGTCGAACAATATGTAGCGCCTGAAGTTTTTGTGGTGCGCACGGGTGAAAATTTTACCGTTTCCACCAATGATGAACAGATTCCGCACTTGCGCATTAGTAATGTCTATAAAGATTTGATGTCCCAAGACGAAAATAATGCCGAGGTGAAAAATTATATCCGTGAAAAAATTCGCGCCGGCAAATTTCTGATTAAAAGTTTACATCAGCGGCAGCAAACGATTGCAAATATCGGGCGGGAAATTGTCAAACGGCAACATGATTTTATGGATAAGGGCATCGCGCATCTGAAGCCGATGACAATGGCACAAGTCGCAGAAGTGGTTGGCGTGCACGAAACCACGGTCAGTCGGGCGGTATCCGGAAAATACATTGAAACACCCCAAGGTGTTTTTGAGATGAAGTTTTTCTTCACCGCTGGTCTGCAAACATCCACTGGCAATGACGTTTCCAATACCAGTGTCAAAGACATGATTGCGGAAATATTCAAGAATGAGAACACCACTCGTCCGTTGTCTGATCAAGAAGTCGTCAAGATGCTCACGGAAAAAGGCATCAGTATCGCTCGGCGCACCGTGGCGAAATATCGGGATGAACTCGGAATTTTACCGTCTAATCTCCGTAAGGTTTATTGATCTGTAGCTTTGCCTTGGGAAACCATGAAAATGACGCAAAACTCACCCTCTTATATCCTCAGGGCTTGCACGGAACGAAAAAATGTAAAATTTTAGTGGATTAATTGCCCCGCTTTGTTAGATTCCTGCCCCTTTGAATCAAGAGCCGGACGGATGTTCGGACAGAAAAATTTGTGACAGCGAAGAAAAAAGTTGTGAAGAAAATTGTGCCTCGCGGTAAGTCTAAAACCGTTACGACCTCGGCTGCCATCTTAGGTCGCCCGACCGCCAAAACTACGTTTGGCTATGATTTGAAGAAGGTGAAACCAGAGTGGTTGGGTTTTTGCCAGAATCTTTTGGATCTTCGTGAACAGTTGTTGAAGCAGATGAGTGGTCTGGCTCAAGAGTCTGCTCAAGAAATGGCCGGCTACAGTCTGCATATGGCTGACTCGGGCACGGATAATTTTGATCGGGATTTTGCCTTAAGCCTTTTGTCGTCAGATCAAGATGCCGTTTACGAGATTGAAGAAGCGCTTAAGCGGATTGAGAAGAAGACTTATGGCGTTTGCGAGTTGACCGAAAAAGTCATTCCCAAAGCTCGTCTGGAAGCTATCCCGTGGACTCGCTTTACCGTTGAAGCGCAAGCCCAACTTGAGCGAGATGGGGCTTTGAGATCACGCCGTTTAGGTGCTTTAGGCACCATTGATTCTGTTGGCACCTCCACGGACGTGGAGAATGATGACGACGAAAATTCTGAAGAACCGAAAGCAACCAAAGAAAAAGAATAATTTATGGCCCGAGAAGTAATCACCATCGAATGCACCGAAGCGCGTAAAGAAGGCAAATCACCTTCGCGCTACACCACCACCCGCAACAAAAAGCTGCAGTTGGAAAAACTGGAAGTTAAGAAATATAACCCAGCTCTCCGCCGCCACACTTTGCATAAGGAGATCAAGTAATTATGCCACGCAAGACCAATACCGATAAAAAAGATAAACGCGGTAAGAGTGCCCGCGAAGCCCGCACCCCGCGTCCGAAGCCAAAAATTGACTTCACCTTGGACGCTCTTGACTACAAGAACACCACCTTGCTCAAGCAGTTCGTGACCGATCAAGGTCGTATCTTGCCGCGCAAATATACTGGTCTGCCGGCGCACTATCAGCGCCGCATGACAGTCGCCATCAAGCGCGCGCGCC
>CAIWFB010000347.1 GCA_903911825.1 uncultured Verrucomicrobia subdivision 3 bacterium
ATGCTCGATGTAGCACTGGATGATCTGCTTGAGATTGAGCGTCTTCGGCCGGCCATGATCAATCGCCAGCGAATTTACGCTGAACGAAATCTCCAGTTGTGTGTGCTGAAATAATTTGGCGATGACCACCTTCGGCGTCGCATCGCGCTTTAATTCAATGACGATGCGGCAATGTTCATCGGACTCGTTACGCATCGCGGAGATTTCCGTGATGATCTTCTCATTCACGAGATTCGCGATCTGTTCTTCGAGCGCCGCGCGATTCACGTTGAACGGAATCTCCGTGATCACGAGTTGCTCGCGATTGCCCTTCATCTCTTCGACGCCAATCCGGCCGCGCAATTTCAAGCTACCTTTGCCCGTCGTGAAATAATTCTTGATGCCCTCGACGCCGCAGAGAAATCCGCCCGTCGGAAAATCCGGACCTTTGATGAATTTCATCAATTCCGGAATCGTGATGTCGGAATTGTCAATCTGCGCGCAGATGCCATCAATCACTTCGCCGAGATTATGCGGGGCCATGTTTGTGGCCATGCCAACCGCAATGCCCGTGCCGCCGTTGACGAGCAAGTTGGGAAATGCGGCGGGAAATACTTTCGGCTCGGTGAGGCGTTCGTCGTAGTTCGGGACGAAATCCACCGTGTCTTTGTCCATGTCCTGCATCAGCGCCGCGCCGAGATGCGTCAAGCGCGCCTCGGTATAACGCATCGCCGCCGGCGGATCGTTTTCCACGGAACCGAAGTTACCTTTGCCATCCACCAGCTTCTCGCGCATCGCCCATGGCTGAGCCATGTGCACGAGCGTCGGGTAAATCACCGCTTCGCCGTGTGGATGGTAATTGCCGGAAGTATCACCGCAGATCTTCGCGCACTTATACGGCTTGCGGCCGGGAAACAGCGAAAGCTCGTGCATCGCATAAAGGATGCGCCGCTGCGAAGGTTTCAAGCCGTCGCGCACATCAGGCAACGCGCGCGAAACGATCACGGACATCGAATAGTCGAGAAACGAGTTTTTGATCTCGTCGGCGACGTTGATCTTGGCAATTTTTTCGCCCTGCGTGTAAGCGCCGCCGCTGGGTTGCTGTTGCGGCGCGGGCGGAGTCGGTTCAATTTCGTCTGGCATGGTGCGTAAAATATTTGGTTCGGTCGAAAACTAAGCTTTCGGAAAAATGCTGAAGCCCATCAGCGTCGCGGCCTCCCGCAATCGCCCATCAGTCGTGACGAGCGGAAAATCATGGCACAAATCAGCCGTGGCAAGATGAATCGCATCCAGCGTGCGTAACGGCACCTGCGGGTGACAGCGTTCGAGCAAATGCCTCGCTTTGTTGAGCACTAGGGAATTCATCTTCTCGACGCGGATTTCTTTCGCGTTGATTCTTGCCTCAAACTCCCGCCACGCCCGGTGCCGGTCAGCCACCGAAATTTTGCCAGCGCGCTCGCGGGCGAGCAACGCCGAGAAAACCTCAGTTTGAGCCAGCTCCGAAGTCACCAGCGGCTGGCCCTCCATCGAGCCAACGAAAAACTCGCTGTCGGGTTCCACGACTAGCAATTTCGCGATGATACAGGAATCCAAATACATAACTTACCAGCCCCGCCCATCGCGATCTTCGCGGATAAGCTCTTCAGCCGTCGGACCGCCGCGCCAAGGAGGCATCTTCTTCAAATGTGCCCAAGTGCCGGTGACTACTTTTTGCGAAGCCTTTTTACCCACAGGTGACAATACAGCTTTCGGCACGCCATCCGAAGTGATGGTGACTTCTTGCCCACCCGCAACCAACTCCAACAACGCCGAGAGCTTGGCCTTGGCCGCGCGCACGGGAATGGAAAGACCCACGCCAGGCAACGTAATTGCCTCGCGCAATTCCAGCACCTGCGGTTTGATCTCCGGGTATTTGGTTGTGGTTTTAATTTTCATGAACTCAATGTAGTCACACGTGACCACATTGTCAATTTCAAATGTTAAACGTCGAGGTTGCGGACGTTCAGCGCATTGTCTTCGATGAATTGGCGGCGCGGCTCCACTTCGTCACCCATGAGCCGCACGAACATTTCTTCCGCCTCAATCGCATCGGTCAGCTCAATGCGGAGCAGCTTACGATTGGTCGGATTCATCGTCGTCTCAAACAATTCTTTGGCGTCCATTTCACCCAGACCTTTGAAGCGCGTCATCTGGATGCCTTTTTTGCCGACAGCCTTGACGCCTTCGAGAATTTCGGGAATAGAAAACATCGGCGTCACCGAGGCGCGTTCGCCGTCACCCTCGATGAGTTCAAACAACGGTTTGTCCTGCGCGGCGTAATGATCCACGGCGAGACCTTTCTTGGAAAGTTTGCCGAGCAAATCTGCGATGGCTTTGCTCTCGAGGTGCAGATCGGAAATTTTCGCACGCCGCGTCGGACCGTCTTTCTTACGCGTTTCGGTGTCGCCGGAGAACAGATCAGCGTTAGCCAACTTGAAGGCTTCCAATTCTTCGCCAGTAATAAAATAATGCACGGTGTCTTCATTGCCATCGCGCACTTTCGCCATGGACTGCGGCAACGTCCCATCCGCGGCGCGCTTATCCACGTAGTTCGCAAAATCGCCGCCCAACCGTTTGATGAAGGTAGCGTGTTTATCCAGCGATTCGAGCAATGTCAAAATTTCCTCCAGTTGTTTCGGCGCAAATTCGCGACCGTCGGCGAGATTTTTCAACTTCACTTCCTCCGTGCCGTTCTGCAACAGAATCCGGTTCAACTGCACGTCATCATCAATGTAATCGGTCTTCTTTTTCCGCGTGATCGAGTAGAGCGGTGGTTGCGCGATATACACAAACCCCTGCTTCACGAGCTGCGGCATCTGGCGATAGAAAAATGTCAGCAACAGCGTGCGGATGTGCGAACCGTCCACATCGGCGTCGGTCATGATGATGATTTTGTGATAGCGCAAGCGTTCCAGATTGAACGCGCCTTCACCCTCGCCATCGCCGATACCCGTGCCAATGGCCGTGATCATCGTGCGGATTTCCGTGTTCTGTAACACGCGATCGAGCCGCGCTTTTTCGACGTTAATCAATTTTCCGCGAATCGGGAGAATTGCCTGAAACTTCCGGTCGCGGCCTTGCTTCGCCGAACCACCGGCGGAATCACCTTCGACAATATACAACTCCGTATTTGCCGGATCGCGGTCGGAACAATCCGCCAGTTTGCCCGGCAACCCGCCGCCCGTGAGCGCGGATTTGCGAACCGCTTCCCGCGCCTTGCGCGCCGCTTCACGAGCCCGCGCAGCGGTAAGACCTTTATCAATGATGCGTTTCGCCACGGGCGGATTCGCATCGAAATAAGCCATCAACCCTTCGTAAGAAATCGAGCCGACGATGCGCTCGACTTCCGGCGAAAGCAATTTCACCTTCGTCTGCGATTCAAATTTCGGATCGCTGTGCTTCACCGAAATCACTGCCGTCAACCCTTCGCGAACATCATCGCCGGTGATCTGCGGATCTTTATCTTTGAGTAATTCATTCGACTTCGCGTATTGATTGATCGCGCGCGTCACGGCGCTGCGGAAACCGGAGAGATGCGTGCCACCGTCAGGATTGTGAATCGTGTTGGTGTAGCACAACACCTGATCGTTGTAGCTGTCGTTGTATTGCAACACGACCTCGACGTGGACTTCGATGTCCTTGTCATCCAATTTTTCTTTCAGCTCCTTGCGGAACGAAATCGGCTTGGGATGCAACGGCTCTTTGCTCTTGTTGAGCTGTTTGACAAATTCCTCGACGCCGTTCTTGTAATAAAAAACTTCCGGCGGCATGGTCGTCTGCCGCTCATCCGTGAACGTAATCTCCAGACCGGAATTCAAAAACGCCAATTCCCGCAACCGTTGCGCGATGGTGTGGGCTTTGAACTCGATGGTCTCCCGGAAAATTTCCGTGTCCGGCATGAACGTGATCAACGTGCCCGTCGTCTTGGTTTTGCCGATGACATGCAACTTCTGCATCGTCTTACCGCGCTCGAACTCCATCGCGTGAATTTCACCGTTGCGCGAGACTTCCACCTCGAACCATTCACTCACAGCATTCACGCATTTCGCACCGACCCCGTGGGTGCCGCCGGAAAATTTATAGCCGCCCTGCCCGTATTTACCGCCGGAATGCAACGTGGTGAGCACGAGCTCAACCCCCGGCAAACCAGAATCCTTGTTGATGTCCACCGGAATGCCGCGCCCGTCGTCGCGGATGGAAATGGAACCGTCCACATGAATCGTCACTTCGATTTTCATGCAGTGCCCGGCGAGATGTTCGTCCACGGAGTTGTCCAGCACTTCGCTCACGCAATGATGCAAGGCGCGCTCATCCGTGCCGCCGATATACATGCCGGGTTTTTTGCGAACGGCTTCGAGGCCCTTCAACTGGCTTAATTTGGAAGCATCGTAATTGCCATCGGCAATCTTGTCTGGAGATACAGGTTGCTCTTCGGACGGATCAGAAATACTCGACATAATTATAGTGCAATTCCGGGTAAAAATAGGTGCGCTTACTACGGTGAAAAAGATAAGAAAACCCGCCGGTTTTCACAACGTGAAACTATGGTTTTTTTAGCGGAAAAACACCATTAGTTGTGGACGTTTTTCCTTGCCAACCAAACCCGTTGTGGATGGCTTTTTCTGACCATCAACCGACTTTTGCCCGAGGAAAGACTAAATCTGAAGGAATGGGGAACTTACTTTAATTTTTCTTTGAAATATAATTCCGCCACGGCTTTGGCGACGACGGTGCCCACGCCGTCTTCGCCAGAATTGCACAGCACAATGATCTGCAAATCATCGTCCGGAAACCGTTGATTGGAAGCCGAAAAACCGGACGTGCTGCCGGAGTGCCCGATGTTCTTGTGACCGGACAGCGGTTGCAAAAACCAGCCGAAGCCGTAGCCGGTTGCGGTGCCGTCATTTAATTTTCCCGAAGTCCACAGTTGGGCTTTACTAGAATTTTTCAACAGCTTTTCCGAATCCAGCGCCGCATCCCATTTGGCCAGATCGCCCAACGTGGAAACGATTTCGCCGGCGGAAAAAAGATCCGTGTAATCCACATCGCGGTTCACCAGCTCGTTGGTCTTACCTTTTTCATAGCCCGACGCACGCCACTTGAGCACGCGGCTCGGCTCACGCTTCGTGGTGGCGTTCATGTGCAACGGCTGCAGAATTTTTTCGGTGAGAAAATCCCAATAACTTTGGCCGCTCACATTTTCGATGATGAAGCCGAGCAGATTGTAGCCGGTATTGCAGTAGGAGAATTTTTCGCCGGGTGCGAACATGATGGGGAGTTCACCAGCTTTAGCGATGAATTGCGCCTGCGTGAGATGCCGCGCCAGTTCAAAGCCGGCTACGCCCGTATAATTTTTCAAACCCGAGGTGTGGGTCAGCAGGTGCCGAACCGTGATTTCTTTCCAACTCGCAGGCGTATGCGGGAGGTGCTGGCTAAGCTTGTCGTCCAACGAAAGTTTCCCCTCTTCCACCAACAGCATGATGCACGCTCCGGTGAATTGCTTAGTCACGGAGCCGATCTCAAAAACGGTTTCGGGCGTGGCGGGAACCTGCCATTCCAGATTGGCGAAACCGTAGGCGGCCTGCTTGGTCGTCTGGCCGTGCTGAAGCACTTGGAGGGCGAGGCCGGGAATCTGGTGCTTGGCCAGCGCGGCAACAACGAGATCATCGACCGAATCGGCCAAGGCAGGCACCGCTAAACAACACCCGAGCAAACCATAAATCAAACGCATCCGGGGATGATAGCGGAGCGCCTGCGCTTCGGCCATCACGACTTGAGGTCGCGCACTTGAAACGCCATGGCCCCAAGGATAAACGCCGTGGCGCTGATGGCCAGCAGGGTGATCTCTGACTGAAGAATTTGCGCCCAAGGCGTGGGGTTTTGAAACACCAACAGCCAGCACTCAAAATGATGGGTGATGAACCAGTTCTGATACGCCTCAAAAAATGGGATGTGCTGCATGACCATGTTCACGAACAGATACGAGAGCGCCAGAATCGTGGCCGCCGCCGGCTTCATGTTGAAGCAGGAAAACATGAACGCCACCGATAACAGCGTGACGGCATTCATCACAATGAACAGATGCGAAAACGCGTAGAGCAGCAAGCCTTCGCCCGGTTGGAAGATCCCGAAGGTTGAAGCGAGCGGCGCAAAAACGAACATTCCCTTCCACGGAAAAAACAGTCGTGCAAAGCCCAGCGCCACCACACCAAGCACTACTACCAACATTGCCGAGAAGACAATGCCCGCGACCCATTTCACGAATAGTAAGCGGACCCGCGAAATCGGCCGCGACAAAATCATTCGCAGCGTTCCATCCTCCGCCTCTTTCGCCACCAGATCGCCGCCCACGAGCGCCACATACAGTGGCATGAGCAGCAGGATTTGCGGCGTCAACATCACCACCGCCACCGTCAGGGCGGAAATATAATCAGCGGCGAGATACCCGTTGCCGGACAACATCCGGTCGAACTGATTCTGCCAGTGCGTGTATTTGAACATCAGCAGCATGAGCGACTGCACCAGCACGAATGCGCCGAAGCCGATGTAAGTCCGCTTCTTGCCGAAGAGCTTCCACAGTTCGTTTTTGAGTTGGGCGAAGAACATGATCAATTATTTTTTGGCAGCGACGGTGCGGTTTTCACCAAGCTCAAATAAAAATCTTCCAGCGTCTGCTCTTGTTGCCAGATGCCTTCGACGGGCAGTCCCGCAGCCACCAGAACCTGGGTGACCTCCATCGTCGTGCGGCCTTCGCTCAACGCGATATATTTTCCCTCTGCCGAACCGGTGATGAGGCCGCGCTCACGCAGCAAATTGGTTGCGGCCACAAAATCCGGCGTCCGGAGCTCCACGCGGCCACGCACCGCTTTCACGTCCGCGACCTGACCCTCAAACACTTTGCGACCTTGATGCAGCACGGCGATGCGCGTGCAGAGTTGTTCCACCTCGCTCAATTGATGCGATGACAGCAGAATGGTCAGCCCCAATTCGCGGTGCAAGCGCGCGATGGTCTGACGCATCTCCGCGATGCCTTCGGGGTCAAGACCGTTGCCCGGCTCGTCGAGAATCAAAAGCTCCGGCTGCGGCAACAATGCCTGCGCCAAAGCCAACCGCGCCCGCATGCCGTGCGAATAGGTTTTCACCTTCGATTGCTCGCGCCCCGTCAGTCCGACCCACGCCACAACTTCGCGAATCCGCGCGGCCGAAGTGGGCGCGGAATAGTGGCTCAAGATTTCCAAATTCCGCCAGCCAGACAGATAATCGTAAAACGCCGGGGCTTCAAAGATCGCGCCGACTTTTTGCAATGCCTGCGCCCGATGCGTGGTCACGATGTGGCCACAGACCTGCACTTCGCCACGCGTCGGCCAGACCTGACCGAGCATCATGCCGATGGCTGTGCTTTTGCCCGCGCCATTGTGGCCGAGCAACCCGAAGATTTCGCCGCGCGGCACGGTGAGCGTGAGATCGGTCACGGCAACCCGCGCGCCAAACTTTTTTTGGACTTCAGTCAGAGCGATCATTTTTGCAACGTTCCTTCCAGGGTGAGTAAATTTTTAATATGACCGTCGGCGTAAAGATAATTCACCGCCTTGCCGGGCCCGCGCGACGCGTGAAAACTTTCCTTGTCGAAGAACACCGGAATCGCGTGGGAATCAAAATTCAGCCCCAACACGACCAACTGGTCGGCATTCTGACCGTTGAGCAGGCTATTCCACGAATAGCTGGAGCCGGTCTGCTCGAAAATTTTCGTCAGGTCAGAGGGACACCGCAACACATTCGTATTGCCCAATTCGGCTCCCAAAACCAGTTCCACGCTGGGCAGCACATTATTCGTCGGCTGATTGGTGCCCGCCGCACGATCGCGCATCACCGGCAAACGATTGTGGTTGCCGTCCACATAAATCTGCAAGGCGAGGCCAAGCTGGTGCAGGTTGCTCAGGCAAACCGTCGCGCGGCCCGCCTCTTTGGCTTTGCTCAACACCGGCAACAACAGCGCCGCGAGCAGGGCGATAATGGCGATGACCACGAGTAATTCGAGGAGCGTAAACGCCCGCTCTCCACGCGTTCGAACAAGCTGGTGTGACGGCGGATTCATGGGCGGCGGAGCATCCGGCCCGACTCCATGCCGTGCTGCAATTCCTCCAGCAGCGGGGCGAGTTCGGCTTTGGTTTGCGCCGAGCTTTGGCTGTAAAATGAGTTCAACCCGATGGTCCGAATTTTAGCCTCCAATTCCGGGCTGATGGGCGGCGGGCGATTCGCGGTGTCGTTGGCGGCTGGGCGATTTTTTGGATCGCGCAAATTCTTCAGCGCGTCATCAATCAGTCGGCGCCGCTTGTCCTCGGGCATTTGCTCAAAAGCTCCGATCATCTGTTTAAAACCGGTCGGCATGGTCGCCTCGATGAATTGCAATCGTTCCGCTTCCGTCATCTTCGCGAACCAGTCGTTCAGCAGACGCTCGGACCGCAAATGCTGCCGCTCTTCGTAAGCTAGGGCGTTGAGCTTGTCCGCCAGCTCCTTGAGCGCCTGCGCCCGCGCGGCTGCCGAGAGCTGAGCCAGATCAACCGACTCAACATATGCGCGCACCTTTTCCGCCGTCAGTTTGCGATATTCGATGAACCAGTGCCCTGCCAACGCCACCAGCCAGATGCCGACCAGCGCACCAACGGCCCACACCACAAAGCGGTAACGATGACTGAACATGGCGAGATTCTAGTGCTGCCCCGCCAGCTCGCGCCACGAAAAAAGCCGGATAAAACCGTTGGCTCACACTGTTCCTGAGCGAAGCCTTTGGCCGCGACATTGGGGCAATTCATTTTGCCCGCAGAAAGGGCAACGGGGAGCGCTCAGGTTTGACCGACAGTGAAGCCAAAAGGATGGGAAGCGGAGGCCCGCGCCAACTCATCTACTGCATGAGTAATGCTATTCATCCTTAGCAGCCAGTGATCAGCTCAAAAACCGCATCCGCACAAACCTGAAGTAAGCAGCGATTCCCCTTGGGCCATCAGGGTTTTGCCAACCTTCATCACCGCGTCAGGCGAAAATATTTCTGAAAACCTACGCACCGGGACTAACCCGAATTAGGGAGCAAATGACGCTTGATTTACGGCGCATCAAATTTACTTTCAACGGATGTCAATTTCAGAACATTCCGCTGCCGCCGCCTTCGACCATCCCGACCAATTTGTCCGCCGCCACATCGGCCCCAACGCCGCCGAAACCAGTGACCTGCTTGCCCAGCTTGGCCACCAAAATCTGGACGCACTCATCGCCGCGGCCGTTCCGCAAAAAATCCGGCTCGGCAAAAAATTAAATCTACCCGCCGCGCGCACCGAGTTTGACGCCCTCGCCGAACTGCGCCGCATCGCCAGCGAGAACAAAGTGTTCCGCTCGTTCATCGGCCAAGGGTATTACGACACCATCACGCCGCCCGTGATCCAGCGGAACGTCCTCGAAAACCCCGGCTGGTATACGCAATACACGCCTTACCAAGCCGAGATTTCCCAAGGCCGACTCGAAGCGCTCCTCAATTTCCAGACGCTGGTCACCGACCTCACCGCGCTCGACATCGCGAATGCCTCGATGCTCGATGAAGCCACCGCCGCCGCCGAAGCCATGACCATGTCGCTGCGGTTGCGCGATGGCCGCACCACGTTCTTCGTCTCCGAAAATTGCCATCCGCAGAACATCGAAGTCGTCCGCGCCCGCGCCCAAGCGCTGGGCATTGAAATCGTCATCGGCAATCACGAAACCTTCGCGTTCACGGATAAAGTGTTCGGCGCGCTCGTGCAATACCCCGACACGTTCGGCGCGATCCACGACTACTCCGGCTTCATGGAAAAAGCGCACGCCGCTGGTGCGATGGTCACCGTCGCCACGGATTTGCTCGCGCTCACGCTCATCAAGCCGCCCGGCGAATTCGGCGCGGACATCGCGGTCGGCAGCGCGCAACGTTTCGGCGTGCCGCTGGGTTACGGCGGACCGCACGCGGCGTTCTTCGCCACGAAGGATGAATTCAAGCGCCAGATGCCCGGCCGCATCGTCGGCGTGTCTAAAGATTCACGCGGCAAGCCCGCCATGCGCCTCGCGCTCGGCACGCGCGAGCAACACATCCGCCGCGAGAAAGCCACGAGCAACATCTGCACCGCGCAGGCATTGCTCGCGAACATGGCGTCGCTTTATGCGTGCTATCATGGCGCGGAGGGTTTGATGAAAATTGCAAAGCGAGTTCATGTCGTCGCCGAACATTTTGCAGGCGCGGTCATGGCAAAAGGATTCACTGTGGACTACGCAGAGTTTTTCGACACAGTAGGCGTCGTTTGTAAATCCGCTAAAGAGCGCGACGAAATTTTGCAGCGCGCAACCGAACACTCCATCAACCTCAGATCTTATGGAACGAATCTGATTCTTGTTTCGTTCGATGAGACTTCGAACGCTTTAATTCTATCGGAATTGGTTTCCATTTTTACGGGCAAGACATCTGAGCCGGTTAGTTTCGACGGCAACCTTGAAGAAGCGAAGCTTGGATTCCGCGACCAGTTCAAGCGCACCAGCAAATTCCTCAAGCACTCCGTCTTCAACCGCTACCACAGCGAGACCGAGATGCTGCGTTACATCAAGCGCCTCGAATCGCGCGATCTCTCACTCACGGCCTCGATGATTCCGCTCGGCTCGTGCACGATGAAGCTCAACGCGGCGGCGGAAATGTTTCCCGTCTCGTGGCCGGAGTTTTCAAAGATTCATCCGTTCGCACCGCTCTCGCAGGCGCGCGGCTACCAGATTCTTTTTCAGAACCTCGAGGACTGGCTCGCGGAGATCACCGGCTTCGCGGGAATTTCGTTGCAGCCCAATGCGGGTTCGCAGGGCGAATACGCCGGATTGCTCGTCATCCGCGCCTATCACGAATCACGCGGCGATGCTCACCGCAACGTCTGCCTCATCCCGACTTCCGCGCACGGCACCAATCCGGCGAGCGCAGTCATGGCGGGCATGACCGTGGTCGCGGTTGCCTGCGATACGAACGGCAACATTGACGTCGCGGACCTCCAAACCAAAGCCGAGGCGCACAAGGCCGACCTCTCGTGCCTGATGATCACCTATCCCAGCACGCATGGCGTGTTTGAGGAAACCATCCGCGACATCTGCGACATCATTCACGCGAACGGTGGACAGGTTTACATGGACGGCGCGAACATGAATGCGCAAGTCGGTCTGACTTCGCCAGGATTCATTGGCGCGGATGTCTGCCATTTGAATCTGCACAAAACGTTTTGCATTCCGCACGGCGGCGGCGGACCCGGCGTCGGGCCCATTGGTGTGGCGAAACATCTCGTGCCGTTTCTACCGAGCCATCCCGTGTTCACCTCGCGGCTCGAACAAGATCATTCCAAGCAACACATCGGTCCCGTCAGTGCCGCGCCGTGGGGCAGCGCGAGCATCCTCACGATTTCATGGATGTATATCGCCATGATGGGCCCGGATGGACTCACCGACGCGACGAAGTTCGCCATTCTCAACGCGAATTACATCGCCGCGCGTTTGGAAAAATATTTCCCCACGCTTTACCGCAGCAACGGCCTCGTGGCGCACGAATGTATTTTGGACCTGCGCGCGTTCCACAAGACCACCGCCGAAGACGTCGCGAAACGCCTCATGGATTATGGCTTCCACGCGCCGACGCTCTCGTGGCCCGTCGCCGGCACGCTCATGGTCGAACCGACCGAAAGCGAATC
>CAIWFB010000348.1 GCA_903911825.1 uncultured Verrucomicrobia subdivision 3 bacterium
CCGTCGCCCTGGATCCATTTTGGTGGCGATGAAGTCAATTCTAGCGGTTGGAAAAACGATCCGCAAATCACTGAAAAATTAAAAGCTGAGGGCTTGCAGCAGCCGCAACAGCTAGAGGGCTATTTTGTCCGCCGCATGGCAAAATTTATTTCCCAACAAGGCCGGGTGCCGATGGGTTGGGATGAGATCACCGCCGCAAATCCGGCCACCAACACGGTGATTTTCTGGTGGCGGCAGAACAAGCCGGAAGTGCTTGCGCAAGCGCTGGCGGCGGGTTATCCCGTGGTGCTTACCCCGCGCTCGCCCTGTTACTTTGATTACCCGCAGGATAAATCCTATCAAAATTTTAGTTGGAAATTATTCAACACCCCCGAAGCCGTTTATGATGGCCCCAAAATTCCGGCTCCCGTCACCGCGCTTCAGCAAAAAAATATTCTCGGTGTCGAAGGTTGTGTCTGGACCGAACGTATCGCCACCGTGCCTTATTTGGAATTTATGCTCCTGCCTCGGCTGACCGCGTTGGCGGAAATGGCTTGGACCGCGGACAGCCAGCGCGATTACGGCAAATTCAGTGCGCGCCTGCAGCCGCGTTTGGAACAATTTCACCAGCAGGGGATCCACCCCTATAATCCGGCCGAACCGGCCGAATCATTGCGGGAAGCGACCGCGACCAAAAAAAATCAGCCGACCGCGTCACGGTGAGACAATCCGATAAAAGTTCTGAGTGTTCGTAAGGCTGCTTTCAGAAAAGCTGGCAGCACTCGCACCAAAAATTCCGCTGCCCAAAGTTGGCCATTGATCAATCGGTTGAAACAGGTTCGTGCTGCCCAACACGCGATACGTCTGCCCAAGCGGGCCGCTGAAATTAAATGCCAGCTTGCCACCGCTCAATTGCGCATCGCCATTGAACCTTGGCGGCACCAACGCCGTGACCACCAGCTGCACCGCCGTGCCGCTGTTTTGCAGACGCACGGTGACATTGGTCGGCGCGCTGCCTATCTTAAGTCCGCCAAAACCGCTGCTGCCACCCATCCCGCCCACGAAAGTCAGCAATATATTCGTGCCCACCGGTAAATTTGTATCCGTCAGATAAAAATAGTTCGTGCCGTTTACTGTTAGCGTCGCCGTCAGAATTTTTCCGCCGCTCGCCACCTTGAACCGCGTGCTCGTCACTGCTGTGCTCACATTGCCGAGATTCAGGGTGTTGATGGTGAGCGAACTGCTGGTGTTCTGAATGGTGCCGCCGGCGAGCAGATTCGCCGTGCCATTTATGGTGCCGGTGCCGCCGAGCGTTGCTCCCGCCTGCACGTTGATTATATTTGTGCCCAGCGCGCCGTTCACCAGTAGCAGTCCGTCATTCACTCCCAATGGTCCGGTGAAAGTATTCGTCGCTCCAAGAGCCAAAGTTCCCGGGCCGGTTTTGTTTAAGGTCGCGCCCGGGCCAGTTTGGCCAATGACGGATGAGACGTTGCCTATACGTCCGGCACCGATGCTGATGCTTTGATTGCCGCCTGGCGTAAGCAATAAGTTTATTCCAGCCGCCACCGTAAGATCCGTGCTGGGGTCGAAATTGGCCAGCACGCCATTCGTCCAATACAAAGTTCGCGTCGCCGCATTAGCTCCCGGGGAGATGTTTTGCGCATTGAGAATTCCGCCATTCAGGTTGTAGGTGGCATTCAGCGCGTTCGTGTTGCCATTGACGCGGTCACCCAGCGTCAGCGTCGCCACTTTCACCGTGCCGCCCTGTTGGGTGAAAGTTCCGTTGACGATGCCCAGGCTGTTGGTCGTGACGCTGCTTTTAAGTCCGATGACGATATTCGTCGCATCCAACAAGCCGCCGCTCATCACAAAAATTCCGTTCAAGACATCCGCCCCGCTGGCGCAGAAATTTTCGTTGGCGAGCTGTAACGTGCCGACGAGTGCATCGAGCGTGCTGGTGCCACTCATATTGGTGCCGAGGTCAATCAGCGCCGTGGTGGTCGCAAAAAAGCTGCTGCCGCGCGTGCCGACGGTGACGTTGGCGCGGCTCACCCCGTCGCTGGCGCGGAGGGTCAACGAAGGATTTGTGAGGCCGGAGGCAAAGCGAATGGTGCCGTAATCCCGCGTCAAGCCGACCAGCACGGAGTTGACGTTGAATGTGTTTTTCTGGCCTAAGAGTAGATTTCCAGTGCTCTGCGTGGTGGTGGAGCCGGTCACATTTTGCACCCCCAGCACATTAGCAGTGATGGTGTTAGTCGCCGCGAGGGATACCGTGCCGAAGCCGGCTACCGTGTTCGCTTGCCCGCCAACCGAAAAGTTTTTCCCCGGCAGATTTGCGTTGAATTCTTTCAGTCCGGAAACATCCAGTGTTTGCTGTGCCCCTGTGGTGGTGCCGCCAATCAGCAAGTCGCTGGCGCCGCCGACGGAAAGCGCTCCGCCTGTGATTGTGGCTGTCACGCCATCATTTAAATCCAGCGCGCTGAGGCTTTGGGCATTGGTGCCGATGACCAAGGTGCTGCGATTGCTGGTGTCGGCAAAAACTATGGCGGCCACGTTGGTGCTCAATTGATTGGTCGGGCCGATCAGACTGGTTGAACCCGCCCCGGACAACGTCAAGTTGATTGGTGCGGGCGCAGCGATGATTCCGCTGATGGCCAGCGTTTGATTCGTTGCCACCGTCCACGTCTGGTTGGCGGGTAATTTTAGCGGCAGACCGACGGTCGCGGAAGCGTCGGCCGTGATGCCGTTGCTAAGGGTCAATTGTCCGTTGCCGGTCAGGGCGTAACTGCCGCTGCTCACGGGATTGAAAGTCATGCCGAACGCGCTGTGGGGATTGGCGGCGGTGACGGTGCCGCCGGTTCCACCCGCACCGAATACGGCGATATACGAAGTCGCATCGCTCCAGAGAATATTTGAGCCGCCTGTCCACCAATGGCTGCTTTCCCAAGGGCCGCTACCGTCTTGTGCGTCCGTTGTTCCGGTGTTCGCGTCCCATGTCAAACTGGGTGGCGGATACAAAAAAGTAGCCTGCAAGGTTTTGCCGCGCGCGCCATTCACGTTCACCGACAAAATGATTTGCGGCGCTAATTGCACCACAGTCACGCCCGGGTCAATCGCAGTGACGGCGGCGGCGACGCGGTCAATCGTTACCAGGATGCTGGCAGTGTTGGTCTGTGTGGGATCGGCTACACCCACGGATATTCCTGAAAGCGTTTCCGAAGTGATGACGGAAGCTTTTTTATTCACCTTGAGCAAGCTGGCAGCGTTGGTCCCATCCGTCCAAAAATTTGCTGCCACCAAGCCCAGCGCGGGCTTACTGGCGGCTTGCACCGTGGCGGTATTAGTAATTACGGTGATTTCTGGAGCAGCGGCATAATTCACCATGTTGCTCGCGGTAAAGTTCGGGAGAACGACGTAAGCATAGGTGGCATTCGTTGGCTTGCCGGCGTGGTTAAACCACAGTTTAAGATAACTGTTGGTGTTGAGGTTCGTAGTGGTGGCGAGGTAAGTGCCGTCGTTGATTTCGGACCAAGAGTGAATGCTGGTTTCCAAGGCCGCTTGCACATTCGTCGCGTTGCCAGGAAAATAATAGCCCGCCACGCCCGCTAACGAGCACCACGATGCGCTGGTGAAATTGGAGTTCCACCCCCCGGTCGCGGGGCAGGGCGTGCCGTTAATGGTGAACTGATTCGTGGGCGTGATTCCCAGTCGCCGGTTTTCGACGGTGGTGCCAATTTGCGCCGTGTCGCCACAGGTGATGCCCGCGCCAAGGCAGACGATTTGATTGTCGAACATGAACCACGATTTTTTCGCGGTGAGTGTATTCGTTGCCGCCAACGACATGCCGGCGACGCCATAGCTATCGGCGACTTCAGCGCCGCCCACCCAGTTTTGACTGCTGGCCGTGCCGGATCGGGAACCATTTGGCCGAGCGACGATTTCAGCGGTGACGCCGGGCAAATGATACGGATCAATCGTCGGCCAGAAATCGCCGGTGAATTGCGTCTCAGAGTTCCCGAGATACAGATACGTCATGCCATCGCCGGTGAACCAGCCGTGCAGATTTTCGCCATTGATCGATTCATAATTGGCAATGCGTGTCGAACACATGCTCAAACCGAAACAAAAATTCGTGCGCCACGCCACCATGCGATCCATGCCAGCGAAATGATATTGCCCCGGTGGCAGCGACGGGGAATTGGCCCAGTTGGTGAACGCGGCAGCGATTGGCGCCGGCGCAAATTGTGCCAGTTGTCGAATGGCGCTGATGGCTCCGCTGCCGTCGTTCTGCTCTTGCTCGTTGTAGCGGGAAATCGCCCGACCGCGCACCATGTCCATCACCGCACCTTTGTAGATGACCGGTTGGTAGGCATCAAAAACCCAGTTGAATACATTGGTCAGGTTCGGGTCGGTGATCTGCCATGTCGAACCGTTTAAGAGATTGCCCAATTGCGCAATATCGCCGATTAGCACCACGCCGTAGGTGCCGGTGTAAGCGATTCGGGTGTGTTGCACAAAGGAACCATCACGATAAAAGCCATCGCCGCTCGTGACGTAGAGGAACACAGGGCTTAAATTCGTCTGAGCCAAAGCGATTTTGGCTGCGTTCTTGCCAAGGATGCCTCGGAGGATGATCCCTTTGCATTGATCTGCCAGATTGGCGCCCGTCATCCAGGCCTTCGTTGGCGCACTGAAATGATCTACTGAGTTATTATAGTTGGTCAGTTGCGTCGCGGTCAGCGTTGGATAAATCAGCACCGCTGCATTATTGAAAGCCTGCAAGCCGCCGATTTCCCAATCCCACCAATTGTCATATTCAGTAGCGGTTGGGGTGTAACTGTTCGCCCCAAGCCAATCCAAGCTATTCGTGATGGCCGCCGCTAGATTCGTGTTGCCTTGTAATGAACAGCCGGGCGAAGCCCAGGCCAGTGCCATTGACTGCAAACGGCTGAAATGACTCGTGACGTTGGCCGAAACACTGCCGAGCGGCAGATCGCTCCACAAACTTGTGCGGGCGACATTCGTGTTCAGCGAAGTCCAATAATTACTCGCCGTAATGGCGCGGCTGGTCAGCGTGCCCGCGCTGATATTTGTGCCCGTTAATTGATTCAGCCAATACAGCCGGAGTGTATCGAATTCATCGGCTTGTAGCGGCAGGGCCATCGTCAGCCAAAAAAATAAACCCGACCAGCCTAGCACCGGAAAAAACCGGCGGCGGGTGGACGGGCTAAGCTGGCGGGTGCTCATTAATTTTTTCGGACTGCAAACGTATCACCAGTGAAAGTTTAGTTAAGGTTAAAAGACAGCCGTTGGGCACAAAAAAGGTTTTGGCCCAACGACCGGTGTAAAGCTTAGGGGTATACCAAACGGAAGAACACGGTCGGTGCCGTCGGATTGATGGTGATTGGCACCGTGGTCAGGTTTGTGGAATTTGGCCAAGTCAACCAATTCGTGGTCAGGCCGCTGGTCAATGAATTTGTCTGCACTTCCAAGCGCCAGCCGAGGTGATCCGTCGGCCAGGCCAGTGTCAACGTGTTGCCGCTGATGGTATTCGTCAGCACCGGGGAATTGGTGTTCACCGAAACCACGCCGCTCACCGTCAGATACAATTCGTAGCCCGCGAGTCTCAAAGTGCCCGTGCCGCCCGAACCTAAACCGTTCCCGATCACCGCGACTATTGCCGGAGCAGTTCCAGCCACTGAGCCGGAAATGAGTTTGTAGCTGCCATTCGTCAAGGCGGCCCCCATGTTGTTGATCGTGACCACGTTCGAGTCCGCCAGCGTGAGTGGACCATTCGTGATCGCGAACGTCGGGGTGCCTGCAAGATATGTCAGCCCCAATTTGCCAGCCGAGGCATCAATGCTGCCATTGATCGTTGCCGTCGTGGTCGAATTATTTGTCAACGTCTGGCCCGCGAAGAGCAATAGCGGCGGCGTGGCGAGACCGCTGACATCTAGTTTTGCGCCACCACTGACGACGATATTGGTGCTGGCCAAAGTCGCCGCATTCGTCAACGCCAGCACGCCGGCGCTGATCACCGTGTTGCCAGTGTAGCTCGGACTGTCGAGGGTGAGCATGCCCGCGCCCGCTTTGATAAGTTTGCCCGCGCCCGTGAGGTTCGCGGTGATTTCTGTGTCGAAGCCCGCTGTGTCAATCGTGCCGCCGGTGCCCGTCGTGATGAATTGGATTGAGTAAGCGTTGCCGCCGAGGGGCGTCAAATCCGCCACGGACGCGGAGAGTTTTAACGTGCCGCCGCCGGTGAGGATTACTTCGCCATAACCCGTGCTGGGCGTAGAGATTTGCTCAAAGGCCACCGGCGTGATGAACTGGCCGCTCACCGTCAGGAGCGCTTGGGCAAAATTCGCTTCTGCGCCATTCAACTTGATGGTGTTGGCTCCAGTGTAATTAAACACTGAGTTCGAAGCCACCGTAAGCGCGGCGCTGAAACCGCCCCACGCCGTCAGATCCATATCGCCGGATTGTAACCAGTTCGCGCCGTTCGTGAGCACGAGCACGGAGGAGCGCTCCGTTTGCAACGCGCCTTCGTTGGTGACGGAACCGGCCACGGTGACATTGATCACCGCTGTGCCCGATCCGCCCAGATTGCCGACTTGAATCTTGTTGCTCGGTGCGATGTGAACAGCGCTGCCGCTGGCAATATTTAAACCACCGTCCGTGCTTGCCGGGCCGACAATCAAGCTGCCTGTGGCGGCGCTTTGGTTGCCTTGCAACGTCACCGTCCCGACGTTGACGGTCAAACCGCCGGTGTAAGTATTCGAGCCCCCCAGGATCAGGTTGCCCGCGCCGTTTTTAATCATTGAATAATTATTGCCCCCATCATAGATGCTGCCGCCGACGGTGAGCGTGCTACCGTTGATGGCCAAAACTTGGTTGGCATTCATGGTCACTGCGCCCACGCCCACGTTGAGATCTTGATTGCCGGTGTAATTGATGTTGGCATTCCAGATCTGCGCGTTGTTATTCGTTAAAGTCACCGCGCCGCTACCGTTGTTATCAATGGTGCCAGCGTTGATGGTGAGTGGGCCGGTGCCCAGCGCGCCGTTGTTATTGATGTTCAACGTGCCAGCTGAAAGCACCGTGCCGCCGGAATAAGCGTTGGCGTTGTTGATTGTCATGGCAGCGCTGCCCAGCTTGGTCACGCTGCCGGTGCTGTTGATGGAACTGCCGGAAAGGATGTAAGACAAGGTGCTGTTGTTCACGTTGATACTCTTCGGCTGGACCGTGGTGCTGACCACGACGTTGGCGTTGCTCGCCGTATCGTCGAATTGCACGTTGTTGCCGTTCGCAAACGTCGCGGCGGAACCGTTCAGTTTCCAATTCGCCGTCGCTCCGAGATCCCATTGGTTGTTGATCGCGCCTGACCAGATTTCAATGGAGGTGCTGGACGTGACGTTTAGTGCCACATTGCTGCTTGTGGCGATCAAAGTGGCAACGACAAGCGGGGGCAGGGTGCCGAGGGTGAAGCTGCCGCCACCGCTCAGCGAGTCGAAGGCGATGAGCGGGTAAGTTTGGCCGCTCAAGAAATTGCCACTCGGAATGTTCACGGTAATGGGGCTGTTCACCACCAGATTCGTCGCGTAAATCGGCGCCGTCGTCGTGCTGAACGCGCTGTTGATTTCATTCGTGGTCGCGCTGCCGCCGTTACCCAGTGTCAAAGTATCCATCTTCAATCGGCCATTGCCAACGGTGTTGACGCCGAAGGTGGTGCCGTCGTTCACAGTGATATTGCCAATGCCGGTTTGCGCGGAATTGAGCACCAGTTTGCCCGCGCTCACCGTCGTGGTGCCGGTATAAGTATTGGTGCCAGCGAGCATGACTGTGCCCGTGCCCGTCTTGGTAATATTTCCCGCTCCGCTGACCACTCCGTTGATGGTCAAGCTGGTGCCTGCGGCGGCGCTCACCGTCGGGCCGCCGCCGGTGTCACCTAGTAGATTGATGGAACCAAGAATCGTGTTCGCGCCCGCGCCGGAGATGAGGGTTGAATTGTCGGCTAGCACCATTTTTTTATTAAGTGCCGAGGCAGTGGACCATACTTGGAACGTGGCCGCTCCGGCAACAGACAGTGTGTTTGCCGGATTACCGAGCCCAGTCGTGCCGGTTTCATAGCTTAAGATGCCGGAGCGTAAATCAATGTCTGCGAGTGATGCATCCACAGTTACCCCAACCAGACTGATCTGGTTTGCCCCAACTTTAATCAAGTTATAAGCGTTACCTCCTGTGGAAAGTGAAGCGGTCGGATTCGCCCGGATATCCCAACGACCCGCACCGCCGAACGCGGTGTCGCCGGTGAGCGTAACGAAGCGCAGTGCTTGAGTCTGAGCAGCGCCACTATTGACAATCGCTCCATTAGTCGCACCGAGGGTGAGGTCACCCATACCCATCACAATTATCGGTTTATTTTCCAACGTTTGTGCATTCAGATCCAGTGCGCCGTCATAGATGTAAACGGGAATCGTCCGGTTGACGCTGAACAGGTTCACCGTCGGAATTTTAAGCACGCCACCTTTGATGATATTGGTTCCGTCCAGATTCTGCTGAAATGTCCAGGCCAACGTGCCTGGTCCAGCTTTAGTGAAAGTATTGCCGTTGGCATTAAAAACGCCGCTGACATTGAAGGTCAGCGTCGCATTCGGATCCGCTACTGAAATCGTGCCGCCGTTCGCGCCGATAGTGATACCACGATCTGACGCTACGCTGGCGCCGAGATATTCCAAGGTGCCACCGTTGAAGAATTGGTTGACCGGATCTTTAGCCGACGAGCCGATGGAACTGGCCGCGGCACCATTGCCGATGACCGCCGCCCGAATTTTGCCTTCGCCGTAAGTCGTGACGCCGGTGTAGGAATTATTTCCGTTAGAAATCGTAAGTGTCCCCGAACCCAATTTGGTTAAGCCAGCCACG
>CAIWFB010000349.1 GCA_903911825.1 uncultured Verrucomicrobia subdivision 3 bacterium
CTTCCCGCAGGATGCGAATCTTGTCTTCCGTTGTATACCGTTTGCCTTTCATGGTCTGGTCCTTTCTTGGTCGACCCAGACTAACAAATTACCTGGCCTGAAAAAGCGAAGTCACCTCAGTTGCCACGGTGGTGGGCACCGCACCGTTCGCTTATCAATGGTTTAAGACAGGCGTGCCGCTCGCCGACGCCGGTAACATCACGGGGGCCAACTCAAATATCTTACGGGTCGCGGTTTTGGACACCAATGATAACGGGGCTTACTCGCTTATGGTTTCTAATCTCGTCGGTAACGCCACCAGTTCCAATGCGCTCCTGTCAGTTTTAGTGAAACCTAGGATCATTGATCAGCCCACCAATCAAGCCGTCGTTGTCAGTAACGCGGTGAATTTTGGGGTATTTGCTGACGGCACCAGACCACTGAGTTATCAATGGCGTAAGGGCACTGCCATCATCAAGAGTGCGACCAACAGTTTTTTTGCCCTCACTGCTATCGGCACCAACGATGGAGGGGCTTACTCCGTGGTCATTACCAACCGCGCCGGTTCGGTGACGAGCAGTATCGCAACGCTGACGGTGCTTTTACCGCCAAAGTTTTCACTGCAAGCTTCCAATCGCTTTACCAAAGTTGGCACTAACTCACTATTTATTTCAACCGTGTCTGGCACCGCACCGTTTGCCTACCAATGGTTCAAAGATGGGGTTCGCCTCGCAGATGGCGGGAATATTTTCGGAGTGAATTCGAATGTGCTCCGTGTCGCCGTGCTGAATACGAACGACAACGGAGCTTATTCATTATTGGTTTCAAATACCGTCCACACCATTTTAAGTTCCAATGCCACGCTAACGGTTTTGATTCCGCCCAGTATTATTAACCAACCAACCAACCAAGCCGCCGTGGTGAGCAACGCCGTCACCTTTTTCGTTTTTGCCGATGGCACCGCTCCGCTCCGCTATCAGTGGCGCAAAGGCACCGCTGCCATCAAAGGAGCAACGAACAGCAGCTACACAATTTCTCTGGTGAAACTGACGGATGCGGCCACGAATTATTCCGTCGTCGTCACGAATCGCGCGGGTCTGCTCACTAGTTCTAACGTCACGCTCACCGTTTTGGCCACCGCGCTCATTTCGCATAGCGCCATCAGCACCACAGCTTTTCCACCGGCGATCGAATTAAATATTAATCGCAATGCTAATGGTTCAATGACGTTGAGGCTGCTGGGCGTGCCGAATGAAAATTATATTTTACAAGTCACCGACAGTTTGGACACGAACAGCATTTGGAGCAGTTTGGGAAGCGCGTATTCAGCCACCGACGGTTCCTGGCAAATGACCGACCCCGATACCGCCAGCCACGCACTCCGGTTTTATCGCGTCCTCAAACTCTAACGTTTAGTTTTCGACGTTGCACCGGCGCAGAACGTGTTTAGACTTTCGGCCGAATATGTCTGAAACCACTCGTGCTGATGGGCGTTCCGCCAACCAAATCCGCCCACTCCGTTTTCAAAACCACATCGCGCCATATGCGGCGGGTTCCACACTTATCGAATGGGGCAAAACCCGCGTCATCTGCGGCGTGACCATCGAGGAAAATGTGCCGCGCTGGATGAAGGAACAAGGCGTCACCGGCGGCTGGATCACAGCGGAATATTCCATGCTCCCCTACTCCACGTTGTCGCGCAAACCCCGCGACATCAGCAAAGGTAAATTAGACGGCCGCTCCTCCGAAATCCAACGCTTGATCGGCCGCTCCATTCGCGCCGCCGTGGATCTGGAAAAATTCGGCAACCGCACCATCTGCGTAGATTGCGACGTGCTCCAAGCCGATGGCGGCACGCGCACTGCCGCCATCACCGGCGCATTTGTGGCACTTTCACTCGCCGTCAATAAACTGATGGCGGAGAAAAAATTGGCGATCAGCCCGATTCTCGCTGGCGTGGCGGCCGTCAGCGTGGGCATCGTTGCGGGCAAACCTTTGCTCGATTTGTGCTACGCCGAAGATGTCGCCGCCGCCGTGGACATGAACCTCGTAATGAATTCAGCGGGTGAATTTATCGAGCTCCAAGGTTCTGGCGAAGAAGCTACCTTCACGGACACGCAACTGGCTGATTTACTGACGCTCGGCAAATCCGGCATCCGCGATTTGCTAGCCGCCCAACAACTCGCTATTTCCCAAGGCTAAGACTGTGATTCCTCTAATCAAACGCCGCGCCATCAAACCTCGTCCGGCCACCCGCTTATTGCTCATTCGCCACGGCGAAGTGGAAGCCCGTTACCAAAAGAAATTTGGCGGAATCATTGATATGAATCTTTCGCCGAACGGAAAAAAGCAGGCGAAAATTCTGGCCAATTATTTGCGCGCCAAAACCATTGATGTCATCTACGCCAGCCCGATGAAACGCGTGCAACAAACGCTGGCCCCGACGTTAAAAATCAGCGGGCAGAAACAGACAATTATTCCTGCGCTCAAAGAAATTGATTTCGGCGACTGGACGGGACTCGGTTGGCAAGCGGTGCAGGCGCAGTTTAATTTCCCCTCGCACGAATGGCTGCATCAGATCCAAAAGTTTGGCGTGCCAAACGGTGAGAGCGGCAAAGTGTTTCGTGCGCGGATCGAACCTTGTCTGCGCAAAATCATCAAAGATCATCCCGGTGAAAATATTGCCATTTTTTGCCACGGCGGAGTGATCCGCATGATTCTGGCGATCCTGCTTAAAATTCACTTACCTAAAACTAACCAGTTTGACATTGAATACGCCAGCATCACGCAGGTAGCGCTGCATGAACACATGAACGAAGTGGAATTGCTCAACTTCACTCCGTGGCGCGATTTGGTTGCCTAAACCATCGGTAAAATCATCATGAAATCTACGAAAACTCTCTGGCGTGTTGACCTCATCACCTCACTTGAAGCCGAAGATGCTGTCATGGAACTGGCTGGTTCAGTTTTTGGCGCAACCGCTTCCGCTTATTTCAATGTCGAAACGGGCGTGAGTATTGTCGCGGTTTACCTGACGGATAAAAAATTATTAGCCCCGGCAAAAATTGCCGAAGCAGTTGCTGGTTTGGAACGGATTCGGCAATGCGGTATCAATATCGGGCTCGGTAAAGTTGAAACCGTTAAAGTAAAACAAGAAGACTGGGCGGAATCCTGGAAAAAACATTTCAAGGCCATCGAAATCGGCCGGACGCTGCTGGTAAAACCAAGCTGGATCAAAAAAGCCCCGCGTAAAAATCAAGCGGTCATCATTCTTGATCCCGGTTTGAGCTTTGGCACGGGCCAGCACGCAACGACTTCCTTTTGTTTGAGCGAAATTGTCCGTCTGCAATCGGGGGTCGCCCCCAAAAGTTTTTTAGACATCGGCACTGGCTCGGGAATTTTGGCCATTGCCGCCGCTAAGTTGGGTTATCGTCCGGTAAACGCGTTCGATTACGACCCCGAATCCGTGCGGGTCGCGACCACAAATCTGCGCGTCAACCGCGTGACTAAAAAAATCAAACTCGCCCGCGCCGACGTCACTAAATTGCCGCTCAATTCCCGTGAAAAATATGATCTGGTTTGTGCGAATTTAATTTCCAATTTGTTGGTCGCCGAAAAAAAACGGATTGTGAATCGGTTACACCCAAAGGGAACACTCGTTTTAGCGGGAATTTTAGCGATCGAATTTCATGAAGTTCAGGCCGCTTTTGAAAAACTGGGTTTGAAATTGGTGGCCAGCCAAGTCGAGAAAGAGTGGTGTTCTGGTTCTTTTTGTTTTGCGTAATTTTTTTTGAACAATTCGCCCTGGTAGCCAGTCTCATTTTTGACGGTCGCAAATTTCTGAGCGTGCCAAATACGGTTGGCATCGTTTAGGCTTGCAAATTAAGGCGACAGTTTGAGAAAGGTAAAATGCTATGCTGAAATCAATGCAAACTATCAGTGAAGCGGTCCGCGATACCAAACATCCGTTTCGGAAAACGGATCATCAGCCCAAAAAGGCGCTCAAAAATCGTTACGAACGCCGGAAGATCAAAGAATACCTCAACCTCGGTGATTGGCTGTCCGAAGAGGCTATCTAAAAAATACTAGGACAGTTTTTATTCAAGTTGTCCAGAATGAGCCAGACTTTTTGCCGAGCGGCTGGTTCGATTAAAGTTTTTCACTCCTGACACGTCGGGCAAACACCAAAAAATTCAAGTTTGTGAGTGACACTGCGGTAACCATTTTCGGTGGCGATTTGTTTTTCAAGTTCCACCGGGAAACACTGTTCAATCTCCACAACTTCGGAACAGCGGGTGCAAACCAGATGGTGGTGGTGCCCATCATCGCCTTCGGCAATCAATTGGAACCGTGAGGCACCATCGTGAAAATGACAGCGTTTGACCATCTGCATTTTTTCCAATAGATGCATGGAACGATAAACTGTGGCCAGGTCGCACTGACCGGTCGGCAGCGCCTCGAGAATTTGTTTGTTAGTTAACGGTCGTGGGCTGGCGCGGAGAATTTCTAAAATAGCTGCACGTGGGCCGGTTATTTTAAGAGATTGACGACGCAGTCGCCCGGTCAGCACGGACATTTCGTGAGGTTGTCGAGCAGGCTTTTGGCTAACCGTGGTTTTCACGACTCAAATAATACGCTAGCAATTCCCAAAGCCAAACCAACGATCACAGCAAACAATTTCCCAGCCGGAAAACGGTGATGATCTTCGCTTTCAAATAAAATAGTGGTGGAAATATGCATAAAAATACCGATCACCACAGCCATGAGATAACGGGAATAAATCGCCAGTCCACTATGCGTGCTCACGAACATTCCTACCGGAGCCATCATCGCGAACAATCCTAAACAGGCGAGCGCGCTGGATTTCTTCATTCCGCTTTGTAATAACATTCCCAAAAGCGCGATGGTGATCGGATAATTATGGACAACGACGCTGATGAGTAAAAAATGTCTGGATGAGTCATGTGCGTGGCCTTCTGTCTGACCCAGCGCTAAAGCTTCCACAAAAGCGTGAACACATAATCCAGCGAGCACACCAAAAGCCATACGACCTTGAATTTCGTGAGCATGACCGTGTTCAATTCCCATGGAGACGGCATCCAAAGCGATTTGAAGAAAGAAGCCTAATAGGATAAAGCCACCGATTACGAGCGGACGAACCATTGCTCCTGCTTCCGGCTCATACAAATCAGGGAGTAGATGAAGCACCACCAAAGCAAAGAGGTAAGCACCCGTGAAGGTATTAAGAACTTTGACTCGCTTAGCATCATTCAAACGAAAACCAAAAAAGGTGCCCGCCCCTAATAAGATGCTAGAAATCAGAACAACGTAGTCCATAACAGTGAAGCTGAACTCTTAATTGCAAATCGTTTGCAGTTTTGGAAAACAAAAAACCGTCCGACTGCCTAAAACAGCCGGACGGCGGAATAATTATTTCATCAACAACATCTGGCGCGCGCGCTTGA
>CAIWFB010000350.1 GCA_903911825.1 uncultured Verrucomicrobia subdivision 3 bacterium
CCGTGCTGATACGGCGACATTGTGCCCGGATCCACATTGAGATACGGGTCGAATTTTTGCAGTGCGACCTTGAGGCCGCGGTTCTCGAGCAGCGTGCCGAGCGCGGCAGCGGTCAAACCTTTGCCGAGCGAACTCACCACCCCACCAGTTACGAATATAAATTTCATTTCAAAAAGTTGATAGTTCTGTGAGTTGAGAGTTGAGAGTTGAGAGTCAGACTCGCGAACGTGCCGTCCCGCTATCAACTATCAACTCAAATAACTCTCAACAATTTCTCCACCCGCGCCACATCTTCCGGCATGTCCACGCCGATGCTGTCGTAATCTACTTTCACCACCGCGATGCCAATGCCGTTCTCCAGCGCGCGCAATTGTTCCAGCTTCTCGGCATTTTCCAACGGCGACACGGGGAACTTAACCAGCCGCAAAAGCGCCTCACGCCGGAATCCGTAAATACCCAGATGCTTCAAAAAAGGAAACGCCGCCAACTGTTCGTTGCTCGGACGGTTGGCGGCATCACGCAGATACGGAATCGTGCGCCGGGAAAAATATAACGCCCGACCGGCGGTGTTGACAACGACTTTTACGACATTCGGATTATCCAACTCGGAAAGATGCTTGATCGGCGTCGCGGCGGTGGACATTTCATTTTGCGCCAACGCGTTCGCCACCGCGTCAACCACGTTCGGATCAATCAACGGTTCGTCGCCTTGGATATTCACGATGGCGTCGCAATCGCATCGTTCGCAAACTTCCGCGATGCGGTCGCTGCCGCTCGGATGTTCCGGGCGCGTCATTTCCACACGGCAAAAATTCTGCGCCACTTCCCAGATGCGCGTGTCGTCCGTGGCCACGATGACTTCGGAAAGCGACTTTGCCAATTGGCATTGCTCGACGACGTGCTGGATAAGCGGCTTGCCCGCGATGAGCGCGAGGGGTTTGCCGGGGAAGCGGGTCGAAGCGAAGCGCGCGGGAATGATGCCGATGATTTTCACAGAGAGTAATTTAGCCACAGCCAGCCAGCGCGAAGCAAGCCGTGAAGCCAGCGAAATAAAGCGGCCGGAATACTGCACTGCCTTCCGGCTTTTGTTTTCGGTGGGCTTTGGCGTATCCTGCCCCCATGTATTCGCCGACGCTTGCTGAATTCTTGAACCTCGCGACGCAGGGTAATCTCATCCCCGTGGCGCGCCGCATCCTCGCTGACCTCGAAACGCCGCTCTCGGCTTATCGCAAAATCCGGGGTCAGGGCGAGTCGTTCCTCTTTGAATCCGTCGAAGGCGGCGAACATGTGGGGCGCTATTCCTTCGTGGGCTGCAACCCGCGCGCCGTCATCCGCCAGGAAGGCCAGCACATCCAAGTCATCGAGAACGGTCGCATCACGGAAAGCGCCATCGTGGGCCGCGACGTGAAGGACGGACTGGAGATCGTGGAGCGGATGATGAAGAAATTTCGCGCGGTCGCCGTGCCGGGTTCGCCGCGCTTCACGGGCGGCGCGGTGGGTTTCATCGGCTACGAATTCATCCACGACGTGGAACCGGTGGTGCCGCGTCCGCCACAAGATGAATTGAAAACGCCGGTGATGTATTTCCTCATCGCAGATCAATTGCTCACGTTCGATCGCGCGCAGCAGACGATCACCATTCTCGTGAACGCCGTCCTAGACGATGCCGAGAATCCGACGGAGGCTTATGAGAATGCCACGAGCGAGATCGAACGCATCATCGCCTTGCTGGAACAACCAAGCCAGCACGAGCCGCTGACGTTACCCACGGAAGTGCCGCCGATGGAATTCGTCTCCAATCAGACGCCAGAGAAATTTCAGACCAACGTGCTCGCAGCCAAGAAATACATCCACGCGGGCGACATCATCCAAGTGGTCGGCTCGCAGCGGTTCTCCGCGCCTGTCACGGCGACACCGCTGGATATCTACCGCGCCACGCGCAGCGTGAATCCATCGCCATACATGTTTCTGCTGGAGCTGGAAGGTTTCGCGCTGGTTGGAGCTTCGCCGGAATTGCATGTGCGCTGCGAAGATAGTCGCGTGGAGATCCGGCCCATCGCGGGCACGCGGCCACGCGGCAAAACCGAGGCGGAAGATTTGGCGCTGGAAAAAGAATTGCTGGCCGACCCGAAGGAACGTGCCGAACACGTCATGCTCGTGGACCTCGCGCGCAACGACATCGGCCGTGTCTGCGATTTCGGCAGCGTGCAAGTGAAAGACTTGATGATCATCGAGCGTTACAGCCACGTCATGCACATCGTCTCGCAGGTGGAAGGCAAATTGTCCGCCGCCAAATCGCCTTACGATCTGATGCGCGCCACGTTCCCCGCCGGCACGTTGAGTGGCGCGCCGAAGATTCGCGCGATGCAGATCATTTCGGAATTGGAACAGACGGCGCGCGGGCCTTACGGCGGCTGCGTGGGCTATTTCTCCTTCAACGGCAACTTGGATTGCTGCATCACCATCCGCACGGCGCTGGTGAAAGATGGCAAAGCTTACGTGCAAGCGGGCGGCGGCTGGGTGAATGATTCCACGCCGGAAGCGGAATTTCAGGAGACGGTGAACAAATCCATGTCCATGCGCAAAGCTATCGCGCTGGCGGAACATTTCGCCCAAGAGTGAGTGCGCCGACGGACCAGACCGAAGACGCGACTTGCGAACGCTGCGGCAGTTTCGATGTGCTGGAGCTGGCGGGTAAATTCCTCTGCGCCGACTGCGTGGCGACCGCCGGCTGCGGCTGCGCGGGCCACGGCAACAGCGACGATTAAAGCGCCGCCGCAACCAGACGCTGCGCTCGGTGTTGAAATTCTGATATGAACTCACGCCGACAATTCATCATCGAAACCTTGAAGCAAGCTGGGCTGGTTTTGGGAGCATTGCTTGCACTGGGCTTACTGGCTTGTCTCCTTATGTGGATACTGCCCCCAAATTTTAATTGGACATCGGGGAACATATTTGTGGGCATCGTCATCGTAGCAATCCTGTGCGTTTTCTGCGGACCAGCTCCAGTGATTGCCGTCTTGTTCGATATTTCCGACCAGCAGGTTTTCATCCTCACTTGCGGGCTAGTTTTGTTATATTGGGTCAGTCTTAGCCTGTTGGTTGGTTTCTTTCAATGGCAGGACTTCAAATCAATTGAGGAAACTCAGACGAAGCCAATCCTCAGCCAGATCAAAAAACAAATTCGCTGGAAAATAGAAGTCATCACTGCCGTGTTTGGATTAATTTTATTTTTTGTAGCAAAGGAGAACTTTTTTTATGGTCGGTCTTTTGTTGGGCAAAACAATGGTGCCATCATTGATCATCTCCGCCAAATTGACGCGGCTAAAAACCAATTTGCCCTAGAGAAAAAAACCTCACTGGATTACATCCCAACGGAAGCTGACCTGACACCTTACATTAGGTTACAAGATGGAAAATTACCGCACGTGGGTGAGGAGCGCTACGTTCTGAATCCCATTCGCGAAGCGCCTTACGCCATTTTCGACAAAAATCGGCGCATCCGCCGCCATGGCTTTAGTGAAGACTACACCATCACTAACGGCACGACGTATCGCTTGCAATGAACACACTCAACCTAGTCGTGCTGGCAGTGGTCGCGGCGGCGACTTGGTGGCTGACGGGCTTGGATAAAAATCACGCGGGCGAAAGCAAACGCAGCCATTATTTCACCCGTTCACTTCGCACCATTGCGGTGGTTTTTCTGATCGCTGTGATGCTGGGAATGATGCAAGGCGGCGGTGCAGGCAGCGCGCCATTGTTGCTGATCGTCCCCGTCGGTATCGCGCTTCTGTTACGCAGTAGCATTGCCGAAATTTTGACGCAGGGGATTCTCCGATTGATTGAGCCCGGCGCCCACGACCATCGCCAGGTGGATCCGCACGCCGCCCAACGGCATCGCGACGCAATCGCTTACCTCATCCATCACGGCAAGACCGACGCGGCCATCAAGCTGTGCGAGGAGTTGAAACGTGACGGGGAATTGGACGCAGCCACGCTGGAGCACACGCTCGAATTTCTCGGAGTGAAACAGGATCGCGCGGCAGTGGAACGTCCGGTGAATCAAGCTGCGCGCCTGCGGGCAACGGGGAAATTGACAGAAGCGGAGACGTTATTGAAAAAACTGCTCGCCCAAAATCCAGCGGATGCGGGTGCGGCGATGCTGTTGCTGCGACTTTACGCGGGAGATTTGCGCCAGCCTGACCGAGCGTGGGAGCTCTGGAACAAACTGAAACAGCAGGCGGTGATTCCGGCGGCGCATCTGGAATTTGCGCGCCGTTCCATCAGCGAATGGAGCCAGCCGCATAAAGCAAAGGTTGCGTCCACCGCCGAAGCGAACAGCGGATCGGCGGATGATCTGTTGGCGCAAGGTTTCTTGGGTTCGGCCATCGAATTGCTGGAGGCACATATCCGTGAACAGCCGACGGACTTGGGCCTGCGGTTGAAGTTGGCAGAAATTCATGCGCGGCGTTGCAGCAACCTACCCCGCGCGGAAAAGCTCATTCGTGATTTGGCGAGTGAGAAGATTTTCAGCGCGGAACAGTTGGCGGCGGCACAGGCGCAATTAAAAGAGTGGCGGGAAACGCTGGCGCAGCGTAAATAATCACTCGGACTTTATGCCACTTTACGAATACGAACTCTGCGAAGGAAGCTGCAAGGCGTGCGGCGGGACGTTTACCTTGAACCGCCCGATTTCAGCCGCGCCGCTGGAAAAGTGTCCCGCCTGTAAAAAGCCGGTGCGAAAGATCATTTCCGGTTTTAGCACGCCGCACAAACTCAAGCCGCTCTCCATCTCAGATGCGAAGAAATCGGGCTTTCAGGTCTATAAACGGCTCGGCAAAGGGGAATACGAGCGACAGTGAATCGGTTGATAGTTGAGAGTGGTTAGTTGATAGCCAAGACGGCTCGCGGGATGTTTCGACTATCAACCATCAACTATTTGACCAACTTCCTTTGAATACTTTTTTGACCAGAGCTGTCCATTGCTCTAGCGTGTTAGACCTGAAGATGAAGCTTCGCAGCCTACAATTTACCTTGGCTTTCGCCGTATTCACGGCGGGCGCGGCTTGGTCGGTAAGCGCGCAGCAACCCATCATTTTTTCCAAGCCAGTCGAAAATGGCACGACGGAGAAGGCGAATTCTTTTTTATCCTCCGAGCCATCGCGCCGCACCCCGAGTGCTTTCAATGCCCCTTCGCCGTTGTTTGGAATCGGCAAAGCGGAGCCATCCTACGACACTCTGCCGGGAGCCAATCAGGTGCAGCGCCTGATTTCACCGGCGGAACAGAAAGCCTGGGAAAAAATTCTGGAGGGTAAAAAAAAGTGGGCCATGATGACCTCAGAAGAAATCCTAGGGATTCCCACCGCTGAGAAAATTCTGGGTCTGCCTGAGAAAAACGAAGACGCCAAGCTCTCGGTGGAACAGCGCTATCTGAAACGGCAGGAACGGGCCACAGCTTTCGCCGCTACGAATGGCTATCGCGGGCCAGATTTCAATCCGCGCGACCCGAATAATCCCTTTGCGAAGTTGAATAACCAGCCGAATGATGAGAATCCCTTCACGCGCTTGACCGAGCAGCAACAGCAACAGTTGCCCAATGGCCCGCCGAAATTTTTTAACGACGTTTTTGGCGTCCGACCAAACACGCCGTTGACCCCAATCCAACGTCAGGAAGCAGCTTGGGGCAACACGTTTGATCTGCCGCCGCAACCACCCAAACAGACGCCGGAACAATTGGCAGGGATGGATCGTTTTCGGGCGATGATGGAGCCGAGTGCAGCTTTGGAAAAAACTTTACCAACCGCACGAACGCCGCTGCCGGTGGCGAAAGATTCGTATCTAGAAACGGCTCAGCCATTCAATCAGCTGGGTGGTTCGGCAAAATCTTTACGCAATGAAGCGAGCCACGCCAAGGGCATCACCCCCCTGCCCGGCATCGTTCGTCCGCCATCGGTGACTCCGCCCTCATCGCCATCGCAGGCTCAATTGCCACCGTGGCTGCGTGATGATGATTCGGTGCCCTAACCTAAAGTCGGTCGGTTTTAAGTATTTTAAAAGGCGGACGTAGTGACCAGCACCTGCTCGAGCGTAGAAATTCCGTCGCGCGCGCGATCCAAAGCCACCATGCGCAAGGTGCGCATCCCCTGATTGACCGCCAGCTTGGCCATTTCGCGCGTGCTGGCGCGGGAGATGATGAGTTTCCGAATCTGATCGCTCACCGTCATGACTTCAATGATGGCCATACGACCCACGTAACCAGAATTTTTGCAACGGTCGCAGCCGCGGCCACGGAAGAGTTGCACACCGTCAAACATGACGGGGTCAATGGCGAGGTCTTCAAACATTGAAGCCGGATAGACGACGGGTTCTTTGCAGTGCGAGCAGATGCGGCGCATGAGGCGTTGCGCACAGGACAAAATGATGGAGGACGAAATCAAGAAGGGCGCGATGCCCATGTCGTCCAGACGCGCAATAGCACCGGGCGCGTCGTTACAGTGCATCGTAGACAGCACTTGATGGCCGGTGAGCGCGGCTTCGATAGCGATTTCCGCCGTCTCGGTGTCGCGAATTTCCCCTATCATGATGATGTCTGGGTCTTGGCGAAGAATCGAGCGGAGCGCGTTGGCGAACGAGAGGCCGATTTCTTTTTTCGTGGGCACCTGATTGATACCGGGAATCTGGAATTCCACCGGGTCTTCCACGGTGATGATATTCCACGTCGGATTATTCAGTTCGTTCAGCGCGGAATAAAGCGTCGTCGTTTTACCAGAACCGGTCGGGCCGGTGACGAGGATCAAGCCGTGCGGTGCGTCAATGGCGCTCTTGAATTGCTTGAACGTGCTTTCGTCGAGCCCGAGTTTATCGAGGCTGGCGGACAAATTGGATTTGTCCAATACGCGCAGCACGATTTTTTCGCCATGCACGGTCGGCAAAATTGAGACGCGCAAATCGTAATCTTTGCCGCTGACTTTGACGCGCATACGACCATCCTGCGGGAGACGGCGTTCGGCGATGTCGAGGTTCGACATGATCTTGAAACGTGAAGCCAGCGCGAGTTGCAACTGTTTCGGCGGGGGCGTGGCGTCCTGCAACACGCCGTCAATGCGGTAGCGCAAACGCATCTGTTTCTCGAACGGTTCGAGGTGAATATCACTCGCGCGGTCTTTGATGGCTTGGAGAACGATGAGGTTGGCGAGTTTGATGACGGGCGCTTCTTCGCTGGAAGCGGCGAGGGCGTCGAGGTTGACTTCCTCTTGAGCTTCACGAACCGATTCGATCGTGTCGGCTTCACCATCGGCCTCGCTCTTTTTCTGCGCGTCCTGAATCAGGTCTTCCATCGAACCGCTCTTGGATGCGTCAATCGCATTGAGCTTGTCGGTGATGGCTTTTTCGGAGGCAATGAGTGGCGCGACCTCCATCTTGGTGATGCGCTTGACGTCGTCGAGAGCGAGGACGTTCAACGGATCCGCCATCGCGAGGAATAATTTATTTTCCAGCCGCGCAATGGCTACCACCTTGTGATTATGAGCGGTGTCGCGCGGAATCAATTCCACCACTTCCGGCAATAGATTGATGCGGGTGAGATTGATCGGCGAAACGTTCAGCACGCGGCCCATGCACACCGCGAGATCGTCCGGGCTGACGTATTGCTTGTCTTTATCCACCAGCAATTTCACCAGCCGCGCACCTTCTTTCTTCTGGCGCTCGAGTAATTCCTCCACCTGCGCCGAGCTCAACAACCCGTCCTCGACGAGGGCGTCCGCGATCCGTTCGGCAAATGACTTGATTTTGGCCATGGTCAGCGAAACGCTTTGCGCAGGTTGTTGACGATGTCGTTGGGCGCGGCTACATACCACAGCAATCGGTGCGTGGTCGCCTCGGAAAGTTCTTTGGCCGCCTGTTGGTTAAAAGGATTCGCCGTCGCCACGAGAATGGCTTTGCTCATGCGGTCAAAGGGCAACACACACCAACGGCGGCAGACTTCCGCCGGAAAGCCGCGCGCCAAATCCATGTCCACATCGTAACGATCCAACGGCAGATGCGCGACGCGGGATTTATCGGACAAGAGGCGCAGAGATTTTTCGATGAAAAAAATTCCTTTTTCGTGCAGCGTTTGGATGAACGGCTCAATCACATCCGGCGGCGGCAACGTCAAATCCACATTGCGCCAGCACAAATCAAAATCACCCGCCGTGATGAGTTTGCTCTCGACGTAAACTTTGTAGAGCGATTTGCGACCGTCATCCACCACGCCATTCACCGCCGGCGTCGTGGCCGCGACCTTAGCCTTGCGGCGCAACATCGTCGTCTCCGACACGGATGGCAGCACCGAGGAATCCATAGGCGGCTGCACCACAGAATTACTGGCACGCTCCTCAATCTGCTTCAACGCCGCACGCACGTCCGCATCATCCGGCCGCCGTTGCAAAACCGTTTCGTATTCCAAAATCGCCGACGATAGTTGCCCCTGCTGCATGTAAGCATTGGCGATGCGCTTGGAAGTATTGACGACGTCTTCTTCGCGACCGAGCTTGGAATACGCTTCTTTGAGAATTTCGAGCGATTGTGTATCGCTGGGCTGCGACTGCACAATGACTTCGAACATCTCAATCGTCTGCATCAATTGAGCTTCTTCGCCGGGATTTAATGTCGTGGTAGCCATTGGGTAACCAATCCGTCCTGTGCGTGGCCAAGTTAAATCGCCCGTGCTCGCAACGCAACCCAAAGAAAAATCTACTTCCAATCACCCGTCACCTTAAAACCGCGCCCAAACTTTAATTTAATTTTCCAACCGCCTTTTGCTTTCAGCCCGCGCCGCTTCCTGCTAAAAATTTCTGCGTGGAGCAACCCAAACCCGCCATGTCCCCCGCCGCAGGCGAACGCATTTTACGTTTCGTCGGCGACAAAATCATTTTTAAACTCCGCGCCACCAATGCAGCGCAGCACCAGAAATCTTCCGCCCGTCTGCGCACCAATCTCGGTCGCGCGGCGGCCAAACGTCAGGAAATCATCGCCGCCCACGCGGGCAAAGCTGTCGTCGCTAATTCCTCCTGGCGCGATGTGCCCATGCACAAAACCGCCGACGGCTGGGAAACCGAACTCCCGCTGGCCGAAGTTGGTTTTTTCCAAGCCAAGGCTTACTTGCTCGACGAAAAAAAATGGCAGCACTGGCCAGACGGTGGCGATGTGGGAATTTCCGTGCATCCGAATTTCGCCCGCACCGCCAATACCATTTACTGCGCCTTCACCCGTTTATTCGGCGCGACCAAAAATCTGGCGGCCACGGCAGATGAAAAATTAGAGACAGAATTAAAGGCACTCGAAGCGCAAGGCTTCGCCACGCTGCCACCGTCGGGAACCTTTCGCGACCTGAAACAGCAGCTCCCGCACATCGTCCAGAAACTCGGCTGCCGCATCATTCACCTGCTGCCCGTTCATCCGACGCCCACAACGTATGCGCGCTTCGGCCGTTTTGGTAGTCCGTATGCCGCGTTGGATTTGACGGCGGTTGATCCCGCACTCGTCGAGTTCGATAAACGCACGACTGGCATTGAACAATTTTGCGAACTCACCTACGCCGCGCACGCACTCGGCGCCCGCGTGTTCATTGACATCGTCATCAACCACACCGGTTGGGGCTCGACGTTGCAAGAAAACCACCCGGAGTTTTTTCTAAAGAAAACGGACGGCGAATTCGCCAGCCCCGGCGCGTGGGGCACCGTTTGGGAAGACCTCGTCGAACTCGAACAGCACGACGTCAAACTTTGGGATCTCATCGCCGACTCGCTGATCGTTTGGTGCCGCCGCGGCGTGGACGGTTTCCGCTGCGACGCCGGCTACAAAGTTCCCGCCAAAGCGTGGCAATACATCATCGCTCGCGTGCAGGAAGAATTTCCCGAAGCAATCTTCTTGCTAGAAGGTCTGGGCGGTTCGTGGGACGCCACAGAAACGTTGCTCACCGAAGGCGGCATGCAGTGGGCGTATTCTGAACTCTTCCAAAATTATTCCGGCCGGGACGTCGCGGGTTATCTCGACTACTCAAACCGCCAAAGCGAACGCGTCGGCAGCTACGTTCACTACTCAGAAACGCACGACAACAGTCGCCTCGCGGACAAAGGTCGCGTCTGGTCGTTGCTGCGAAATCGCCTCTGCGCCCTGACCAGCCCGAACGGCGGCTTTGGTTTCACCTGCGGTGTGGAATGGCTCGCCGCCGAAAAAATCCGCGTCCACGGCAACACCGGCCTGAACTGGGATGCCGCCGACAACATCGTCCCCGAACTCGCGCAACTCAATCAGCTCATCGCCAATCATCCCTGTTTTTTCGACGGCGCGAAACTTACCCGTTTGAGCGCGCCGGACTCGCCCATCTACGCCCTGCTCCGCGAATCCGCTGAAGGCAAAGACAGCGTATTGATTTTGGTGAACACCGATGCCGAAAAAGAAAATCGCATCTCTTTTGCAGCTCAAAGTAGCGCAGGCGTCTCGCCTGCCGCCGATTTCAAATCTCAAATCTCATATCTCAAATTTGAACTGCTCGGCCAGCCGCTGCCCAAAGCAGTCGTTTCAGAAACCGAAACTTCATTCAGCCTCGCCCCCGGCGCGGCTCACTGTCTGGCGCTGACCGATCAACCAGTCGGCTTGAGCGGCGAAACTTACCGTCGCACCCGCGCGCAAGCGGCGTGGGCTTTGACCGCGCTGAATCAGATTGTTCCTGCGGAAGCTGCCGAAGATCTCGATTGGCAATGGCTCGCGCAGCAGGTCGAACATTCGCCCAAAAATTTTCTCGCCGCCGTTAGCGAATTTGCGCACCGCCGAACCAAAACGCCATTGGCCAAGCTGCTCGCCGAAGCGCAGGCCGGAAATATTTTCCCTCGCGTCACTGAATGGACCTTGCTCGATGCACGAAAGATCACGCTCGTGCCGCCGGGGCATTGGTTGCTGATTGAAGATAACGCGCCATTTCGGGCAACGCTGAACGCTCAACACGTTCAATCGATCGTCGTCGGCAACCGTCACCTCGCCAGCTTTGCGCCCACTGCCGCTGGGAACAATGCTCAACTCTCTCTGGAGCGCTACACCACCAACGCGCAAAAAGTCTCAGCATCCATCCGCTTTTTGGACGCTGCCCCCCCTGGGCTATCAGCCACCAACTATCAACCAACCACGCTGGCTTTGCTGACGAACGACATCGGCGGCATGGCCCGATTGTGCGTGGACTTGGGCCGCGTGAATTCCAAATACGACTGTGCACTCGGCGCCAGCTTGCACGCCTCCGTGCCCGTAGATCGTCACGTTTTCGTGAAGCGCATCCGCGCTTGGGTGAACGCCGACGGTTTTCTATCGCCGCTGGATTGCAAAAACCTCGCGTCGTTTCAGCCTGGCTCACCGGCCATCTGGAACTTTGTTGCGAATGCCGGTGACGGACGCACGGTAGAGATCGAATTGCGTGCCGAAATGATTTCCGGGCAGAACACCACAGTGTTCCAGTTCAGTCGCCCCACGGAAAAACGCGCCCTCGGCAAACAACTCCCCGCCGAGGCGGATGTGCGCCTCACGCTGCGCGTGGATATCGAAGACCGGAATTTTCACAGCGAAACTAAACGCAATCCCAGCGCGGATTTTCATTTTTCGTCAAACACTCGGGAACTTCAAAATTCAAAACTGAAGATCAAAAACGCCGTTGGCTTTGAATTCACGCCGGCCAGCGATCGACAACTGCGCGCGTTCACCGACGGCGGTGTTTATCATCCGCAGCCGGAGTGGTGCGAAAACATTCCTCATCCCGTGGAACAATCCCGTGGCCAGACCGGCAGCGGCGATGCTTACAGCCCCGGCTGGTTTGAACTGCCACTGACCAAAGGCACTTGCACCACACTCACGCTCACGGCTGAAACGTCCGCACTCACTCGTCCTGCCAAACAGAGCCTGGGTCGTGGCGCGGAACCCATTTCGTTCGAACAGCAATTGCGCCAAGCCGCCGCACAATTCGTTGTGCGCCGCGATGCTGGTAAAACCGTGATCGCCGGTTATCCGTGGTTCTTGGATTGGGGACGGGATTCACTCATCTGCGCCCGTGGCTTACTAGCTGGCGGCATGGTGAACGAGGTAAAACAATTGCTACTCACGTTCGCCAAGTTCGAAAAAGATGGCACGCTGCCCAACACCATCCACGGCAACGATGTTTCCAACCGCGACACCA
>CAIWFB010000351.1 GCA_903911825.1 uncultured Verrucomicrobia subdivision 3 bacterium
CGTCGCCGGAGCTCAACACTTCACCGCTGCCCATGCGGACTTGGAAGATGGAGGCGCCACCAGAAATCGTGGCGGGAATGGTCATGAACGTCATGACTTCCTGTTCGCTGCGGCCCGCGAGGCGCGCCAGAAAACCGCCGATGGCTTGGATACCATCTTGCGAATTACCCGCGATGCGGATTACGACTTCGCTGATGGACGAGACTTTTTGGGCACCACCCGAAGATGGCACGCCCGTAGTTGTATTACTCATAATGGGACCTTGGGATCTAAAAGCTTACTTCGGCAAAGCGAATACACGACTGAAGACGTTTCAGTGCGACACCGTTGCAGTAACACGTTAAAGCAGTTCGGGCGACCGTGTCAAATTCTAATGCTACTTATATCTAGTTATAAATCAATTACTTATGCAGACACCAAAAAGAAATCTACGCCCGCCAGTTTTTGTGATTAGTTTGATTAATTTCGACCCAGCCCAGCATCAGCCCCTTGCGTTTGACGCGACAGGTCGTTAGCGTGCAGGCGATGACTCCGCAGGAACAGTATGACAATGCCATGTTCGCCTTCAGCCAAGGCGACTTTGCCAGCGCCGTCGCGCAGTTAAAAACGGTGCTGACGGTGGAAGCAGAACATTTTGAGGCTCAACTAGCTCTTGGCATGGCACTTTATCGTCAAGGAGACCTGCCAGCAGCGATTATTGAAGGTCACAAGGCGGAAAAATTACGACCCAAAGAACAACTCGTTCATACCAATCTTTCGCTGTTTTACATGAAGTCCGGCGACAAAGTCACTGCCGAACAACATGGTTTGCAGGCGCGCATCGCGGGTTGGCGCGCCGAAAACCAAGCCGCGCAAGTTGGTGCGCCCAATCCTCATGCGGTGGGCGACCCAGAATTACAGATGGCCAAAGCTCCCACCCCGACGGTAAAAGTCATTCGGATGCCCGACAAATTTCCCGACCAACCCTGGAAGAAAAAGACCAGTTAATGTTTGAAAGAACAACTTTACTGCGTCGAGAACTAAAAATTTAATTTTCCCTATGAAATCATCCTACGAACTCGCCATGGAGCGATTGAGCAAAACCGCTCCGACCACCAAGTTGACCGCCAAACAAAAAGCGCAGATTGCGGAATTGGAGTCGGAATATTCCGCCAAAATTGCGGGTCGCGAAATCGCGCTCAAAGCTGAAATCGCCAAGGTTGCCAATCAGCCCGACCAAGCCGAGCAACTCAGTCAGCAGTTAGCGTTCGACCGGAAGAAATTGCAGTCGGAATTGGAAGATAAAAAGGAACGCGTCCGAGCAGCAAAGTAGCTTGGTAACAAATCTAAGTCCATCCGGCTGACCTTTCTTTTCGGCACGAGAACCTTCGCCTGTGCTTAATTTCAGCGAAGGATGGTGCGCACGAAAGGACTTGAACCTTCACGCCTTGCGGCACCAGATCCTAAGTCTGGCGTGTCTGCCATTCCACCACGCGCGCGCAACCATGCCTAGCTTGCGCGGCGCAGACGAGAATCTCAAGCAGGTTTTACAGCCCGCCATTGCACGCGCCGACAAGTTCGTTTAGCTTCGCGCCATGTCGTTTTTGAGCAGATTTACTTTCAGCGGACTGATGGCGGGAGCACTCTTCACCCTCAACGGCTGTTCGCCGATGGATGCCAACCAATTGGATGAAGATAAGGAACCGCACTTCATGCTCGGCAAAAGCCGCGTGAACGCGATGGATTACACGGGTGCTATCGAGGCTTTCACCGAATCTTTGGAAGTGAATCCGCGTTCGGCTTCCGCACATTTTCAACTCGCCTGTCTCTTCGATACCGATACTAAAACGTCCGATCCGGCAGCGGCGATTTATCATTATCAAGAATATCTGCGCCTGAATCCCAAAGCGGAAAATGTCGGCGTCATCAAGCAGCACATCGAAAGCCGCAAAGTAAAACTCGCCTCCGATGTCGTTTCCCTGCCAAGCACGCCAGCTGCGCAAAAACAATTGGAAGATCTCGCCGAACGCAACCACAAGTTACAGGATGAAGTGGATAAGTGGCGCGCCTACTACGCTAATCAACCGCCTCCGGCTCGAACGAATTCAACATTGCAAAATAATTTACAACCGCAGCCGCAAGGCAGCGCGGGGCCTGATGACATTTCTTCCGGCAACACCAGCAGCTCTGCGACTGGCAATTCCAGCGTTCACCAAAATAGCTCTACCACTACGACCATCAGCAAAAAACCAGTTCCCCTCAAAGCCGCCAAGCGCACCCACACCGTCGCGGAACGGGAAACGCTGGCCAGCATCGCCCGCAAATACAGTGTGAGTCTGCCCGCTCTGCAAGCGGCGAATCCGGGCTTGAACGCCAAAAAATTACGCGTCGGCCAGCCGATCACGATTCCGGCTAAATGATTTTGGATGAACGCCCGCCTGACATTTTTTGCGTTTACCATTTTTTGGGTGACGATGAATGTGCTGCTCTGGCGCGCCGAATACGGGTCACTGGCCGGCGATACGCCAGTTCCCTTTGAACTCGTCTGGCGCAAGATTCTCACCGCACCAGACGCTTCCTCATTGAGTGTTTACCAAAATCGCGAACGGATGGGCTACTGTGAATTTTCGAGCAGCGTTGGCCAGCAAATGGCCACGCTGGATGAAGCCAATCCGCCGCCGGAAGGTTTTGTGGCCCGCGCCGGCTATCAAGTCCACCTCGCCGGCAACGTCGCCCTTGGCGACTTTACCAATCGTTTGAAATTTGACGGTCGGATCCGGTTTCGTAACACCCGTGAATGGCAGGAAATGAGCCTCAAAGTCACCGCTCGCTTTGCCATCATTGAATTACACTCATTCGCCACGAACCAATCTGTCCATGTAAAAATCACTAACGAAGGCATCAACCTCGAACGAGATCTCACCTTTGATGAAATCAAAAATCCCAACGCCATACTGCGCGCTTTCGGCGGTGATTTCACCGATGCTCTGCTCGGGGCCATGGATCTGCCTTTGTTGACTCCGGCGGCTGCGACGCAGCAAATCATCTGGGATGCTCGCCGCACCCGCGTCCGTATCGGATCCGAACTCGTCCCGGTTTATCGCCTGCAAACCAGCCTGCTCGGTCACGACGCCATCGTCGATGTCAGCACGCTCGGCGAAATTTTACGGGTTGATTTGCCCGGAGAAATCTCTGCCCGCATTGATGAATTTAGCCGCCCATGATTGAACTCGACCATCTCGTAAAAAAATTCGGCGACCTGATCGCCGTCAACGACGTCTCGTTAAAAATCGGACGCGGCGAATTTTTCGCCATGCTCGGCCCCAACGCCGCCGGCAAGACCACCACCATTAAACTGCTCACCGGCTTGATGAAACCCACCGCCGGTTCCGCCCGCATCGCTGGCTTTGACATCCAAGCCCAGCCGCTCGAAGCGCGGCGACGCATGGCTTACGTCCCGGATTTTCCGTTTCTCTACGACAAGTTGACTGCGTGGGAATTTTTTCGCTTCACCGGCCAACTATTTCAACTCGACGCCAACCGGATCGAAAAAAATTCCCGCGAACTTGTCGCCCGTTTTCACCTCGCCGACTTTGTGGATCGGCCGCTGGAAGGGCTTTCTCACGGCACCCGCCAACGCATCGCCATCGTCTCCGCGCTGCTGCACGACCCGGAAGTATTTGTGATTGATGAGCCGATGGTCGGGCTTGATCCGCAGCACGCCCGCGTGGTGAAAGATGTTTTGAAAGAACGCTCACTCGCGGGCATGACCGTGTTGGTTTCCACCCATCAATTGAGCATCGCCGAAGAAATGGCGGATCGCATCGGCATCATCAACGACGGCCGCCTCATCGCCATCGGCACGCGCGATGAATTGCGCACCCAAAGCGGCAGCCTCGGCGCTCTAGAAGAAATTTTTCTAACGCTCACCGCCGCGCCCATAGTTGCGAGTTGAAACCCTGATTCTCGCTGATTAAATCCTGTAGCCATCCAATCACGACTTTTTGATAAGCGGAAATCAGCGCAGATTGGCGGTTAAAATTTGTTCACGGCGGAAAGCCAATCGCTAATTTCACGGCGGAATATTCTGGGTGAATTTTTCCATCCCGCGCCCGAATAATCAAATCCGGTTCTGCCCACGTCTGGCCGCGAAACCATTCCGGCAAGTCTTCCCGTCGCATCAAGCCAAACAAACCGACCAGTGGGCGATCGCCCTCGCGAAAAATCACCGGACGTTGCCGGACGATGACTAAACCAGCTTCCGCCGCGCCCGCTTGCACCCGCGCCAACTGCGCTGGCTCATACGGAAACACACACGCAAAAAAGCCACCGGGCGCGAGGTGTTTCGCGGCGGTCGCGCAATAATCCGCCACCGTGCCGCGCAGTTCAAACCGGCACGCGAGCTTTTGTGGATGCTCACTTTTCACGCCAGCATCGGTGGGAAAATACGGTGGACTGCCAGTGATGAGATCAAATTTTTCATCCGCACCGAGAATTTCTGCATCGCGAAAATCACCTACACGAATGTCGTAACGTTCCGTCAAACCATTGTAGCGCGCGGATTTTCTGGCCAAAACCACGCTCTCGCTTTGCGCTTCCACAGTCACAAAGTTCGCACCCGGCAAACGCCACGCGCAAATCGTGCCCACGGTGCCAATGCCGCTGCCGAGATCCAGCGCCGTGCGCGCGGTGGGGCACCAACTCGTGCCATACCACGCCGCCAAAATGTCATCGGTGGAAAAACGGTGGCCGTCGCGCAATTGAAACAAACGGAAATGCCCGCTGATGGCATCGAGCGTTTCGTGCGGTTCCACAGTCACGCCCGCCGCTAGGCCCGGAGGCACGGGACCGGGTTTGGCCCAGCCTTTGAAATGGGTATCGGGATTCACGGCTCAATGATTCTTCCGATTTTGAGCGGTTCGATATGCACCAATACATCGCGCACGGCCGGAATTTCGGCTCGTAATTGATCTTTTACCTGATGGCCGATGCGATGCGAGCGCTCAACCGTCATGAGCGGATCAACGACGACATGGATATCCACGAAAAATTGATAGCCCATCTTGCGCACGAAACACTTATCAATGTCATCCACGCCGGGAATTTTTTTTGAGAGCGTGCGAATTCGTGCGATGAGTTCGGCATCCGGCGCGGCATCCATGAGTTCACTCAACGCCGGACGCAGCAGGCGCAGGCCATTGAACGCGATGACGAAGGCCGCTGCGATGGCCGCCCAATTATCGGCCGCTTCGTATCCTTTACCACCAATCAATGCGATGGTGACACCGACAAACGCCGCGCCCGACGTGATGGCGTCGGCGCGATGGTGCCACGCATCGGTTTCCAATGCGGAACTTTCGACATGCGCCGATTCATCGAGCACAAAACGAAATAAGGTTTCTTTCAGCGCGATCACGCCAACCAAAACGACCAACGTCCACGGCGAAGGTGCGTTGCGCGGCTCGACAATGCCTTGCAGCGAATGGAACGCAATGAAGCCTGCCGCCAACATCAGCATGATGGAAACGATCGCTGCGGCAATGGGCTCCGCTTTGCCATGGCCATAAGGATGTTTTTCATCCGGCGGCGTTTCGGCCACGACCAAACCGCGCCAGACGATGATGGAACTAAAGATATCCGCGAGCGATTCCACGGCGTCGGCGATGAGCGCTTGCGAATGGCCAATGACGCCCGCTGTAAATTTGGCCGCCGTGAGCAACACGTTCACGGCAAGGCCGAGAAACGTGGCGCGGAGACTGCGTTGTAAGCGGGCGGATGACACGCGGAAGGGTTTACCGGAATTTTTGGATGATGACACGTCGGAATTTTTGTTCCGCCTGTTCCGGTCGCGGAACACGCGGCAAAAATTTTGTTCCGCAAACACCGCGCCGTTTTTTACAACCGTTCCGCTCAATCGGAAATCACCGGGAAACCTCAATGATTTCGCGATTTTCAATAAAGTTTTCGAGTTGGCATCACCGCTGCTAAAGGAAGTCAACGCGTGATTCGTCCGGTAGAAACTCGGAAAACCGGATCACGAAACAAAATAAAACAACAAACGAAATTAAAATTATGAAACTCAAATCAAACCTCCTCGCTGTCGCCGCCATCGCTCTCTTGTGCGGCTTGGTCTCCCAACAAAACGTCCAAGCCAAAGCCGGCGCTACGGATCCGATTCCTGGCACCAGCAAGAGCGGGGTAAAGAGCGGCGGCTCAAAAAGCACCACCCCGACTCCGGCTCCTACTCCTGCGCTGCCGGCGGTCTCCAGCGGCACGCTAACCTTCGCATCCAGCTCCAGCGGTTCTTGCACGGGCGACTTCAACGTCCTACCCTATTACCCGACGTTGCTCGATCTCGTGGTGAATGTGAATGTCAGCGCGCTCAATGTCGCGGACGGCACGGTGCTCTACGTCAATGCCGTCGGCTCGGCGGGTGGCATCGTTTATCCCTACATCACCTCGCCGATGATCGTTTCCGGTGGCGCTTGCAGCAGCTCGCAGCACTTTTTCATCACCAGCGGCACCAGCTTGGCTGGCGTGACGATTTCGGATGCGAATGGCAACATTGTGTTCGCTGGCAACTAATCTTCGCTAATTAAAACCTCTCTCTTGGCGGCGGAATCCAATGGGTTCCGCCGCCGACTTGAAATACCCGAATTTTATGAAACTCAAATCAAACCTCCTCGCGCTCGTCGTTCTCGCCGTTGCTTGCACTTTTTTCACCAACATCGCCCAAGCTCGCCGCAGCGGCACGCTCCCGGAAGACAACAGTGGAGCCATCGTGGATAACAATGGCGGCACGAGCACCGTCAGTAATTCTAGCGGTAAAAAGGGAGGGAATAATAAAGTCGTCAGTGATGTGAAAATTAAATTAGTCGCCACTCCGGAATTCAAGGGCGCCAAAGGCACGGCTCGTAGCCGCGCGCGCACGGATAAACAAGACCTTGAAGTGGAGGTTCAGGTCGCCAAGAGCCTCGCGGGCAGCGTGCTCGGCGTGACCATCGGCGACACCGTCATCGGCACCATCACCATCAATACTGCGGGCAAAGGCAAATTGGAATTGAGCACCGAACACGGTGATGTGGTTCCTGCCATTGCCGCTGGCACGTTGATCGGCGTCGTCACGGAAACCGGTGGCATCGTTCTCGCTGGTTCGTTCTAATTCAAAAATTTCCCGTTGGGAGACGGGCTCTGGTGTCGAAAATTGTGTGTCGCACCGGAGCCCGAAATACAAAACAACCGCCATGAAAACGAAACTTTCCTCAACACTCTTGGCGGCTTGCTGCGTCCTCATCACCACCGCAGCCTTCGCGCAAACTTACCGCATTACCACGCTCGGCACCGCCGCCAGTTTTGCAACGGGCCTCAATGCCAGCGGCCAGGTGTCCGGCTACACGGCCAGCGGAGCCAACTCCGCCCGCGCGTGGCGCTACTCGCCGGGTGACGGACTTGTGGATCTCGGCTCTTTTGGCGGCGCGGACAATCGCGCACTCAGCATCAACAACAGTGGACAAGTCACCGGCTACTCAACGGACACGAATGGCTTGGCGCATGGGTTTGTTTTCAGTGGAGGCACTCTCACCGAAATCGGCGGCACAGCTAGCGGCACGGCAGTTTTTCCGCAGCACATCAACCTCGCAGGTAAAGTCGCAGGATTTGCCACAGACACCAACAGCAACGACAGCGCGTATCTGTTCACGTCGCCAAATATATTTTCCAATCTCGGTCTGATCGCCAACGCCACGTTGCCGGCAGCTTCGGCGGCTTACGGCCTGAATGATTTCGGTGTCGTGGTCGGTATTGCCACCAGTTCAAACGCTTTCAATCGCGCTTTCCGATCTACCACGAACGGCACGCTCGAAGATCTCGGCACGCTCGGCGGTGATGGGAGCTGGGCTTACGCAATCAATAACTCAAATCAAATCGTCGGCACGGCAGATTTCGTCAGCGGCGACACGCACGCATTTTTGTTCAATGACGGCGCGGGCATGACCGATCTCGGCACGCTCGGCGGCTACACGTCCACGGCCTTCGCGCTCGACAATTCCGGCAACGCCGTCGGCACGGCGGAGATGGTGAACCGTGATTTGCACGCGACGCTCTGGCCGGTTGGCGGTGCTGTGCGCGACTTGAATGAACTCATCCCGGTCAACTCCGGTTGGGTGCTGACCGAGGCGCGCGGCGTGAACGACGCCGGCCAGATCGTAGGGAACGGTTTCCACAATGGCCAGCCGAGCGCATTTCTGCTCACACCGAATTTGGGCGTGGATACAAATCCGCCCGTCGCGATGCTCATGGCGAACAACATCTCGAACCTGCAATACAGCGTGCAGTTTTTCCAGATCACATTTTCCGACGACACCGCCGTGCTCGGTTCGAGCATCACGACGAACTGCGTCCGTGTGACCGGGCCGAACGGTTTTGATCAGATCGCCACGCTCTATCCTTATTCCATAGTGCCGCCGTATCAGTTGCTCTCGACTGCCAACGCCATCAAGCTCGCCGCGAATTTCTACGTCACGAACGCCAGCCTGCCTTGGAACGGCACGAACAACGGCGTGTATTCCGTCGCCATCGAACCGAACACGGTCAGCGACACGAATGGAAATTTCATGCCTGCGGTCAGCATCGGCACATTCACCGTCGCGACTGAAACCAAACCCGTGGTCAGCATTGGTGGAGTTCTCAATCCGGTGATGAACGTGCCAGCCACATTTACGCTCGCGGGCTTGAGTTCATTCCCGTATCTGCCGACGGACGTTTTAAATTTCACGATCGATTGGAGCGATGACGGCAGCGATGTCCAAAACATCAGCACGACTAACGGTGCACCCGTCGTCCACACTTACACCAGCACCGGCTATCACACCATTCGCATCAGCGCGACCGATGTGCACGGCATCGCCAGTCTCGCCGCGACCACGATCGTCAATGTCATCAACCCAACCTTCCCACAAACGAGCGTGGCCGCCCCAGCGCTCACCGGCTCGCGGCGGCTCGCGGTCGGTTTGAATCAGAGCGGCACGTTGCTGTGCCTGGGCGGATTGCCTGTGAAAGGCGGCAAAGACGTGGTCAACACACTTGCGCCCGGTGCGGGGTTGTTCACCGACGCGCAGCGTTTGCCCGCTGCCACGATCGGTGTCGGCGCGGGAATCGATGCGTCGAACCGCGTCATTGTCTTCGGCGGTATTGAGCCGAACGCAGCCACGGCAAATGTGAACGGCTACGTTTACACAACCGCCGGTGGCGCGGGCGCGGCTATCGCCAATAAGAATTTCGCCGTCCAAAACTTCGCGGTCGCGCAGGACAACTTGCATCGTCTCTACTCTATCGGCGGCGCAGGGACGACGAATGCGGCGAGCGCCATCGAGCGCTACGACGCGAATTCAAATTCTTGGACGATTCTCGCCCCGATGCCCGCTGGACGCGTTGGCGCGACGGCAAGCTATGACGGCCACGGTCACATCATCGTGATCGGCGGCACGGACACGGCGACTGGTTCGCCGACGCTCTCGGTTTTTTCATACGATATCACCGCGAACGCATGGACGCAGATGGCCGACGCACCCATCGGCACACAAGTTGGCCGTGTCGCGCAACTCGGCGCGGACAATTTGATCTACCTCATCGGCAGCGCAAGCAGCGCGGTGGTTTATGTCTACGATTCGCTGGCGGATTCGTGGTTCAACGGTCCAGTGCTCTCGCTCACGCGCAGTCAGCCGGCGACGGCGCTCGGCAACGACAGCTTCATTTACGTGATGGGTGGCGACAACGTGGCGAACGGCAACAACGGTCTCGCCACCACGGAGAAATTCGACACCGGCGCTACGAACGCGCCGCAGATTGTTTCGTCCCAATATCCTTTTGGCGGAACGGTGCAGGCGCTTTCGACCTTTAGCTACAAGGTAATCGCTTTCGGCAATCCACGGCCCGTGCTGTCGCTCGTCAGCGGCCCGGCGGGAATGAACTTTAATCCTACGAACGGTCAAATGACTTGGACGCCCACAACCAATCAGGTCGGCATACACTCCGTGCTGTTCCGCGCGACGAGTTCGGCCGGAGTCGCGGAGCAGACGTTCGCCATCACCGTCACGCCGATTCCGCCGCCGGTGGGCGACATCACGACGCCGACCGCGCCGACCGCGTTCGCGCAAGTCTTCCGCAGTGCGAACAGTGTGACCGTCACTTGGAGCGGCGCGACGGATGATGTCGGCGTGGTGAAATATAATTTTTACGTGCTTGTCGGTTCACGCTCGCGGCATTGGGCCTTGTTCGGCAGCACCACGAATCATTCTTACATCGCCAACGGATTCACACCTGGAGCCATCGCCGCCGTGGACGCGGCGGGCAATGTCTCGCCGCTGCACATAGGCTACACCAATGTGCTGACGCTCCCCGCCATCACTCCTGCGGCAACCACGGTGTTTCCGAGCGTGATTCAGGGTAACGCGTTCCTCACGACGATCAGCGTAAATGGCACGCCGAACGCAGCGTTCAGCACGCTCACCGGCCCGGCGGGCATGAGCTTCACACACGTCAGTGGCGCGAACACGAATGCGGATTACGTCGTCGTGCAATGGCAGCCAGGGGCGCAATTCGTTGGCACGAACACGTTCACCGCGAACGCGACCAACGCCAACACCTCCGGCAGCAGCTCGACCTTCAAAGTCGTCGTGCTACCAAATGGAACGGACACAATTGCGCCCACGCCCGTCGCGCAGATGACGGCAAGCGGAATTTCCTTTGACCGTTGCAACCTGAGTTGGACTCCTGCCGGCGACAACATCGGCGTAGTGAATTACCACCTCGTCGCCACGCACTTCGGCGCGACTACGAACCACGTCGTCACCCTCGATGTTACCGGCGCGAATACCAACACCGTTTTGTCCGGCCTTCTTGCCAACGCGGGTTACACCGTTGTGATCACGCCGTCTGATGCCGCCAACAATGTCGGTAGTTCCACGAGCATTTTCCTGACGACGCTGTTGCAACCGAACGTCACGTTGAAACTTTCCAACGGCAGCGCGCCCGGCACGCTGGCGCTCAACTGGAACGGCTACGGCGCGCAGTGGAAATTCACCGTGGAAAGTTCGGATTCACTTACGTCGCCCAATTGGGCTGCCCTCGCCCCGGCAAGTCTGGCCACAAACCTCGTCGTCGCGCCGAGCGGCCCGATGAAATTTTTCCGCGTCACAGCTAGCCCAGCGCAGCCATAAAACCCAATTGAATCAAGATTTAGCCCCTTGCTCCTCAGCTCAAGTTTAGCGGTCTGAACGCCGTCCGCCGGCTGACTCCGCACTCGCCATGAAACGCCTCGGCCAATATGCTCGTCGGCAGATGAATTTTCCGCCGGCCACGCGTCCGCGTTTGCTCGCTGCGCTGCTGCTCGCGGCGGGCGTGACTCTGCTCGGTGTCGGCCTGAAAGAACGTTTGAGCTCTGCAAGCTATGATGCGCTGCATTCGCTGGCCGGCGAGCAAACCGCCGCGATCACGGACTCGCCGGTGGTCATCGCCTATCTTGATGAAATTTCGTTCAAGCAAAAAGGTCTAGATTCCGGCAGTCGCTGGCCGCGCAATTTTCATGCGGAATTGCTCCAACAACTCCAGGCCGACGGCGCGCGCGCGGTGGTGTTCGATATGTTGTTCGATACGCCGGGCGAAGTGCTTTCCGCCGACGTCGCTTTCAGTCAGGCGCTCAAAGCCAATGGCCGCTGCATTCTGGCAGGGTCGCTGAACAACGATAATTCACACGCACTTTCGGCGGATCAAAACTGGACGCGTTCCACGCAATTAGTTTTACCAGAAAAAAGTTTCGCTGAAGCCGCCGCTGGTTGGGGTGTCGATTCGCTCCGCATTGATGACGATTATGTGGTGCGCCGCCACTTGCCGGCTTTGTCCGGCGGACAGATTGGCAGTTTGAGTCTCGCCACCGCCCGGTGGCTCGGAGCGACGAATCGCATTTCTGCGGGCGAACTATGGGTGCGTTACTACGGCCCCGCCCTGACCATTCCCCACGTCAGTTACAGCGAAGCGCTGGAAACCGGCGCGGTGCCCCCCCATTTTTTCAAAGACAAAGTCGTCTTCATCGGGGCGCGGCCCACGGAAGGCTTTACGGATGCTCGGCGCGACGAATTCCGTAGCCCGTTTCATACCTGGAGCAACAAAGAATACTTCATGCCGGGCGTGGAAATTCACGCCACCCAATTACTCAACCTGCTGCGCGGCGATGCGCTGCACCGCGGCCCGAACTGGCTGGAAAATCTGCTGCTACTGCTGCTCGCGCTGGTCAGTTGTGCGGTTTTGATCTGGCTGCGTCCCATGCCAGCAACGGTGGGGGCGGGTGTTGGTTCGGCGCTGATTTTGGGTCTGAGCTACGCGAGTTTTTCCCATGGCTACTGGTTCCCGTGGCTGGTCGCGAGCGCGGTGCAAATTCCTGCGGCACTCTTTGGCTCATGGCTTTGGCAATTTCAAGAATGGTTCTTCACCCGCCGCAAACTGGAAGCCGCCAAGCGCCTGGCTGATGCGAAGATCCGCGAGCAAGCCGCGCTCATTGATAAAGCGCACGACGCGATTGTCGTCAAAGACCTGAATGGAAAAATTGTTTACGCCAATCCCAGTGCCGAAAAACTTTACGGCTGGAAATTGGCCGAACTCAAAGCCGATGCCGCTGCTGAAATGTTTGCGCCCGCGCCAGAATCCGCTCGGGAAGCGCGTGAACAAGCTCTCCGAACCGGTGAATGGAATGGGGAACTTCAGCTGCAGACGCATACCGGTCAGGTGATCACCGTGGCCAGCCGCTGGACGCTGTTGCGGGATGACGCTGGCCAACCGAGTGGCTTGCTGCTGATCAACGGCGACATCACGGAGAAGAAATTATTGGAGCAACAATTCCTCCGCACGCAGCGCATGAACACCATCGGCACGCTCGCTGGCGGCATGGCGCATGATTTGAATAATGCGCTCTCGCCGGTGCTGCTGGGCGCGCAGTTGCTCCGGCGCAAATCTACGGATGACGGCGATCGCAAAATGCTCACGATGATTGAGACCAGTGCGAATCGCGGCGCGGACATGGTGCGGCAGGTCTTGCTCTTTGCCCGCGGACGTGGCGGCGAATTCGAACGACTTGAACTTGGGCCGCTGGTGAAAGAGTTGGAAAAGATGTTGCGGGAAACGTTTCCCAAAAGCATCGCTGTCGAGACGTTTGTGCCACGCGACCTCTGGCCGGCGCAGGGCAATCTCACGCAGTTGCACCAAGTGTTGCTCAACCTCTGCGTCAATGCTCGCGACGCGATGCCCGACGGCGGCAAACTTTCTTTCGTGGCGGACAATGTTGAGTTGACCGAAGCAGAAGCAGCCGACATTCCTGAAGCCAAAGCGGGGAAATATATTTCCGTTTCCGTTTCCGACACGGGCACGGGCATGCCGCCTGAAGTAAAAGCGAAAATTTTTGAGCCATTCTTCACCACCAAGGGCGAAGGTAAAGGCACCGGCATCGGCCTCGCTACCGTGGTGCGCATCCTAAAAAGCCACGGCGGTTTTCTGCGGCTGGAGAGCGAAGTTGGCCACGGCACGACGTTTGAAGTTTTTATTCCGTGCGCGCCAGAGTTTGTGGCAACGGCAGTCAAATCTGCGGAAGCCGATTTGCCACGCGGCAACGGCGAATTGATTCTCATCGCCGACGACGAACAGGCCATCTGCGAACTGGTGGCTGCTGAGCTTCAGGAATTTGGCTACCGCGTGATCACGGCGGCAAACGGCGCGGAAGCCGTCACCCTTTTCAAACAGCATTCTCGAGAAGTGCGGCTATTCATCACGGACAATTCAATGCCCGCGATGAGTGGCCCGCAGGCCATTGCGGAAATTCGCAAGCTGCGGGCGGACTTACCCGCCATTCTCTCCAGCGGCGAAGCGAGTGCGGAAAAACTCTTGGACGTGGTGGAATTGAACAAACCGTTCGCGCTCGCTGATCTGTTGACGACCATGAGCCGTTGCTTGAAGTAGTGGAGCGTTCCGCTAGACTGCCGATAGTTAATCGTGAACGGCAAACCCGCAGCTTCTTTTTCTTGCTTCATCGTGGACGACGACGTGTCGTTTGCGACGTTGTCGGCGAATGTCGTGCGCGAAGCGGGCGGTCAGGTGACGATGGCGCACAAATTGGCTGATGCTCACCCCATCATCGCGGCGAAGACTTTCGATTTAATCCTGCTGGATAATCATCTTCCCGATGGCAAGGGCTACGAATTTTTCAATCAGGTTTCCCGGCGCAATCCGGAATCGCCGATCATCATGATCACGGGCGCACCGGATCTGGGCGAAGCCGTTTCGCTCACGCGCAATGGCTTGTTTGAATACTTGACCAAACCGATTTCCGTGGATGCGCTCGCCGCCGCACTGGGGCGCGCGAAGTTGCGGATGCAGACGCGGCAGGCTCCGGTAACGGCGATTGAGATGTTCGGGGAATCGGCGGCGGTGCGCGACGTTTTGCAACAACTCACGCAAGCGGCCAAACACGCCGCGAGCACGGTGTTACTCACCGGCGAAACGGGCGCGGGCAAAGATCTCGCGGCGCGTGTGCTGCATCAATTGAGTTTTCCAGACGGCAAAGCGCCGTTCATCGCGGTGAACTGCGCGGCGTTGCCGGCCGAGATGTTCGAGTCCGAATTGTTCGGCGCGGAACGCGGCGCGTTCACGGGCGCGGATAAAAAACGCGGTGGACTCGTGGCGGCGGCGGCGAACGGCACCTTGTTCCTCGACGAAATCGGCGAAGTGCCACTGGCCTTGCAGGCAAAATTGTTGCGGCTGCTGGAAGCGCGGGAATATCGTTCGCTCGGCAGCACAGAAACCCAGCCGTTCACCGGTCGGTTTGTCGCGGCGACGAATAAAAATCTGATGGACGAAGTGAAGGGCGGCCGTTTCCGCGAGGATTTGCTGTATCGCTTCGACGTGTTCAGTGTGGAATTACCGCCGTTGCGCAAACGTCGCGCGGATATTCCCGGCTTGGCGGAATTACTGAGGTGACTTCGCTTTTTCAGGCCAGGTAATTTGTTAGTCTGGGTCGACCAAGAAAGGACCAGACCATGAAAGGCAAACGGTATACAACGGAAGACAAGATTCGCATCCTGCGGGAAG
>CAIWFB010000352.1 GCA_903911825.1 uncultured Verrucomicrobia subdivision 3 bacterium
ACGGAACCATGACGCCCATGTCAATGACTTCGTAGTTATTGCAGGCCAACACGACGCCGACGATGTTCTTGCCGATGTCATGCACGTCGCCTTTGACAGTCGCCAAAACAATTTTGCCCTGCGCCTTCACGACTTCACCGCGCGCGACCATTGCCGCCTTTTCGGCCTCCATGAATGGAGTGAGATACGCAACGGATTTTTTCATCACGCGCGCCGACTTCACGACCTGCGGCAAAAACATTTTGCCCGCGCCGAACAAATCGCCGACGACGCTCATGCCGGCCATCAAAGGGCCTTCGATGACCGTGAGCGGCTTGCCGTATTTCTTCAACGCTTCCTCGGTGTCGGCGTCAACGTAGAGATCAATGCCCTTCACGAGCGAGTGCGAGAGACGTTCCTCGACCGTGCCTTTGCGCCATTCTTCCTCGATTTTTTTGTCGGCAACGGTCGTGCCCGCGCTGGCCGCCTTGAGTTTCTCGCCAAAATTCACCAAGCGTTCGGTGGCGTCGGCACGGCGGTTGAGCAACACGTCTTCGACGAGTTCCTTCAACTCCGGCTCGATCTCCTCGTAAACTTCCAGCATGCCCGCGTTCACGATGGCCATGTCCATCCCCGCTTTGATGGCGTGGAAGAGAAACGCGCTGTGCATCGCTTCGCGCACGGGATTGTTGCCGCGGAAACTGAATGAGACGTTCGACAAACCGCCGCTGACTTTCGCGTGCGGCAAATTTTGTTTGATCCAGCGCGTGGCCTCGATGAAGTCCACGGCGTAGTTGTTGTGCTCCTCGATGCCCGTGCCGACGGTGAGGATGTTCGGATCAAAAATGATGTCCTCGGGCGGGAAGCCGACTTCGTCCACGAGAATGCGATAGGCGCGCTCGCAGATGCGAATCTTGTCCGCGAGCGTCGCCGCCTGGCCTTGTTCATCGAACGCCATGACGACGACCGCCGCACCGTATTTCAAAACCTTGTGCGCATGTTCACGGAACTTTGCCTCGCCTTCCTTCATCGAGATGGAATTCACGATGCCTTTGCCCTGAACGCATTTCAGACCGGCTTCAATGACTTCCCATTTCGAGGAATCCACCATGAACGGGACTTTGGCGACTTCGGGTTCGCTGCCGAGGAGTTGCAGGAAGCGGCTCATCGCGGCGACGCCATCAATCATCCCTTCGTCCATGCATATGTCAATGATGTTCGCGCCGTTCTCGACCTGCTGGCGCGCGACCGCGACGGCTTCTTCGTATTTGTTTTCCTTGATGAGCTTGGCGAACTTGGGTGAACCCGCAACGTTCGTGCGCTCGCCGATCATGATGAACTGCCCGATCTGCTGCGTGAACGGCTGTGAGCCGCTCAAGCGCAACGGAATCGCCGCACCAGTGGAAAACTTAGTTTCCGTTATCGTTCCGCGCGGCGGTTTGTTTTCCAGCGCCTTCGCAATCGCCGCGATGTGTTCGGGAGTGTTGCCGCAGCAACCACCGGCGATGTTGATCAAACCGCTATTCGCAAACTCGCCCAGGAAATTGCCCATGTCTTCCGGCTTTAAATCGAAACCTGTCGGCGAGAGAGGATTCGGCAATCCCGCGTTCGGGTAACAGGAGATCGCAGTGTTGGATTTCTCCGCGAGTTCCGCGAGAAACGGCCTCATCAAATCTGGTCCGAGCGAGCAGTTGAGCCCGATGGCAATCGGCTTCACATGCTTCATCGCGTTCCAATAGGCTTCGATGGTCTGCGCCGAAATCATCGTTTCCCCACCGCGACCGACGGCGGCGGAAATCATGATCGGTAGAATCTTTTTGTCCTGCTCAAAGACTTCTTGGATCGCCACCAGCGCCGCCTTGGCATTGAGCGAATCGAAGATGGTTTCAACCAGCAAAATATCCGAGCCACCCGCGATGAGTCCGCGAATCTGATGTGTGTAAGCGGTCTTCACCTGATCAAACGTGCAGACGCGAAAGCCCGCGTCATCCGCATCCGGCGAATTAGAGAGAGAAACCGTCAGCGGCCCGACCGCGCCCGCGACGAAACGCGGACGACCAGTCTTGTTCGCGATGCGGTCGCACCATTCGCGACACTGCATGGCGGATTGTTCATGGATCTCCCAAGCGAGGTCGTTGAGGAATTTGTTCGCGATGACCGTTTGATAAAACGCCGGATCTTTGCGCCCTCCATGTTCGCGCGGGTCGTCCACAAAAAATTCGCTCTGACCGATGCTCGTCGCGGAAAACGTGTTCGTCTCGATGATGTCCGCACCCGCTTCAAGAAAGCGGCGGTGAATGTCGCAAATCGTGTCCGCCTGCGTGAGCGAGTAGAGATCGCCGTTGTTCTTCAGGTCCTTCTTGGAATCCTTGAACCGTTCGCCGCGAATCTCCGCCTCGCCCAAGCCGTAGGTGCGGATGGTCGTGCCCATCGCCCCGTCAATGATGACGATGCGTTCGCGGAGGGCTTTTTGCAGGAGTTTGGCATTGTTCGACATGCGGTTAAGATAGGCAAATGCACCTCAATTTCAAATCAAAAAATCAACGCATCTTGATATGAAGATATGTTAAATAAGATAATTTCAACCGAAGTATCGTTCGGCATTAAAATTAATGGACATGATGGGCGACTGGTAATAATTTTACGCGCCACAAGGAATCTTTCGAACTTTGAACCAGCTTCTCAACCAGTATTGGCGCCGATTAGGCAAGGCAGTGCCGCACTTTCTGAGGTGCGGCCTTTTGGTGACGATCTTTTTTTTGGCTTTGCAATCTCGGGTTTTGGCTTGGCAAGACGTGACGCTAGCTTGGAATCCCAGTCCGGATGAGGATGTGGTAGGATACAACGTGTATTTCGGAGTTGCGGATGCTGGTTTTTCGCAAGTGGTGCCGCTCGATAATGTATTGGAGACTTCCATCAATGGCTTAGCTGCTGGGGCAACATATCACTTTGCGGTATCTGCAATCGATGTGGACGGCAATGAAAGTCCGCTTTCTGAAGAAGTGACTTTTACGGTTCCGCAACCAGCCCCGGTCGAACTGACAACCCAGATTTACCTCGACGAAAGTGAGCAGCCTTACGCCATGACCATCGAAGGCAACACGAGCCAAGACGGGTGGTGGGGTATCGAATCTTCGTTGGATTTGCGGGAATGGCAGCCCTATGTCTACGGCTATGGCGCGGATGTGTTTGCGCTTGCGTGGTTACATTATGAAGCGGAGCCGCAAAAGTTTTTTCGGTTAATCACTTATTAGTTTTGATTTGTCCGCTTCGTTACGGCCTCCGGTTCCATGCCCGCCAAGGTGGCTTGCCGCCTTGGTTTTTCAGCGGGTGATGGATTGACTCTAAAAGCTCCTCTGGTATTTTCACGGCTCGTTTCAACGACCAAATACGCACTTAAAATCCATTTATGGCAAAAGCTAAATCAACGAAATACGTATACACTTGGGGTAATAAAAAAGCTGACGGCGACGGCAGCATGAAAGCCCTCCTCGGCGGCAAAGGCGCGAACCTTGCCGAAATGACCCGCATCTTTCTGCAGGTGCCTCCCGGGTTCACCATCACCACGGAAGTTTGCACCTATTTCTACGCGCACAAGAAAACTTACCCGTCCGTGCTTCAAGCGCAGATGGAAGCCGGCGTCGCGAACATGGAAAAAATCATGGGCACGAAGTTCGGTTCCACCACCGGAATGCCGCTCCTCGTGGCCGTGCGCTCCGGTGCGCGCGATTCCATGCCGGGCATGATGGACACGATTTTGAATTTGGGCTTGAACGACCAAGCCGTCGTCGCGCTTGAGAAGTCCACGAGCAATCCGCGCTTCGCGTGGGATTGTTACCGCCGCTTTATCCAGATGTATGGCGACGTCGTCATGGGCGTGCAGAAACGCGAAGGCGAAGACCACGATCCGTTTGAACACACCATCCACACGTTCAAGCACGAGAAATATCACGGCGACATCGAAGACTCCAAGCTCACCGCCGAAGACCAAGCGGAACTCGTCAAGCGCTTCAAGAAGCTCGTCAAGGAACGCACTGGTAAAGATTTCCCGACGAACCCTTGGGACCAATTGCGCGGCGCAGCGGGCGCGGTGTTCGGTTCCTGGATGAACGATCGCGCGTGCGTTTATCGCCGCAAATACAACATCCCCACGGAATGGGGCACCGCCGTCAACGTCCAAGCGATGGTGTTCGGTAACACCGGCGAAGATTCCGGTTCCGGCGTGGCGTTCACCCGCAATCCGGCCAACGGCACGAATGAATTCTACGGCGAATTCCTCATCAACGCGCAGGGCGAAGACGTCGTCGCTGGCGTGCGCACTCCTGAACCCGTGTCGAAACTCAAGGCGGCGATGCCGAAGAGCTACGCGGAACTCATGGCCGTCCGCAAGACCTTGGAAAGCCATTTCAAAGATGTCCAAGACATTGAATTCACCGTCCAGAGCGGCAAGTTGTTCATGCTCCAGACGCGTAACGGCAAGCGCACCGCGGCTGCCGGTTTGAAGTTCGCCGCTGACATGGTGAAGGAAAAATTGATCGATTGGGAAACGGCCATCATGCGTAACCCGGCTGATCAGCTCGAGCAATTGCTCGCGCCGATCTTCGACTTGAGCGAAGTCAAGAAAGCCAAAGTCATCGCCACCGGTCTCCCGGCTGGTCCTGGCGCGGCGACTGGAAAAATCTATTTCAACGCCGAACGCGCTGTTGAAGCGGAAAAGAAAGGCGAGAAAGTTCTCCTCGTTCGCGTCGAAACTTCTCCGGAAGATTTGCGCGGCATGATCGCGGCGGAAGGCATTCTCACCGCTCGCGGTGGTGTTTCTTCTCACGCGGCACTCGTTGCTCGTCAGATGGGTAAAGTCTGCGTCTGCGGCGCGGCTGGCGTCGTGATTGATTACGACAAGAAGACAACTACGATTGACGGACACACGTTCAACGAAGGCGACTTCCTCTCGATTGATGGAACGTCCGGCCTCGTCTACGCGGGCCAGATCAAAACGGCTCCGTCCGAAATCATCACCGGCCTCCTGAACAACGACAAGGTTGCGCAGAAGACCGAGAAGTATAAGAACTACGTTCAGTTGATGAACTGGTGCGCCAAGGCCACCAAGCTGCAAGTTCGCACCAACGCCGATACGCCGGAGCAGACCGAGCAGGCCATCGCGTTCGGCGCGGTCGGCATCGGTCTCACCCGCACGGAACACATGTTCTTTGAAGGCGACCGCATTGACGCGATGCGCGAAATGATTCTCGCGGACAATCTTCAAGACCGCGAAACCGCGCTTGCGAAATTGCTCCCGTATCAACGCGAAGACTTCTTCGGCATCTTCAAGGCGCTGAAAGGTTATCCCGCGACGATCCGTTTCCTCGATCCGCCGCTCCACGAATTCCTCCCGAACACCAAGGAAGCGCAGATGGATCTCGCTCGCAAGCTCAGCGTGCCGGTCGAGAAGATCATGGCTCGCGTGCACGAACTGCACGAATTCAATCCGATGCTCGGTTTCCGTGGCTGCCGCCTCGGCATCAAGTATCCGGAAATCACCCGCATGCAGGCTCGCGCTGTGCTCGAAGCCGCCGCCGATGCGACCAAGAAAGGTTTCAAGGCCAAGCCCGAAATCATGATCCCGCTCGTCGGCTTCAAGAAGGAACTCGACCTCCAAGTCGCGATCGTTCACGAAGTCGCTGCCCTCGTGCAGAAAGAGAAGAAGGTCAAGATCAGCTACAGCGTCGGCACGATGATCGAAATTCCTCGTGGCGCGTTGACGGCTGACGAAATCGCGCAGACGGCTGAATTCTTCAGCTTCGGCACGAATGACCTCACGCAGACCTGCTTGGGCATGAGCCGCGATGACT
>CAIWFB010000353.1 GCA_903911825.1 uncultured Verrucomicrobia subdivision 3 bacterium
AATTCAGGGAGCAGGCAGAAAATCACAAAAACAACCCACCCCGGTCGTGGGCATTAAACCATATGGGAAATGTCAGTTAAGGTCTGTAATATACAAATTTCCACTAGCATCAAATACCACGGTAGATGGATGAGATAAACTTGAGTTTGTCGCCTTTGAGCCATCACCAGAAAAGGTAGAATCGTTGTTATAACCAGCTATTTTTGTAGTCGTGTTAGGTGGCAGATTACTGCCATTGATTTGCCATTGGTAGGTAAAAGGCCCAGTGCCGGAAACCCCGATGCTTAACTTACTGCTATTGCCGACAATCACAGTCTGATTCGTCAGTTGGATGACAATCACCGGCTGGGCTTTTATAAAACAAGACGTTGCAAAAAATATTAAAAAGCTGGCCAATAAGTTTTTTGTGGAAATATTTTTCATGGAAATTAATTAACCCTTTTATGGATTTGTTTTCTCAAAGATTCAAAAACACAAAGAAAATCTTCGATTTGGTAAGCTTTTAGGAGGTGTAAAACTGGCGGAAAACTAACGTGATCGACGGTGTCATCGTTCTTAATAGTCACCCTCAGTTTGATCGCTGCTGCTTTAACTTTGGCGGCATGAACATAAACTTTTTCAGGGAATATATTTTTGGCTGAGCCAATGCGCAAAGCTACATCGTAGCAATACACTTTTTTGACGTGGCGTAGATGGCCTACCAGATTGGTTATTGTCTGATGAAGCTGCTGAAAATTTACACACAGTTCTAATTCCGCTGTCTGTTTTGTCAAAATTTTGACAGCTTTTTTTAAGGAGGGTTTTCTTGAAACGCTGAATAACCAGTGTAAGTGTTTGTTGGTCTTGCGACTCACTTCTTTTCCGTTAGCCGCAACTTTAACTGCGACAGCAAAAGAATTTAAGTCTCTGAAAGCAGAGATTTTATTCTCGAAAGCTTTTTCGTATTTGTTGCAATAAATTTCAACTAACGCTGCTAATTGAGCATCGCGCAGTGTCGTTTTTCTCTTTGTCGGCTTTTTCAATTTATTGGGTTTATTGCTTTGAATATCGGTTCACCGCACGTCTAATTGTCACAATGTTCCGTGTGTTCAACAATCACTATTCTTCCAAGAGGTGTTTATCAAAAAAGCGGCCTGCGTTGCCGCAGGCCGCTGGTGTTGGAACGCTTTATTTTAATCTTTGAACGGTTGGCTGGCGGGGAGGAGGAAGGCTTTGCGGATGGTGGCGGTGCCTTTATCACGCCAGGGCCAGGCTTGGTCGGCGGCGAGTTGCACGTCGCGGCGCAGTCCGGCGAGTTTGGTCACGTCGGCCCAGATGGCTTCGAGGGCGGCGCTGGCTTCTTGTTGTTGGTCGCCTTGCTCGGTGTTGTCGTCGGCGTAGTCGCTGATGGCATCGGCGAGGTCTTTGATCGCACCGTTGGCTTTGATGCCGGGGAGCACGTCGGTCGGCTGGGCGTTGTTCTTGCCGGGCGTGAGGCGGGCGAGGACGTTGCGGGCGGCGAGGAGGACTTCATCCAAGGTCTGGGTGCCGAGGCTGCTGCCGATGTAGTAGGCGGCGCGTTGGGCGGCTTCGGTGCCTTTGAATTTGCGTTTGGCGGCGGTCTGGATGGGGGCGAGCACGGCGATGAGGGCATCGCGCGTGGCGATCTCCTGTTTGGTGGCGGTCTTTTTGGCGACGCGGGCGTTCTTCAAGCCGCCGAGGTCGGTGGTGATTTTGGCGGCGAGGGTGTTGATCTGGCCGGGCAGGGTGGGGTCTAAATCCACGTCGGCAAGGCCGGAGGCATAGGTGGCATCCAGAGCGGAGGCGGCGACTTTTTTGGCGTTGGCCAGTTCGTCGAGGATTTGTTGATTGGTTTCGCCGCGCGTGATCTTGGATTTTTTCGGTGCGGGGCCGGTTTTCGGAGGTGTTGCAGGTGTGGTGTCAGCCATAATGTTTATGTTTTTAGTGTTTTAGGTTGCGGATTAAGGAAAAACGACTGGTTTCTCCTTAAAATGTTTAAGGTCGGATAATTTATGGTGTCGGCTATTAAAATAACCTTTCTAGCTCCGCGAAAAAGGGTTCCTGCCAGACTTAAAATTGTGGTGACTAGGAAAAATATGCTTTCGGCCAATCTAAAAACAGTGCAGGTCGGGCGGCGTATGGTGTCAGCTACGTTGGTGATGCTGGCGGCTGGATTTTCGACGGTGGCGGTCGGTGTAAAGAAGGTGCCAATTGGATTGCGGAAATCAGGAAATAAAGTTCCTAGGGAGTCGGTTGGTGGGCTTATTTGACCGACTCCGTCAACGATTTTGCAGATTTGCTCATGCACGCGCATGACGAGAACTTTTATGGCAAGAGTCAGCGCGGCAGTCAACGAGTTTTTGGCAAACGTAGCTGGGCGCGACTCACCCGCAACCGAGGCCGGATTTGGTCGAGCGTTCTGAAGAATTAAAGCCGACTCACGTTGGCGGCTACGGGATTATTTCTGCGCGGCGCCGCGTTCGCAAATCTGTTGGTAGGTCGCGAGGGCGAGCAGGGGCCAGGCGTTCCGATACATGTCGTATTTGAGATAAAACACTTTCGGGAAACCGGTGCCGGTGGTTTCGTGCTCCGTCCACGAGCCATCGAGATTTTGCGTGCGGTAAAGATATTCGATGCCGCGTTTGAGCGCGGGATTTTCGGGGTTACCGAAAGCGCACAAGCCCATGACTGCCCAAGCGGTCTGCGAGGCGGTGCTGGGGCCTTGGCCTTTGAACACGGGATCGTCGTAGGTGTTGCAACGTTCGCCCCAACCACCGTCTTCGTGCTGCACGCTTTCCAGCCAGGCGCCGCCGCGCTTGAGCCAATCTTCATTCATGTTCAGTTTCAAGGCGCGCATGCCGCGCAAGACTTGCCAGGTGCCGTAGATGTAATTCACGCCCCAACGACCATACCACGAGCCGTCTTCTTCCTGCTGCGCCTTGACGTAATCCAAGGCGTCGCGGACTTGATGGTGACTGGTGCTCCAGCCTTCGTAGCCGAGGAGCTCGAGGATGCGCGCGGTGATGTCGGCGCACTCGGGATCCAGCATGGCGTTGTGATCGGCGAAGGGAACTTTTTCGAGAATATTCTTGGTGCAATCTTTGTCGAAGGCGGCCCAGCCACCATCTTTGCATTGGAAGGCCAGCATCCATTTCATGCCGCGTTGGAAGCATTCATCGCGCTGCTGCGGATTGTCAGTGGGCACTTGGCGCAAGGCGAGCAACACCATCGCGGTATCGTCCACATCGGGGTTCCACTTGTTGGCATATTCGAAAACCCAGCCGCTGGGTTCCACGTCCACGGGATTTTTGTGATACCAGTCGCCGCGAAAACGGATTTCTTTTTCGATCAACCACTCAGCGGATTTTTTCATCGCCGGATGATTTTCGGGAATGCCGGATTCGCGCAGGCACATCGTGACGATGGCGGTGTCCCACACCGGCGAGAAACAAGGTTCGATGCGCACGCTGTCGGCGGTTTCATGTTCGAGCTTCTTGAGTTCGAGCGCGGCGCGAACGACTTGCGGATGGTCGTCGGGATAGCCCAGAGCTTTGAGCGCGATGAGCGCATTCAACATCGCGGGAAAAATCGCGGCGAGACCATCGCTGCCTTCGAAGCGCTCCAGCATCCACTGTTCGCATTTGCGGAGCGCAGTTTTGCGGAACGGATGAATGGAGTGCTCGGCGAACCATTCGGCGAGCTTGTGCAACCGATCCAACCACAGGAAAAAATTGCGGAGCGAAATCTTGTCGGGATCGGGCGGCAACGCGAGGTCGCGCTCGTGATAGCCGTCGGGATACAGTTCGTCGAGCGTGACTTTGACGGGATGCGTGGGCTTGAAGTGATTGATGATCGCGAGCGGCACGATCATGGCGCGCGACCAATTGCTCATGTCCCAGAAGTTCACATGAAACCATTTGCCGATGAGCAACACTTCGCAAGGAATGGTCGGCACATATTCCCACGGGAACAGACCGATGAGCGCGAGATACAGTTTCGAGAACGTATTCATGCGCGGCACGCCACCGAAGTGCAGCGCGACTTCGCGGGCCTTCAACATGCGCGGATCGGTGACGGGCACGCCGGCGAGTTTGAGCGCGAGGTAGGCTTTGATGGTGGCGTTTACTTCGGACGGGCCACCGAGATAAATATTCCAGCCGCCATCCGGCAACTGCATGGAGAAGATGTGATTGACCGCTTTGCGCTGCCATTCGGGGTCAATTTTTCCGTTCCAATGATGATAGGCCACCGTATCGGAAACGAGTGTGGAATCCACCATGAGTTCACCCACCCAGTAACCTTCCGGTTTCTGTTCGCTCAATAAATAGTCCTGTGACCGACGGAGGGCCGTCTGCACATGCTGGGCAAATTCATCTGGAATGGGAACGGGCGCGGCGGCGGGCCGCGACTGCGTTCGGGAATCACTTTCAATCAACACGCGCACACTTTGGGGATTCAAAGAAAATCTGTAAAGAATTTTGCTTTCCGAATGAGTTCAGTTCAGACAACTCAAAGTTCTTGAAAATAGATATTGCACAGTGAGCCTCAATTGTTATTATTCACGCCCGCTTTCCGCTGTTCGGGAAGTGGATGTCCGTTAACCAAAACCAGACAATTGTTCTTTATATGGCTCAACGTATTAGAATCCGTCTCAAGGCCTATGACTACCGCGTCATAGACCAGTCAGCACGCGATATCGCTGACACCGTCAAACGCACCGGCGCCCGCGTCGCTGGTCCTATCCCGCTCCCCACCCGCATCGAGCGCTTCACCGTTCAACGTTCTCCGCACTCCGACAAGAAGTCGCAGGAAACTTTTGAACAACGCACCCACAAACGCCTGATCGACATTCTTGATCCGACGGCCAAGACCGTGGACGAATTGAAAAAACTCAATTTGCCTGCCGGTGTGGACATCACCATTAAAATCTGAGGAGAACGCCATGCCACTAGGACTTTTAGGTAAAAAACTCGGTCACACGCGCGTTTACAATGCGCAAGGTGTGTTAATTCCCGTCACGGTCGTGCTCGCTGGTCCCAACCGCGTCATGCAAATCAAATCAAAAGCCGGCAAAGACGGCTACGATTCCGTGCAACTCGGCTTCGATGATCAAAAAGAACAGCGCGTCCCCAAGGCGTTGCTTGGTCACATCAAGAAGCACAACAGTGTTGCGGTCAAACGCATCAAAGAATTCCGCAACTTCTCCAAGGAAGTCAAACCCGGTGAAACGGTCGGCGCGACTTTGTTCGCCGTCGGTGATTTCATTGATGCCATCGGCACCACCAAGGGTCGCGGTTTTGAAGGTGTCATGAAGCGCCATAACTTCGCTGGCGGTTGCGCCACTCACGGTGCGAAAGGTTGGAAACGTCGTTCCGGCGCGATCGGCCAACGTTTGTTCCCTGGCACGGTCATGCGCGGCATGAAAATGCCTGGTCACATGGGTCAAGACACGCGCACCACACAGAACCTCGAAGTGATTCAGGTTCGCGAGGAAGACAACTTGTTGCTCATCAAAGGCTCGATTCCTGGCGCTGAAGGCGATTATGTCGTCATCCGCGAAGCGAAGAAACGGCCAAAAGGTTGGAAAGCGCCAGTGGTTACTGGTAGCAAAAAGAAACCCGGCGCTGCCAAACCTGCGGCTGCTCCTAAGAAATAATTAACGAGCCATGAAAATTTCCATCAAAAATACTGCCGGAAAAAATCAAGGTGAGCTTGAGGTCAAGTTTCCCCTGATTGAGAATGGCATTGGCACTCAAGCTGTTCATGACACGGTCGTCGCTTATCGCGCCGCCCAACGGAGTGGCACGGCTTGCACGAAAACGGCTGGCGAAGTCGCCGGCACGAACAAGAAACCGTGGAAGCAAAAAGGCACTGGTCGCGCTCGCGCTGGTTCCTTTCAATCTCCTTTATGGGTTGGCGGCGGTGTCGTATTCGGCCCTAAGCCCCGCGATTTCCGCAAGAAGCTCTCCAAAAACACTCGCGCCCTCGCGTTGCGCAAAGCCTTGAGCGAACGGCTCAAGTTGGGCGACATCATCATTGTGGATGACTTGAAGTTGGCGTCTCACAAGACCAAAGACTTCGTCAAAATCATCAACACGATGGACTTGTCTGGTGGCACGACGCTCGTCGTTTCCGCTGGCGGGGCTGACGACCAAAACCTCGCTCGCGCTTCGCGTAACATCGCTGGCGTGACCCTCACCACCGGCACCGACCTCAACACCTATGACGTGTTGCGTCCGGATAAACTCTTGTTCACCAAGAGCGCATTCGAGCAAGTTGAAGCCCGTCTTAACAAGGAATAATCATGAATGTTTTTGAAATCATCAAGACCGTGCGCCTGACTGAAAAGGGCACGCTGCAGGCTGAAAAGCATAACCAATACACCGTGGTAGCTGACCGCCGCGCCAACAAGCTTCAGATCCGCCAAGCGGTTCAGGAATTGTTCAAGGTCAAAGTCGTGCGCGTCAACACCATGAACGTGGATGGCAAAGCCCGTCGTAAACGCACGGCGCAAGCCGGCACGACGTCGAACTGGAAAAAAGCCCTCGTCACCTTGAAAGAAGGCGACAAGATTGTTTTGACCTAGTCTAAGCTTAAAATCATCAACGGCGTGGAATAAATTCCACGCCGTTTTTTTATTTTACGGTCGGACAGCCGTTGTCCATGGGGCGCTGGCAAAATCATCCCGTTCGCTGCCGTTGTGAATAAGTCTTCATGGCGTGGCGATCGGACACCATTTACTGTCCATTTCCTTGAGCACTGGCACCAATAACCGGATTTTGCACGTTGATGGCGATAGTTTTTTCGCCAGTTGCGAAGAAGCCGAGCATCCCGCGTGGCGTGGTCGGCCGCTTTGGGTCGGCGGTGGCCGCAACGGCGATGGCATCGTCATCGCGGCGAATCGGCAGGCAAAAAAATTTGGCATCAAGACCGGCATGGCGTGCTTTGAAGCGAAGCGACTGTGTCAGCATGGCGTGTTAGCTCGACCGAGTTATGAGATGTATCGGCAGCGTTCGCACGCGATGTTTCGCATTCTGGAGCAATACGCGCCCATGCTTGTGCCGGTCTCGATTGATGAAGGTTTCCTCGATCTCACGACGATGGATAGCGTGGTTTGGCGCAACACGACGCCGGAAAAATATGTGCGGCAAATCGCCGAACGCATCGCGCGCGAAGTGAAAATCCCGGTGTCTGCCGGTCTTGCGAATTCTTCTCGGTTGGCCAAGCTCGCGACGGATGCCGCCAAGCCTGGCTTTCTCGAAGTGGCTCGTGGTGAGGAAAAAAAATTTCTCTGCGACCGTTCCGTGCGCGATCTTTCCGGTATCGGCAAAAATCGACAACGCTCGCTGGCAGCCTTGGGAGCCTTGACGTTTGGGCACGTTGCGAACTTGCCGTCGCCGCTACTAAAGCAAAAATTTGGTATTTGGGGCACGCAACTGTGGCTTTTTGCCAATGGCTTGTGGCATGAACCGTTGCTGCTCGAAGTGAAAGATCGCACGACGATTTCCAGCAATACCACGTTACCGGTCGATGAGCCGGAGCATGAAGCGGCGTTGACGTTTGCTTTGAGCGAAGCCACGCGGCTCACTGGCCAATTACGCCGCGAACAATTGTCGCTGCGTGAAGTATCGTTGACCATTCGCTTTACCGATTTCACCGAGGTCGGCGGCGCGCATCGCTTTCAACATCCGCAATTTCAAAATTCCGTCATCAACACCGCTCTCGAAGGGATTTTTCGTGACCACATGAGCGGGCAGGGGAAAGCGGTGCGACAAATCCGGCTTGCCATGTGGAATCTGTCGCGCCTCGACACGCAGCCGACGCTTTGGGGTCATACCGATGAAGAACGCTGGGGTGCGCTGGATGCCGCCGCGCACAAATTGACGGAGCAGTTTGGACAAACGGCGTTGATGACGGGCGCACAGCTTGCCCTGCGCCAGAACGACGTCACCCAGACAAATCCCAAAGCGAAATGTCCGTTCGTGCCGCAGCGGGAGATGGTTAAAAAATTGTGGGGCACTGATGCCGACCCGTTGGCGAATAAAGGCGAATGGGAAAAGCGCTTGGGTAAAGTCAGCAAGCAGCATCAATTTCATCACTAAAGTGGTCGGCGCTAGTGGTCAAACTTGCCCGCCTGCTTTGGACTTTACGCTTTTGATTCAGTCATTTGCCGCATATAAATTGCGCGTGCCGCAATCTCCTTTGCCCGCCATCAACGCTGCCACGCGACTGTGTGCGGTGCTGGGTTCACCCATCCGGCATTCCGCCTCGCCCGCGATGCACAATGCCGCCTTCGCCGCGCTCGGTCTCAACTGGCGTTACCTCGCTTTGGAAGTGGATCCAAAAAATCTTCGTGCGGCTATCGAAGGTGCGCGGGCGATGGGTTTCATCGGCTTGAATTTGACGGTGCCGCACAAACTGCTTGCCGTGGAGATGGTGGATGAACTCGATGTTTCCGCACAGACGTGGGGTGCGGTGAATACCATCAAATTTGTCTCTGCTGAAAATGGGGATACGCGCACCATCGGTTACAATACGGATGCCGAAGGTTTAGCCACTTCGTTGCGTGAAGATTTGAAAGTTCAATTGCGCGGCGCCAAAGTTTTGTTGCTCGGAGCGGGTGGCGCCGGGCGCGCGGCGGCCTTGAAGTTGGCTGAAGAAAATGTCGCGGAACTTTACCTCGTCAATCGCACCGCCAGCAAAGCGGAAGAAATCGCCGCCGAAATCCGCCAGCGCCGCCCGGCTGTGAAAGTGACGGTTGGTTATCCGCAGTCCACAATGGACTTGGTGCTCAACGCCACGTCGCTTGGTCTGAAAGCCACGGATGCGTCGCCGCTTGATGCCAGCCAATTTCCCCTGAAGCAGACGCAAGCTGTTTACGACATGATTTATAAACCCGCAGAAACGCCTTTGCTCGTCGCCGCCAAAGCTGCCGGCTGTCGCACCGCGAACGGTATCGGCATGTTAGTCTGGCAAGGCGCGCGGGCTTTCACGATTTGGACCAGTCAGCCCGCACCCGCTGACGTGATGCGCATGGCTGTGGAGAGGAGCGTTTATGAGCATTGACGCCATCTTTGACCCGCACAATTGGGAAACGGTGCCGTTCCATTTCTGGTCGGCCGTGTTCTTTGCGCTCGGCAGCATTGTGGGCAGCTTTCTCAACGTCTGCATTTACCGGATGCCGCTGGATTTAAGTGTCGTCTCACCACCGTCACATTGTCCGCATTGTAAATATTCCATCCCATTTTATCTGAACGTGCCATTGCTCACTTGGCTCTGGCTGCAAGGCAAATGTAAGAATTGCCGCGCGCCCATCTCGCCGCGTTACTTCATCGTGGAACTTCTCACGGGACTCACATTTCTCGCGTGCTGGCTGACGTTTGGTCAGTTATCGCCTTGGCTCGCGTTGGTGTATTCCATTTTTCTCGCAGGCCTCATCACCGCCACGTTCATTGACTTTGAACATTTCATTATCCCCGACGAAATCACTCTCGGCGGTGCGGTCGTGGGTTTCGTGATTTCCTTTTTGTTGCCGTCGTTGCATGGCGGGCATTCCTTGGCGGAAGGCCTCGTGCGGAGTGCGCTTGGCATCGCGGGCGGCGCGGGCATTGTCTATGCCGTGCTGCGTTTGGGGAAATTGATGTTTGGTCGGCAGAAAACGAAATTGAATGGCGAAACAAAAATCGTCTTCACCGAAACCGCCTTGTGTCTACCAGATGAAGAGATTCCCTACGAAGAATTTTTCTATCGCAAGACCGACGCCATCATTCTCGAAGCCCGCACCGTGGAACTCGTGGATCGCAGCTATCAAAACGTCACCGTGCGGCTCTCGCCCACGGAGCTGCAAATCGGCGATGAAAAAATTGCGCCCGAAAACGTGCTGCACCTCGAAGCCGTCTGCTCCGAAATCATCGTGCCGCGTGAGGCGATGGGCTTGGGCGATGTGAAATTCATGGGCGCCATAGGAGCCTTCATCGGTTGGCAAGGCGCGCTGTTCTCGTTGCTGGCCAGCTCGCTGATCGGGTCAGCCGTGGGCATCGTGCTCATCGTGCTGCGCAAGCGTGAATGGTCCTCGCGGATGCCCTACGGTCCTTACATCGCCCTCGCCGCTGCGCTTTGGCTCTTTGGGGGTAAGAAATTTGTGGAAAATTTATTTCGCTGAACAAAATAGTCGGGGTCCTTACAAGCCGCACCCGTCGCATCCTGTTTTCGTAGCCGAGCGTTTCAGCGAAACATCATAAAAAAGCCGCCGGTGATCAATAGCGCATGGAGCCAGATCACGGTGATCAGCACTTTGCTGTATAACCGGGCGCCACTGGATTCACTGGGCACATTTGGATCCACGCCAAAAAGTTTCTGCTGATGCTTCAGCAGCCAGACTCCCACCACCAACGTGATGATGAATAAACCGGCAAAAATCCAGCGGAGGCAGAGAAAGAAGAGCGCGTTATCTTGCATGTCGTCAAACCAGTTTAGTCTCTCAACCGCGCCGCTCAAACAGTAAATATTATCACGGTGGGAATAGATTTCTCGCCGGTCATATCTTTTGATTTTTCGTGTGAAGAGCTCTCGCTGGATAATCTGCGCAGCGTTTTGAGCGCCCGTCGGATTGGCTAAGCAGTGCCAACCTTAGGTCTGGTTTTTGTAACCTGTCAGCGCCTTCATGTATTGCGCCCGTTCAAATGCCGCCGGTTCCGCGCAATTTTTTTGGCTCAGACTGCCTTTGATTTGCGTCACGGATTCGTAATCGTGTTCTTCGAGCCAATTTTTTAAGTCGGATTCGATCGCCGCGATTTGCGGGAAACCGTGGCGAATCACCGTGGAGCAGAGCATCGTCACATCCGCGCCGGCCAACAACATTTTCAGCGCATCGCTGGCGCGGTGAATACCGCTGGTGGCCGCAAGGTTTGCTTTGATTTTGCCGTGCAAGATGGCAATCCACCGTAGCGGCAAGCGCATGGCCATCGGCGTGCTCAGGAGGATATTTGGCTTCACTTCCAGATCTTCGAGGTCAATGTCCGGCTGATAGAACCGATTGAATAGCACCAATCCATTCGCCCCCGCTTCGTCGAAGCGTTTCGCCATGTTTGCAAAGTTGCTAAAGAACGGGCTTAGCTTTACCGCGATGGGAATCTTCACTTCCGCTCGGACGGCGCGCAAAATATTCAGATAACTTTCTTCCAACACTTCGCCGGGCACATCCATGTCCGTGGGAATGTGATAAATATTCAACTCCAACGCATCCGCGCCGGCGCGTTGGATCTGGCGGGCATATTCCGTCCAACCGCCGACGGAGGAACAGTTTAGGCTGGCGATGATAGGAATTTTTGTGGCTTCTTTCGCCCGCCAGATGTGGCGCAGATATTCTTCGGGCCCGAGACGGAATTCGCCCGGCTCCGGAAAATACGTCATCGCCTCCGGGGTGCTGTGCGTGCCTTGCTCCAAGCGTTGATGCAGCTCCAAACGGTCTTGTCGCAACTGCTCCTCAAAAACGGAATACAGCACCACCGCGCTGGCACCCGCGTCTTCCATGCGTTTGATATCGTCAAGGTTTTCGGACAAAGGTGAAGCGCTCACCACCAGCGGCGTGCGCAGTTTCAAACCGAGATAGTTCGTTGAGAGATCCATAATGTTTCTCCAGTAGGTTGGTTAAGCGTGCGTTTCTGCTGTGGTTGATTTGGTTTCCGTGGCGACCATGTCGCGGGCCGCCAGGAATTGATAAAATTTCCAGCGCCGGTCGGCATCTGATTGGGATTGGTCAAAAAATTTCTTCGCGTCGTCCGGTTTGCTCTTCGTGAGCATCTTGAACCGGTTTTCCGTGAGCATGAAATCTTTCACTTTGGACTTCGCGACGCTGGAATCGATTTGCAATGGATTCTCTCCGCGCTCGGCTCGGCGCGGGTCGTAGCGATACAGCAGCCATTGACCGGATTCGACCGCGAGCTTTTGTTGCCGTGCTCCGATACCCGTATCGAGCGCGATGCCGTGCGCGATGCAATGACTGTAGGCGATGATCAAAGACGGACCAGGATACGACTCCGCTTCCACGAACGCCTTGAGCGTGTGCTCATCTTTTGCGCCCATCGCCACGCTGGCGACGTAGATATTGCCGTAGCTCATCGCGATTAGGCCGAGATCTTTCTTACCCGCCGGTTTGCCGCCCGCTGCGAATTTCGCGATGGCACCGCGTGGTGTGGATTTGCTCATCTGGCCGCCGGTGTTGGAATACACTTCCGTGTCCATCACCAGCACGTTGATCTTTCGTCCGCTGGCGAGCACGTGATCTAAACCGCCGTAGCCGATGTCGTAGGCCCAACCGTCGCCGCCCAAAATCCAAACGCTCTTCTTGACCAGTTGATCAGCGACGTCGAGCAATAGCTTGGCTTCGACTGAAATTAGGTCTTTGATTTTTTCCTTGAGCACCTTGACCCGTTCGCGTTGTTCGTAAATCCCTGCTTCATCGCTTTGATCCGCCGTGAGGATTGCTCCAACAAAATGGTCGCCGATCACCGGCGACAGCTTCTTCACCAGCTCTTCGGCGAATTCTTTTTGTTTATCAATTGAAACGCGGAAACCGAGACCGAACTCCGCATTGTCTTCAAACAGCGAATTGCACCACGTCGGTCCGCGGCCGCATTTGTTCGTCGTGTAAGGCGTCGTCGGCAGATTGCCGCCGTAGATCGAAGAACAGCCCGTCGCGTTCGCGATGACCGCCCGATCACCAAACAATTGCGAGAGCATCTTGATGTAAGGCGTCTCGCCGCAGCCCGCGCACGCACCGCTGAATTCAAACAGCGGTTGGAGTAATTGTTGTTGGCGCAGCGTGGCGGTCTTGATTTTGCGCCGGTCGAATTCGGGCAACGTCAGGAAATAATTCCAATTATCGCGCTCTGCATCGCGCAACGGCGCTTGTGGTGCCATATTGATGGCTTTGAGGCGGGCCTCGCTTTTATTTTTCGCGGGGCAAACTTCCACGCACAAGCAACAGCCGGTGCAATCTTCCGCCGCGACTTGCAGCGAAAATTTCATCCCTTTGAACTCCGGCACCCGCGCGTCGGTGGATTTGAACCTCGTCGGCACGTTTTTCAATTCCGCCGCATCGTAAACCTTCGCGCGAATTGCCGCGTGCGGGCAGATGGCCACGCACTTCAAACATTGGATGCACGTTTTCTCATCCCAAACGGGGATTTCCAGCGCCAGATTCCGTTTCTCATATTGCGCCGTCGCGGTCGGGAACGTTCCATCATTCGGGAACGCGCTTACCGGCAAGTCGTCGCCAAAACCCGAAGCCAAAGTGCCCAGCACGTTGCGCACAAATACCGGTGCCTCCGGCGAGATCGGCGGCACGAGCGGGCCGGTGCCGTTCTTGGTTAGATTCGTGACCGTCACTTCATGCAGATGGGCCAGCGTGTTGTCCACGGCTTGCAAATTCATCTTCACGACCTCGTCGCCTTTTTTGCCGTAAGTTTTCTTGATCGAATTTTTGATGGCTTCAATCGCTTCGTCTTTGGGCAACACGCCGGAGAGCGCGAAGAAACAGACTTGCATGATGGTATTGATGCGTCCGCCCATGCCGCTGTCCCGCGCCACTTTGGTCGCATCAATCACGAATAGTTTAGCCGACTTCGCGAGTAAACTGGCTTGCACCGGCGTCGGCAAATTAACCCAAACGTCGTCTGCACTGAACGGTGTGTTCAGTAGAAACGTTCCGCCTGTCACCAAGCTGCGAAGCATTTCGTAGCGTTCCAAGAAGCCTGGTTGATGGCATGCGATGAAGTTGGCCTTGCTGACTAGATACGAGGAGCGAATCGGATGTGGTCCGAACCGCAGATGCGATGTCGTGATGGAACCGGATTTTTTGGAATCGTAAACGAAATAGCCTTGCGCGTAATTGTTTGTTTCTTCGCCGATGATCTTGATGGAGTTTTTATTCGCGCCCACCGTGCCGTCGGCGCCCAAACCAAAGAATAAAGCCCGCACCACGTTTTCCGTTTCTGTCGAAAAATCCGGGTCGAACGGTAGGCTTGAGTGCGAAACGTCGTCGTTGATGCCCACTGTGAAATGATTCTTGGGTGTTGCCGATTTCAAATTATCGAACACCGCCTTGATCATCGCGGGCGTGAATTCTTTCGAGGACAAGCCATAGCGACCGGTCAGAATTTTCGGCACGGTTTGGAATTGAGCGCGGCCTGCCGCCATTTCTTCCATGATGGCGGTGAGGCAGTCTTGATACAGCGGTTCACCGGTGGCACCGGGTTCTTTGGTGCGATCTAGCACCGCGATCTTGCGCACGAACGGCGGCAAGGCTTCCACAAACCGTTTGCCATCGAACGGACGATACAGCCGCACTTTCAGCACCCCCACATTTTCGCCGTGGTGATTGAGATGTTCCACGGTTTCATCTGCCGCTTCACAGCCCGAACCCATGAGCACGATGACGTTTTCCGCATCGGGCGCGCCGACGTAATCGAATAATTTATATTTGCGGCCCGTCGCTTCGGCGAATTCGTCCATCACTTGTTGGACGATGTCCGGGCAGGCGGCATAGATGGGATTTGCGGCTTCACGTCCTTGAAAAAATGCGTCGGGATTTTGCGCCGTGCCACGTAGCACCGGCCGGTCGGGCGTCATCGCACGAGCGCGATGAGCGGCGATCAACTTGTCGTCAATCAACGCCCGCATGACAGATTCATCCAACAGTTCAATTTTGGAAACTTCGTGCGACGTGCGGAAGCCATCAAAGAAATGGATGAAAGGCAGCCGCGAACGTAGTGAGGCGGCTTGCGAGATGAGCGCGAAGTCCATCGTCTCTTGCACTGAAGCCGCGCCCAGCATGCCCCAACCTGTCGAGCGGCAGGCCATGATGTCGCTGTGATCGCCGAAGATGGACAGCGCGTGTGTGGCTACGGTCCGCGCCGTGACGTGAAATACCGTGGGCAACAATTCACCCGCGAACTTGAACATGTTCGGGATCATCAACAACAACCCTTGCGACGCCGTGAAGGTCGTGCTGATGGAACCCGTTTGCAGCATCCCATGCACCGCGCCGACGGCTCCGCCTTCACTTTGCATTTCTACGATCGCAGGCGTGGTGCCCCAAAGGTTTTTCTTTCCCTCCGAGGCCCATTGGTCGCACCACTCCGCGATGGCCGAAGACGGGGTGATGGGATAGATCGCCATGGCTTCATTCAGCCGGAAGGCGACGTAAGCGGCGGCTTCGCAGCCGTCAATGGTTTTGAAGACGCCGGGTTTTTTCATAGCTTCAGATTTTTAATATTTGTAAACCGCCGTGCAGGTGCGTTTGTCATCATCCGTGACCATCTTGAAACCAAGCTTCTTACAGATTTGCCGCATTGCGTGATTCTCGGCGAGAATCTGGCCGCTCAAACGCTCCAGTTTTTCTACGCGTCCGACTTCGACGAGTTGTTTTAACAACTCATTGCCCAGTCCTTGATTTTGAAATTCATCGCTGATGAGCACGGCGAATTCGCCTTCGTTGCGGCCGTTCAATTTGCTCAAACGACCCACGCCGATGATGTTCTTTGCTTCATCTTCCTTCGCCGTTTTCGTTTCGGCGACCAACGCGATCTCGCGGTCGTAATCGTTGAAACAGATGCGCGTCAAACGTTCGTGCGCGGTGCGTTGCGAGAGGTTCAGCGCTGCAAAATAACGGTGGTAAACGCTTTCTTCCGACAACGTCTCATGAAATTTCACCATCGCCGGTTCGTCTTCCGGGCGGATTGGGCGAATGGTGATGGGCGATTTATTCTTCAACTTCCACGGCATGACGTATTGCATCGGATACGGGCGGATGGCCGGATGCGGCAATTGGTCTTCCGGTGTTTTCGGGTCGTGCAACACCACGCGGCCATCGAGCGCAAAGATGCGTTCCGAAGAGACGAGCAGGGGATTGATATCCACTTCCGCGATCCACGGTTGTTCGACGACGAGCTGGCTGAAGCGCACAAGCAATTGTTCAAGCGCCGCGATGTCCGAAGCCTTGCGGCCGCGCACGCCTTGCAGCGCGGTGAAAATTTTGGTGCGTTCCATCATGCGCCGCGCAAGCGTCGCGTTGAGTGGCGGCAGACCGAGCGCACGATCTTTGTAAACTTCGACCAATTGACCACCCGTGCCGAACAGCAGCACCGGGCCGAATTGAGGATCTACGCTGCTGCCGATGATGAGTTCGTAACCTTCCAACTTAATCATCGGTTGCACCGTGACGCCGAGAAAATGTTCCTTGCCCACTTTTTTCGCTACGGAAGTTTCAATCGTCTTCCACGCCTGACGAACGGCAGAGGCTGTCCGTAGGTTCAATTGCACGCCGCCGACATCCGTCTTGTGCGTGATGGTTTCGGAATACAGTTTCAACACCACAGGGAAACCGAGGCGCGCGGCTTGCTTGACGGCGTCGCCTTCCGTGAGCGCGATGTGCGTCTCTACGGTGGGAATGCCGTAGGCCGCGAGCAATTGTTTGGATTCAAACTCCGTGAGAATCGTGCGACCAGCGGCGCGGACTTCGTTGATGATCTTCGCCGCTTTCTCGCGATCAATATCGCCGGGGCCGGTTAATTGCGGCGTGGTCGGAGTCTCGTAAAGGGCGCGCAAATTTTCGCTGTAACGCCACATGTAGTAAAATGCTTTCGCGGCACGATCGGGATATTTGAACGTCGGAATGCGCGCGGCATTAAGAATGTCTTCACCTTTCTCGACTTGGCCCACACCCATCCAACTCGCGAGAATCGGTTTGCCTTCGATGTGTGAGAACGGCGTCAGCTCTTCCGCTGTGGCGGTTGGATCAGTCATCGCTTGCGGCGTGAGAATGACGAGCAAGCCGTCCGTGTTCGGATCTTTCGCTACGATGTCCACGGCCTTCGCGTAGAGTTCGGGGCCAGCGTCGCCGATGATGTCCACGGGATTGTTGTGGCTCCACGTCGGCGGCAAAATCTGATTGAGCGACGACATCGTTTCCGGCGACAGATCGGCGAGTTGGGCGCCGCTGCCGATGAGCATGTCTGTCGCCAGCACGCCCGGTCCGCCTGCGTTGGTCACGATGGTCAGGCGCGGACCTTTCGGACGCGGCTGTTTGCCGAGCACTTCCGCCATGTCGAACAATTCCGAAATCGCTTCGACGCGCAACACACCCGCGCGTTGGAACGCGGCTTGTAGCACTTCATCGCTACCCGTGAGCGAACCGGTATGCGATGCGGCAGCTTTCGCAGCGGCTTCCGTGCGACCGGGTTTGATTACTATGATCGGTTTCGTCAACGCCACTTCGCGCGCGGCGGACAAGAACGCCCGCGCGTCGCCGATGCTTTCCATATACATCACGATGCTCTTGGTGTTCGGATCGTCACCGAGATGGTAAATCAAATCGCCCCAGCTCACGTCGAGCATGGAGCCGAGCGAAACGAACGCGCTGAAACCGACGTTTTCTTTCAAGCTCCAATCCAGAATGGCCGTGCAGAGCGCGCCGGATTGGCTGATGAAACCCACGCTGCCGGGCTTGGCCATGTCCGCCGCGAACGTCGCGTTAAATTTATGTCCCGGCATCATCACGCCCAGACAGTTCGGGCCGACGATGCGCATGTTGCCTTTGCGCGCTTCGGCCAACACTTGTTGCTCCAGCGCCGCACCAGCCGCGCCAGTTTCTTTGAAGCCCGCTGAAATGATGATCGCGCCCGGCACGCCGATGCTGGCGCATTCTTTGATGATGCCCGGCACCGTTTGCGGCGGCGTAATGATCACCACGAGGTCGGGCACTTCCGGCAACGCAGTGACGTTCTGAAACGCGTGTAGTCCCAGGATGGTGTCTTGGATGGGATTGACTGGATAAATCTTTCCGGCAAAGCCACCTTGGATGAGATTGCTCATCACCGTGCGGCCCACGCTGCGTTTGCGTTCGGTGGCGCCGATGACAGCGATACTGCGCGGGGCGAGAATGGGCTCCAGCGTGCGGCGGCGAGATTGGTGGAGAATGTCGTGAGCAGCTTCGATGCTGGGTTGAGAGGAAGAGTTGGTCGTCATAGAGTTCGATGAAATGTCATTCAAATCACTCCTTCAAAGTCGCAACGAACGCAACTTCCGACTTCCCCTAATTTGCTAAATGTGTGCCATAAATTGGTTGGGGTTTGCCGTAGGCAGCGCGGAAAAATTAAGTTGTCAAACCGGCTTCGCGTGTTTCAATACGCGCGGGGAAGGTAATCTGCAGTTGCTCATAACGGCTTACGTTTTGGCCGTTAGTGTTTCCGCGCTTTCCCCGTGAAAAGGAGTCGTCATGCCGTTCAAGTTAATCGGAAAGGTATTATTTCCCCGCCTGCAAACGTGGGAACGCACGCGTAAAGCGAAGCAAATCATCTACGTCACGCTTACCGCGCTGACGGCTTCGGGCGTCGTCGCTGTGCTGATCTTCAAACAGAATTCCGTCCACCACTGACGCAGGCGTATGGAACGGCCGCTCACCATTTGGCTGCTGGCCGGATGCTTGCTTTATGGCTTGGGCTGCACGGTGACGTTGTTTTTTTTCTTTCGCGGCAGTGTGCCGCAATTGAATGAACGGGTCTGGCCTTGGCCGGTCATCTTTCTTTGGCCATTACTTCTGCTCTGGCCTCTGCGGAAATTTTTTAGCCGACGGGAAGAGTGAGGTGGTTGTGACGAGGCTAGCTGACTTATTTATTTTTCAACTTGCGAATCCACCCAGCGCACCGCGTAACGCACCAGTTCGATGGCGGTTTTGAGCGCGAGTTTTTCTTTGATGTTGGCGCGGTGGACTTCCACGGTTTTGACGCTCAAGTGCAATTGCTCGGCGATTTCGCGCGTGCTGACACCCTGACCGATGAGTTGAAAGACTTCAAATTCGCGATCCGTCAATTTGCCGACAGGTGAACTCTCGGTTTGGCTTTTGCGACCGGAAAAAATTTCTAAAATGCGCGAAGACATTTTTTCGCTGACGTAGATCTGCCCAGCCAGCACCTGGCGGATGGCGCGGATGAATTTCTCGCCGCCTTCCTGTTTCATGATGTAGCCGCGTCCGCCGCCGCGCAACACGCGTTCGGCATAGACTAGTTCGTCGTGCATGGAGACGATCAGGATGGGCAGGTCGGGTTGCAATGCCCGCAGATCTTTCATCAGTTCCAGACCATTTTTGTCGGGCAGGGAAATGTCTAACAATGCGAGATCAAATTTTTGTTTGCTGACAATTTCGATGGCTTGGCGCGCGTTGTCGGCTTGAGCTAAAACTTTCAAGTCGCCTTCGCTGTCAATCAATTGGGCGAGCCCATTGCGCATCATGGGATGGTCGTCCACGATGAGCAGGCGCTTAGCGGGAGGGGTTTTTTTGGCGGGCATGGCGGCGTTAACGGTTTTTAAGCACGAGGCAGGAAACCAGCGTGCCACCGCGCGGGCGCCGTTCGATGGTGAGCGTGCCGCCGATCATGTTGGTGCGGGTCTGCATGATGCGCAGGCCCATGCCGGTGCCGCCGGAAAAGTTTTTCGGAAACCCGATTCCATCATCACTCACGCTGACGCGGATGTGCGCGGCTTCTTCGTGCAACGAAACGGTGATGCGCTTAGCTTGACCGTGCTTGATGGCGTTGGAAGCGGCTTCTTGGGCGATGCGAAACAAATGCGTGGCGGCCGCGTGATCTTCAAATTTAACGACGTTGTCGCAATCAAAAACGCACTCTACTTTGAACATTTTTTCCATGTTCAACGCCAGCTCCGCGAGCGCCGACATCAAGCCTTCTGACTCCAGCGTGACGGGCGAAAGGCCGCGCGCCAGCAGGCGTGTTTGGCTGATGGCGTCGCGCACAGCTTTAGCAATTTCGGTGGCGCGGGCGGCGGTGGCTTTGGATTTCGGAATTAATTTTTTGGCGAGCACTTGGCTCAACATTTCGATGCCCGCGAGGTGTTGGCAAAGTCCGTCGTGCAAGTCCTGACCGATGCGGCGTTGTTCGCGTTCGCTGATCTCGAGGATTTCTTTTTCCAGCCGCTTACGTTCCGTGATGTCGCGGATGAATCCGGTGAAGATGCGGCGGTCGCTCAATTTGACTTCGCTGACGGAAAGATCAATCGGGAACAGCGTGCCGTCTTTTTTGCGGGCGAAGGTCTCGCGGCCGATGCCGATGATCTTGGCGTGGCCGCTGTGACGATAGTTGGCCAGATAACCATCGTGCTGCTCATGGTGCGGCGTAGCCATCAGCACCTTGACGTTCTTGCCGATGACCTCTTTTGCTTGATAACCAAAAACGCGTTCGGAAGCCGGGTTGAAGGATTCAATCGTGCCACGTTCATCAATGGTGATGATGCCTTCAACCGCCGTATCAAGAATGGCGCGCAAGCGCTGTTCTTGATCCCGCACAGCGTCCGCCGCCGTCATTTTTTTTGGCTTCACTTTAGAGTTTGGTCGCATCCCGATCACAGGGGCAGTTTCCAAAACTCTGGGGGTAAAGCCAATGCCAATCGCCGAATCAGCGATGATCCGGGATGATCGTGAGCCAGACGTGAAGCCCATCCGATTGCTTAATGGGCCAACAATTGCGCGCGATAATCCGTTGGCGATTGACCGAGGATTTTCTTGAACACGCGATTGAAGTGCGTGAGCGATTGGAAACCGACCTCAAAGGCGATTTCGCTGACGCGCAGGTTGGGGTTGAGTAAAAGATTCTTGGATTTTTCGATGCGCACGCGGGCGACGTAATCCGTGAAATTGATGCCGGTGACTTTCTTGAACATCTTGCAGAAATAATAGCTGCTCATGTTCACGGCCTTGGCGACTTGGCCGAGCGAAATCTCTTCCGTTTGATGTTCGTGGATATAATTACGCGCTTTAGTGATGACCGGCGGCTCGGAGTTTTCTTGTTGGATAAAAACTTGGTTGCTCAACATGGCGAGATGTTGAGCGAAAATGCTCAAGAGCTTGATGGCGGAATCATGTTCCTTTTGCGTGACTACTTTGCCGGAGAAATAGGCTTTGCGCACTTCATCAGCTTTCACGTCGAGGCCCCATTTTTCGCAGAGCGATAACGCTTTCTTGAATTGCGCTTCCGTCGGTTTTTTGCGGAAGACTTGGCCGATCTGGAGGTAGCCGACCAAGCGATCACTCATGCGCACCGGCACCGCACTGTCGCTCAACCCCACCGGGCAGAGGACGGTGTTGCCCTCGTCCGCCGCCGCTTGTTGGCAGAGGCGCTCTTGCGTTTGGAGGCAGGCTGCGCACGCGCGGCTCTTGCGAGAAAGCATGGCGCAAAATTCATTCTCATTCCGTTTGCCGTGGTGCGGCAATTGCCACGTCTCGACCGGTTGCAGCGCGACGGGCAGGCCGGTGAGGTCGCTAAAGGCACGTTCGTATTCGCGGTAGATCTTGGAATTGACCAGCGCATCTACCAAGGCGCGGTTGCCGTGACCATTTTCGCCCGCCGTGATCGGAGCGAAATTTCCGGTGTGAACGGCACTGAAGGTGTCGCTCGTGGTATTTTCTGGTTGGGCAAGAATTGTTTGCATGACGACAATTTACGCCCATTCGCCGAAGGGAACAATTGGCGGGACACCTGATTAGCCAAGCGGGTTTCCCATTAACAAGGTAGGGGAAACCCTTATGACCCCTAGACCGAAATTGTTTTTTTAGGATGACCGTTGGCTTGAAACCACTGCACGGCGTCAGCCAATGCCACTTCGGCTGAGGTCTGAGGTAACCCTAAATTGCGGATCGCCTTGCTAGGATCAACCCACATTCGGTTGCGAGCCATTCTGATGCTGGCAAGTGGTATGCGGGGTGGGCGCTTGGTGAAACCGGCGGCGAGCTCGCTCACTTCCGCTACCCGATCCGCCAGCCAAAATGGCACCTTGAAGCGCGGGGCAGGGCGACCCGAAATCTGTTCCAACGTGCGCAACGTTTCCTGCATCGTCCAATTTCCTTGGCGGTTTCCCAAAATATAGCGTTGACCGCTTTCGCCTTTTTCAGCAGCGAGAATGTGGCCAATCGCCACGTCACGGACATGCACCCAATTCCAACCGGTGGCGAGGTAAGCGGGCAGGTGGCCGCGTAAAAAATTGAGGATGAACTGGCCCGTGGGCGTTGGCTTATAGTCGCCCGCCCCCACCACAGCGGTCGGATTGACAATCACAATGGGTAAGCCCAATTTGCGAAATAATTCCAGCGCCACCGCTTCGCCTTGAAATTTTGAACGGAGATAATCATTACCCAGTTGAGCCTCCGTCACGATTTCAGTTTCATCCGCCGGGTGGAATTTCCCCGCCGCCATTTTGGCCGGACCGATGCAGCCGGCTGTGCTGGTATAAATGATTTTCCGGCAGCCGGCTTTGCCAGCCGCCGTCAAAACTACCCGCGTGCCCTCGACATTCGTGCGATACATGGCCGCGTAATCACGCATCCATAGGCGATAGCATCCGGCGACATGAAAACACCAATCGTGACCTTCCAGCTCCCGCTCCAATAATTTCCGGTCAAATATATCCCCGGCCACTCGCTCAATCTTCAAACCCAGCAGCCCACGTTCATCGGCGCCCGATCGCAATAGCACCTTCACGCGATGCCCGCGCCCGACCAGTTCGTGGACGAGGTTCGCGCCGATTAAACCCGAAGCGCCGGTGACAAAACATTTCATGGCGTTAGATTGCGCACTAATTTTGCGCCATTACCGTGCGGACGCCATCATTTTTTTAACTGCCTCGCTTGACTTGCCGGGCGGTGTCATAAAAAATCCGCCCGTCGTATGCCGGAAAAAAAAGCAGCCAAAAAGAAACTATCCCGCGCGGAACAGCGCGACCTCGATACGAAAATCCAGTTCATTGAAGGACTCGTTAAGCGCGACCCTGTCTATGTGGATGCCCTTCAGATGCTCGGTGATCATTATACCCAGCGCGGTCGTTTTTCCGACGGCTTATCGGTGGATGAAAAACTCGCCCAGCTCGAACCTGAAAATCCAGTCGTCTTTTACAACTTAGCCTGCAGCTATTCGCTGATTGAAGAATATGGCCGCGCCGTCGGGGCCTTGGAAAAAGCGTTTATCCTCGGCTATCGCGACTTCAGTTGGCTGGCCAAAGATCCCGACCTGAAAAATCTGCGCGCCCAACCGGCGTTCGGGCCGCTCAAAGAAATGATCCGCGCGCTCAAAAAAAAGTCCGTGTAATCTGCATGAATGTCACGCTGCGTGGCCGCACCGAAGCTTACCGCACGGTTAGTTTTGACGCCGCCGCTAACTCCGTTTGCTTGATTGAGCAGCGTCTGCTACCGCACGAATTTAAAATCGTCAGCACGCAGGATTTTCGCGCCACCGCCCGCGCGATCACCGACATGGTCGTGCGTGGCGCCGGAGCCATCGGCGCGACGGCGGCTTACGGATTAGCCCAAGGTGCCCGGATTTTTCGGGGACACGATTTGGTAAAGTTTTCGGCGCATGTTGAACGCGTTTATCAAACGTTAGCTACCGCCCGCCCAACCGCCGTCGATCCGGTCAACGCCCTGAATGCTGTGCGGCGCGAAATGATGCGCGGCGAAACCGTCGCCGAACAGCAAGCCCTCGCGCTCGCGGCGGCCGAAGAATTTGCGAACGAAGACGCCCGCCACTGCGCGGAAATCGGTCAGCACGGCGCAAAGTTGATTCGAAATGGCATGAATGTTTTGACGCACTGCAACGCTGGCTGGCTGGCGTTCGTGGATATTGGTTCTGCCACCGCACCGCTGTATGCTGCGCAGGAGCAGGGTAAAAAATTTCACGTCTTCTGCGACGAGACGCGTCCCCGTTCCCAAGGTGCCACGCTGGCCGCGTGGGAATTGGCGCAGCAAAAAGTGTCGCACCAAATCATTGCCGATAACGCCGCTGGCCATCTGATGCAGCGTGGCGAAATCGATCTCGTCATCGTCGGCAGTGATCGCACCCTTGGTCGCACTGGCGAAGTGGCCAACAAGATCGGCACCTACACCAAGGCCGTTTTAGCGGCGCGACACAAAATTCCGCTCTACGTCGCCATCCCACTTTCGACCGTCGATTGGAAACTGAAACGCGGCTGGGATATTCCCATAGAAGACCGACACGAAAGCGAAGTGCTCGGCGCGTGGGGCGTTAACTCGTTGGGCAAACGGGATTATGTTCGCGTCGCCAACCCGACCAGCGGTGCGCGTAATCCCGGCTTCGATGTGACCCCCGCCGAACTCATCACCGGCATCATCACGCCTGTCGGAATTTTTAAGCCCAAAGAACTTTGGAAACGCCGACACCAGCTCGGCTTCATCAATTGACCGGCGATTGAACTTGCAAGGGCGGCAAAAGAAATTTAGTTTGTGCGCCCTTTCACGGCGGGGTAGCCAAGTGGTAAGGCACGGCTCTGCAAAAGCTGCATCGTCGGTTCGATTCCGACTCCCGCCTCCACGTTAAACCCTTTATTCTACAGGGGTTTAGGTGGGTCGGGGGCCGAATCTTCACCGGATTCTTCACCTGTTTGGCTGCTCGTTCAAAGTTCTGTTATTGTTCGGCTATAGCTCGTCCAGAGTTCGCTTACGCGACGGATGCCGTTCCTGACACACTCACAACCATGAGTGAACCAATGAAACAAGCATACGGTCTGGTCCGTCGCCCTTGGGGCGTCTTCTACCTGAAAAACAAAATCACCGGCCAACAAACCAGCCTCAAAACCTCGGACAAAAATGAGGCGCAACGCATCCTCCAGGCGCACAATGAATCAGAGATCCAACCGCACTTCAACCTGTCGCTGGCGCGCGTCTATATGAATGGCGCGGATCCAAAACTCGGCACCCGCACCTGGCAGGAGGTCATGGAAAATATCGTGGCCAAGAAGAAAGACGAGACGCGGCGACGCTGGGAGATCGCCATCAAGGATCCCAACTTCGATTGCATCCGTAATCTGCCGGTCTGCGAGACGCGAGCGGAACACTTCGACAAGGCGATGGCGGATGGCAAGGTGTCCAGCAATGTTTATCTGCGGCGGATGTAAACGGCGGCTGAAAAGTGCGGCGGGGTCATGTGTGTGACGG
>CAIWFB010000354.1 GCA_903911825.1 uncultured Verrucomicrobia subdivision 3 bacterium
CGTAATTAGGCAGATCTTGTTGCAGGTAAGTCTTGTGATTCACCTTCAGAACCTGACGCATCTCATCCACGGGGATTTGCGGTAACTCAATCTGCTTTACAATCGCATCGTTCAGCCCGATGGAAACGGCGATGAATTTAGTGGTAGCACCTAGGGCATCCGCAACGGAACGCAGATGGTCCGCTAGCAATTCAGGAGAAATTTTTTTCTCGAAGATGGGAGCATCGAGCAGGGCATAACGAGTGAGGGCAAGAATTTCCCCCCCGTCGTTCGCACAAAACGGCCTTGGTGGTGCGGCTACCGAGGTCAACGGCGATGATTTGGGTGCGCTTCTTCCGTGAAGCGCCGTTTAGAAATGGCAAAGTCAAAGCCATGTGTGTTTGTTTTATAGCGTTGTGGTTTCTGTAGCAAGCTGCAAATCAGCTTAGCTTTTCCAAGCAGTTGCCGCGCCAAGCGTTGCCTCTGCGTTGAAAGTTGTTTCACCTGTCCGAAGCTCATTCGTTTCTGTCCTGAAACGAGGCTTAAATTTTCCGTCCGTCACATCAATTCCTTCGCCCGCTGTCTTGCCATGTCCAGAAATGCGTCCAGTAACGGCAAATTTTTCCCCCGCCACATCGCTCCGATGCACGCGGTTGGAAAATCTTTCAACGGCAGCGCCCGCACGTTTGGCGAAAATTTGTTTTTGGGAACCGCGACCGAAAGTCCGATGCCCATGCCGCTCGCCACATACGTCTCGATCAAATCTACGGAACTCGCCTCTACCGTCGGAAACCATTCCACGCCCATTTCGGCCAAGCGTGCCTGAAAAATCTTGCTCAACAATTCCTGCGCCGGCAGGCAGATCAGCGAATCAGTGATCTTATCGCGCAGCCACAATTCCTCCGCCGATTTCACTTTGCTGTTCTTTTCCACCAGCAATACCAGCGGCAATTCCAGCAGCACTTCTGATTGAAAGCCCGCGCTCGGTTTTTTATCCACCAGCGTGATGACCAAATCTACTTCATCCTGCGCCAATAGTTCCGCCAAACGCGCCGCATAACCGTCGCGCAACGAAACTTTCACGCCCGGGAAAGTCTTCTTCACCCCGTCCAGCAAGCGCGGCAGGTGATCGCGTAACACAATCGTCGAAGCGCCGATGCGAAAATGGCGAGCCTGACCGCCCTGCAATTCGCCCGCTACTCGATCCAGATTCGCAAAGAACGGCTGACAGAACGCGTAGAGTTTTTCACCCTCCGCCGTCAGCGCAAACGGGCGGCGTTGAAACAACGTCGCCCCGAGAAATTCCTCCAACTGCGCCACCTGCGCACTCACCGCCGGTTGTTGAATGCCGTAAGGAATGTTCCGCACCGCCGGCATGATGCCGCCGTGCTTAGCCACATAATAAAACAATTCCAAATGATGAACATTCATGCCCTGCGGCGCGCAGTCTTAACTATCGGCCAACAACCTGCAAGCTGGAGTAAATTATTTCCGGCCCTGAAACCAATACCGCAAAAATGAAAACAGCCCGGAAAACTTGTAGCTGGAATCCACATATTTCTCGATGACGTAAAACGCAAAATAATACACCCGACAAAAACTCCAGATCGCCAGCCCCAGGTAAGCTGCCGTTTGCCACTTGGGATTATCCAAAAAGATTAGCAGCCCCGCCACAATCCCGATTATCAGAAAGAGCACCGCCTTGAATTTGATCCAAAATGGATTGGAAAGATCTTTCATGGAAACAAACTCAAAACCGCAGTCGCCGCACGTCCGGCGGCGCCCGGTTCGCCGAGTGACGCGATAATTTTCCCGAGCTGCGACTTGATGTGCGCGCGTTGGGATTCGTTTTGCAACAAGGTCAGCGCCGCGTGCGACAGTTTTTCGGGCGTGGCGTCATTCTGGATGAATTCCGGATAAACCGTTTCGCCGGCGAGCAGATTCGGCATCGTCAGCGATGTCACCGTTACGATGCGCTTGGCGATCTGGTAAGTCAGCCACGACGTTTTGTAGAGCGTCACCGTCGGCACGCCGTAAAAGGCGCACTCCATCGTCACCGTGCCCGTTGAGGCGATGGCCACATCGGATTCCGCCAGCGCCCACGGCAATTCCCCGATCTGCACCTCCACACCCGCGCCGGGTTCCGACATGTTGTCGGCCATTTGTTTGAGCACCACGTTCGGCAAAACCATTTTCACTTTCGCCGTCGGCAGTTGTTGGCGGATCAATTTCACCGCCGCCAACATCGTCGGCAAATGGCGTTGCAACTCCGCCTTGCGGCTGCCGGGCAACAAAAGAATTTGCGGTTGGCGATGAGCGATGGACGCGTCTTTAGTCGCTCCACTCGTCATTCGAAAATCGTCATTCGTAAATCTCCCGATCATCGGGTGGCCGACAAATTCCACCCGTAACTGCGGCACCCGCGCCGCATACCACGCCTTCTCAAAAGGAAAAATGCTCAAGAGCAAATCATAATCCCGCGCCAGTTTGTTGGCGCGGCCGGGACGCGAGGCCCAGACTTGTGGCGACACGAATTGCACGATCTTGGGATTCCATTTCGAGAACGGATTTTCGTGGACGTAATTCTTCACCGCCTGACCGAAGCGCAGGTTGAATCCGCCGTAATCCACGCCGATGACCACGTCCGGTTTGCGTTCGATAGCCAGCGCGAGCAATTCGTGGAACAGCCGCCGGAACTTCAGAATATTCTTCAGCACATCCGTGATGCCGATGACGGAATGCTGCGTCATGTCGAACGCCAACTCCACACCTGCCGCCGCCATCTTGGTGCCACCTGCGCCAAAGAATTGCGCGTCTGGCAACTGCCCGCGCAGCGCGGAAACCAGTTCCGACGCGAGCAAATCCCCGCTCGCCTCCCCGGCGATGAGCATGAAAGTTTTGGGTTTCACGATTTAGCTTTTCTCGTTTGCTTGTTCTTGTGGCTCTTTGGCGATCATGTTCTTAGGGAAAGCAGATTTCATTTTTCGCCAGCGTTTTTCTGCGTGTGGGTTTGAAAAGCACTCAATCAATGCACCATTTATATCGTAGGCTTTTGTGTCGAACCCCAAATTTTCAAATGCCTTATTTGTCGCGATAAATGATCTGGCCGTTGCGAGCCTGACGTTGTTTACATAGTAGTCTGGTTGAGAGAGTAATTCGGGTTCTTCAAATGATTCTTTGCAAGGTTCTACCTTTGTAGAATGGTGAATCCGGCACAAACCTGGCCTGACTGGATAAACTGAACAAACGCCGTTATCAAGAAGTGGACACGGCAAATTGGCAACGAATTGCTCTGAATAAGTCATGGGTTCGACTTTTTCCCAATTCGATTTTGCCTTAGTTAATACTGATTGTTGTTTTTCAGTTGAAAAATTCGTGCGTATAAAATCCGCTATAATGAATGCCTCTCCGGGCATTACATCCACTTTTAAGTGGCAGCAGTAAAAACATCCAGCACAACATGCTATTTTTGAACCACTAGATAATAGCTCTTCGTTAAGTAAATTGTCCGTGTCTTTTCGAGCGTTTGAAAGCGTCTTTTTAAGGTCTTGCGGCTTTGTTTTAGAAGTCAGTGCGTCGAGCGTTTTGAAATAAAAACGCTCGTAAATTTCTAGGGTTTTTTCGTTATTGGACTCGTTAATCATGAGTTGTTGTGACCTGAATCTGCCGTGTGATTTCAAAGGCTAGATCCAGCGCGAGTTTGGCAGAGGCGCCGCTGACGTGGGGCGTTTGCTTGTTCCGGACGCATTCGACGAAATGCTGCAGTTCCAGTTTGAGCGGTTCGTCTTTAGTGATCGGGACCGGTTCGCGCATGATTTTCTTGCCAGCAAATTCACTGACGAGGGCGGCGTCTTTGCCGATGCCCAACTTGGCGGCCATGATTTTCTTGAGCATGGAACTTTCCTCCGCACCGTCTTCGGCGAGCCGGTAGATGAAGCCTTCTTGCACGCGATAATCGAGCGAGATGTAGCACGGATTGGTCGGTCCGCTGAAGACGCGGATCTTCCGCATGCGTTCGGGGCTGACGCGGCTGGCAGTGAGATTCGCCACGCAGCCATTGGCGAAACGCAGGCGCACATTGGCGATGTCTTCGCTTTTGCTCAAGACGGGAATGCCCACGGCATCCACACTGGTGACGGGCGATTTCACGAAAGCGAGCACGACGTCGAGGTCGTGGATCATCAAGTCCAGCACGACGCCGATGTCTGTGGAGCGGGCAGGGAAGGGTGAGAGCCGATGGCATTCGATGAAGCGCGGTTGCGTGGCGATTTCCTGGAGCGTTTTGAAAACGGGATTGAAACGTTCCACATGGCCGACTTGGAGGACGCAATCTTTGTCCTGCGCGATTTTAATAAGTTCCGCCGCCTGCTCGGAGCTGTCGGTCATCGGTTTTTCGACGAGAACGTGTTTGCCAAGCGAGAGCAATTGTTTGGCGATGTCGAAATGCGTGGTGGTGGGCGTGACGATATTGAGCGCTTCACTCGCGGCGGCGGCTTCGGCGATAGACGCGAAGACGCGGAGGTTATGTTTTTCGGCGATCTTGCGAGCGGTTTCCGCGTGGGCGTCGTAGATGCCGGTCAATTCGACCTGACCGGCTGCGTGAAGTTCAGTGTAGATGCGGGCGTGGTGTTGTCCGAGCGAACCTGTGCCGAGAACGGCGACTTTGATCTTTGCCATCCGCCTAGTTTGCCAGAACGGCGCGAAACATAAATCAGAAATCTTGCCGCGCGTGCGCCGCACTTAACCCAACTTTCAACTTTCAACCGGCAACCTTGAACCGCTAAATTCCCGCCGTGCCGATTTTGAATTACATCCTCGTCGTGCTGGGCGCATATCTGCTCGGCTCGATTCCGTTTGGCTACCTAGTCGCCAAGGCCAAGGGCATAGACATCCGCACCGCAGGTAGCGGCAACATCGGCGCGACCAACGCCATGCGCGTGCTGGGCAAACCGGCAGGAATTTTCGTGCTGCTGATGGACATGCTCAAAGGTTTGGCGGCAGTCTGGCTCTGCACAGAAATTCTTCAGCGGATGAACATCGCCGCTGCGGACGTGCAAACGGCGCGCGTCATCGCAGGCATCAGCGTGGTGCTGGGGCATAATTATACCTGCTGGCTGCGCTTCAAGGGCGGCAAAGGCATCGCCACAACTGGCGGTGCATTTCTGGCGCTCGCACCGTGGGCGGTGTTGGTCGCGATCGTAGTTTTTGTGTTGCTGGTGCTGCTGACGAAATACGTTTCTGTCGGCTCCATCGGCACCGCGATTGCATTGCCGACAACGATTTGGGTCATGACACCGAGTGATTTATTTCTCTGCATCGTCGCTACCTTGCTGGGCGTAATGGCCATCTACAAACATAAGTCCAACATCCAGCGACTCCTTGCCGGAACCGAAAATCGTGTGGGCAAAAAAACTTCTGCGCCGGAGGCCGCCAAATGAATGTAACCGTTTTGGGTGCGGGCGCTTGGGGCACGGCTTTGGCGCGGATTCTCGCGGCGCAAAAAAACAACGTCATGCTCTGGGGTCATGACGCCTCGCATCTAGAAGTGATGCGGCAAACTGGACGCAACGAGCGTTATCTGCCTGACATCCCGCTGCCGCAGGAGTTGCGTTTGGAGGCTGATTTAGCCAAGGCAGTTGCAGGTGCGGAATGTGTTGTGGTGGCGGTGCCATCCAAGGCATTTCGTCCAGTGACGCAAGCCCTCAAAGATTTTTCCGGCATCGCGGTGAGCGTCACCAAAGGCATCGATCATGCCAGCGGTTTGACCATGTGTGGCGTGCTGGCGCAAAACGCGCCGCTAGCCAAAATCGCCGCGCTTTCCGGCCCGTCGCTGGCGCTGGAAGTGGCGCGGGGAATTCCCACCGCCATCGTCGCGGCGAGCGCGGATGCGGCCACGGCGGCAGCGGTGCAAAAGTTATTTCACGTTCCCACGTTTCGCGTTTATACGAGCACAGATTTGTTGGGAGTGGAATTAGGCGGCGCGTTGAAAAATGTCATCGCCATCGCGGCGGGCGCGAGTGATGGCTTGGGCTTTGGCGATAATTCCAAGGCCGCTCTCGTCACCCGTGGTTTGACGGAAATTCGTCGTCTCGGTGTCGCCTGCGGGGCGCAACCCGAAACGTTCGCCGGCTTGAGCGGCTTGGGCGATCTGATGGTGACGTGTTTTTCCAAATTGAGCCGTAACCGTGGTTTCGGCGAACGGTTGGGGCGCGGCGAAAGTGTGGAGGCCATTCTCGCGGCTTCGGTAGCAGTGGCGGAAGGTCATCCCACCGCACGCTCGGCGTTTGCGTTGGCGCGGAAACACGGCATCGAAACGCCGATCATTGACGAAATTTACGCCACACTTTACGACGGGAAAAATCCAGCCAAGGCCTTGCGCGACCTGACGGCGCGGGAATCCAAGGCAGAAGATTAAATTGATAAAGTCGGCCGGTTAAGTTTTCCACCTAAGGAATTTGATGGGTGTCTGGCGTTAAACAGATCATCTGCGCCGGTTGGGTATAGAAAAAGAGCCTGACTAAAACCCAATAAAGTCAGGCTCTTAAACCCTAAACTACCAATCAATACTCATTCAGATGGTCTGGCGGCGTTTTTGTTCAATCTTTTTTCAAATAGGAGAAATCAACTGCTCCTCAGCGTAACTGTGGGCTTTGACCGTTGGAATTTGCTGATAAAACATCGACCAGCCGATGTTCGCTGCGCTACGCGAGAGTTTTTTGCAACTTTCATTAGCGGCTGGTTTTGAATAGAAGTCTTTATGCCGCAGTTTACTTACAAAGCTCGCAAACGTTCCGGCGAACTCGTCGAGGGCGTGCTCGAAGTGCCGGATCGCACCGCTGCCTTGGCGCAGATCCAGCGCTCGGGTCTCTTTCCCATCGCCGTGGATTCCGCCAAAGCGGGTGCCGCCACGGAGGTGAAACGCGGTGGCAAGGGCGTGAATCTCACGGCGTTCCTGCCGGCTTCGATGCAAGCGCAGTTGCATAAAAAGAAATCGCCCAAGTTGCAGGAGTTGGCGACGTTCACCACGCAGTTGGCGAATCTGCTGAATTCCGGCATGCCGCTGACGGTGGCGTTGAACAGCATGACGCATCTGGAAACACGCGGCATCCCGGCGGAGGTGAGCCGCACGTTGAAACAGGAAGTGACCGAGGGTCGGTCGCTTTCGGACGCGATGGCACGGCAGCCGGTGGTGTTCACGGATCTGTATATCAACATGGTGCGCGCAGGCGAGACGAGCGGTTCGCTGGTGCCGGTATTGCGGCGTATGTCCACGCACTTCCAGCAATTCGCGGATGTGCAGGCGAAATTCAAGTCGGCGATGATCTATCCGGTGATGGTGATTTGCGTGGGTATTCTGCTAGTGTTCTTTTTCATGACGGTGATGATGCCGAAGTTCATCGAGATCTTTAATGGCTTCAACATCCCGCTGCCGTTACCGACACGCTTTCTCATCGGCACCAGTAAGATGTTCACGGACTATTGGTGGCTGATGGGCATGGTGGGGCTGGCTGCTTTTGTGTTGTTCAAACGCTTTCAGACCAGCGCAGTGGGCAAGCGAAAAATTGATGAATGGCGCATGAAGCTGCCGGTTTTCGGCAAGGTGGTGCAGATTAATTTGTTTGGGCAATTCGCCCGCACGCTCGGGACGTTGCTTCAAAATGGCGTGCCGGTGCTGACCGCGTTGAAGATCACCGAGCAAGTGATGTCGAATGTTCACATCAAAGAGGCCATCGCGAAAACGCGCGAGGCGGTGACGGACGGCAAGACGCTGGCGCAGCCGTTGGCGCAAAGTAAATTGTTTCCGCAACTCATGGTGGATCTGGTGCGCATCGGCGAAGAGACGGGCGATGTGCCGGGTTCGCTGAACAATCTCGCGGATACCTACGAAAACGAATTGCAGATTGCCCTGCGCGTGATGAGCGATTTGATTGGCCCCGTGCTCATCATCGTCATGGCCATCATCGTGGGCTTTCTGCTGTTGAGCATTTTCCTGCCGCTGTTCCGGCTCATTTCCTCAATCCATTGATGAAAATGCCGCTTTCACATTTCAGCTTTCGGTCGGCGAACGGAAGGTTTCGGCGCGCGTTCACGCTGATCGAAATCATGATTGTGGTGGCGTTGATCGGTTTGATTGCGGCGATGGGCATGCCAGCCATCATGAAAGCGTTGGAAAAAGAAGGGATGCGCAAAGCCGTGGGCGACCTCACCGACGTCTGCGCTTCGGCGAGGGCAAAAGCCATCTTCGCCAACGAGACCGTGGCAGTGGTGTTTCATCCGGGCGAAAAAAGTTTTTCGGTGGAAGGCGGCGGCGCAACCAAGGGTTCCACTTATGTCAGCACCTCCACGTTGCCGGACGGGATTGATTTCGCGATGCTCGACATCAATTTGCAAGACTTTGGGGCGGCTGAATGGGCGCGTGTTCGTTTCTTTCCCAACGGCACCAGCGATGAAATGACCGTGGTGCTGCACGACAATCGCGATTGGAAAAAAATCACGCTGGAATTTTCCACTGGCTTAGCGACGGTGAGCGATGTTGACCGATGAAAATTAAATCTCTGCAACATGCCCGGCGAGCGTTCTCACTCTTGGAAGTGATGATCGCCATCGCGATTCTTTTCATGGGAACCTTTGCGATTCTCGGCCTGATTTCCTCGGCGCTGGGCAATGCCCGGCGCTTGCAGCGTCCGCTGGTGGATGCGAGCGCGCTGGTGGGACAACTCTCGCTGACCAATCAACTCGTGGAAGGCAATTTCTCCGGCAATCTGGGCGATGTGCTGGGCAAAGCCTACGCGGATTATTCCTGGAGCGGAGAGGTCACCGAGGTCGGCTCCAATAAGTTGTTTCAAGCGGACTTCATCATTCAAAATACTTTTGGGAATCATGACGTCGTTTCGCGCACGAGCACGCTGTTCTTCCGCCCACAATCGAAGGCGGGCAGCTTGGATGGCGGCAACTTCATTCACCACTGATGAAATTTTCCCGTGCCCAATCCCAACGAGCGTTCACCTTGATTGAAATCATGTTGGCGCTGGGGATTTTCATGCTGATCATCGCGGCGATTTACTCGACGTGGGCGATCGTGATGCGGGCCACGCAGGTGGGGCAATCGGCGGCGGCGCAAGCCCAGCGCGAGCGGATTGCGCTGCGCACGATCGAAGATTCGCTGATGTGCGTGCAATCGTTCCAAGCCTCGCAGAAATATTACAGCTTCATCGTGGAGAACGGACAAACGCCCGTCCTTAGCTTTGCCTCGCGCGTGCCGGACGTTTTTCCCCGCAACGGCAAGTTTGGCGATTTCAATCTGCGCCGCGTGACGTTCTCATTGGAGTCCGACAAGGACGGCATGAAGAATCTGGTGTTGCGACAGAATCCCATTCTCATGGATCAGGATGAGGATGAGCAAAAATCTCCGCTGGTGCTGGCGAAGAATGTGAAAACTTTTCTGGTCGAGTGTTGGGATACTAATAAATTTGAATGGGCGGATACTTGGGAGAACACCAATTTTATTCCGCCAATGATTCGCGTGGGTCTGGTGCTGGGGGTGAGTGCGGACGTGAATAAGCAAAATGCTGATTTCGCCGTGACGCGCGCCTTTGCGGTTCCCTCTGCGATGATGCCGGTGGCGGTGCAACGTGGCACGGCAGGCGGGCCGGTTGGCGGCGGCGGTCTGCAAATCCCCACCCCCAAGAAATGAACATCACTTGCGCAAAGCGTAACCAGGGCATGGCCGTCATCGTGGCGCTCGTGGCGGTCACGGTCTTGACCATGCTGGCGGGACTCTTCGCTTATTCCATGAAAGTGGAGACGCGCTTGGCCGCCAACGCCGATAGCGATGAACAATTACTCTGGCTCGGTCGGGCTGGGGTGGAACGCGCGCGCTGGATTCTGGCGTTGGAAGGCAATTTGCCGTTCACTTCATTGAATCAAATCTGGGCGGGCGGTCCCGGTGATGGGCCGGAAACGAATGGGCCATTGGCGGGTCTCTCGCTGGATAATTTTCAAGTCGGCGAAGGCACGGTCTCGCTAAAAATGATTGAGCTGGAAAGCAAGATTAACGTCAACTTGGCCGATACGCCCATCATTCAACAAGTGCTTACCATGATGGGCGCGGATGCGGGTGATATGTCCATGGTGGCCGATGGTATCCAAGATTGGGTGGATGCTGACGATGGCACTCGTCCCGCTGGCGCGGAGAGCGACTATTATCAAGGTCTCACGCCCGCTTATTACGCGAAGAATGCGCCGATTGACGACATTTCCGAACTGCTGTTGATTCGGGGAATTTCATTGCCGATGTTCAAAGGCGGCAGCGCCACGAACTCCCAAGGCGCGGCGTTTCAGCATCACAAAATGGGCTTTGGCCATGCGCCGGGCGAAACGCCGGATTATCCCTTCGGATTGGCCGATGTCTTCACCCCTTTTTCTTCCGGCAAAGTCAACATCAACACCGCGAACGAAACCGTGCTGCAACTCATTCCCGGGATGGATACCATGACGGCGCAAGCCGTCATTAAAGTGCGTTCTGGCGAGGGTGGCATGGATGGCTCGGGCGCGCTCCAGAATTTTAATCAGCTGACCTACGCAGGCGTCAGTCCCCAGACCGTGCAGCAGTTGCAACGCTACTGCGTTTTTCGCGGCAACACTTACGAAGTCCACGCCACTGCGCGCATCGGCGACTATTCACGCGAATACGTTGCCGTGCTGTATCGCAACGGCCCGAACGTGGACGTTTTCAGCTTCTATTGGAAATGAAATGAGTTGAATTCACGGTGCGCCCCGTTATTTTTCCGCCATGCGCACGTTGTTCACGCTCCTGTTCACCCTTGGCTTTTTTATCACCGTTCACGCGGCGGATTCTGCGCCCGGCAAAGTTTTCAAAGTCCTTCCGCTCTTCGTGGATCAACAAAATCGCATCGCCACCTCGCCCAGCTTGTTCGACCGCGATGCGTATCAAAGTTATCTCCACCTGCATCCCGACGAAGTTTCGGCCATCCGCTACGATATTCTGTGGAAAGCGCCCAAAAGTTCGTCTGCCAAATACACCTTGCGCCTCAAGTTGCGCGGCGTGGGCGAAGCCAGTATTCCCAAAGCCAAGACCATTGAAACCGAAGTCGCCGCCGGCAGCTTTCGTAAATGGACTTCGGTGAATTTTGCGGGCGCAGAATTAAAAGAATTTGGCCACGTCGTCGCCTGGCAAGTCACATTGTGGGAAGGCACCACGCTCATCGGTGAACAAAAATCGTTCCTCTGGTGAAGTCGTCCGTGCGCCATGGCCTGATAGTAATTCTCGCGTTGGCGGGCGCATTTGACCTGCCTGCCAAAAATCTTTCGGATTATCAGGTCGGTGACCTCGCTGAGGCTAACATCGTAGCTCCCGCGGCGCTGGATGTGCCCGTGACAGAAATAAATCCAGCAGCGGCGGCAAGGGCTCCCGCAGTCTTCCGCGACTTCCCGGCCTACGCGACGAATGCGCTCGCCCAAGATTTTCTCAAGGCATTTGCCGCCACTCACGAGGAGTTCCTGAGCACTCTCCAGCAAAAATATTCACGCACCGTCTTGGATGATAAACTCACCGCCACCTTGGAGTTCGGCTATCTGGTAAAGAATTTCAATCTGTTGAATCGGGCGTTTCCGCTCTCTAGCGAATTGGCGATGCAATGGGCGCAAGGGCGCAGCGGCAGCCAGATCCAAACCAATCTGCTCGCCCGGTTGTTGGCGATGATGCATCGTCCGGTGTGTGCGGATGAATTTCCGCCAGGCTTCACCGTCAGCGAATCTTTCTATGCCGTTCCCGTGGCGCAACCGCAGCAAATTCCTGCATTGAACGACGTTGAATTATCCGGTCATCTGATCAAAGCGGCTGATCTTACTTCCGTTTCCCGTTTGCGGATGTTATTTCGCCACAGCTTTCCAAAAGAGGAGCAAGTTTTCGCGAATGCCTACGCTAATTTTCTGCGCCCGGTTTGCGTGCCTGACGTGGAATTGACCCGCCAGTTTCGCGCCCAATCGGCCGTTCAAATCGTCGGCACTACCCACTACGCCGCCGGGCAAATCATCGTGCCCCGCGGTGCGGCAGTAGATGCGAAGTCGCTGGCGGTCATGGCTCAAATCCGTGACCTGATTCGGCTCCCAACTGAAACGCCTCCGCTCATGTCTCCGGCAATTGTTGGTCAGTCAAGCCTTCCCGTGGCGGCGCCGATTACCGTTGTCGAAGCGCCGTCGCCTGCGCTCACGGCTGCCCAGTTCAGAAGCTACCTTGGCTGGCTAGTCGCAGCCGTGGTAGGCTTCGTTGCGGCTTCGGTGATTGCAATTTTGCTGGCCCGACGAATGACTTATTCGCCGGTTAATTCAGCCCTGCCGGCGGTCGGTGAGCCAGCTGATTACGCGCCGCAAATTTCCCAAGCCGTCAAATCCGCCTTGCTCGATGAACTCGCCGCGATTCGCGCCGAATTGCACGCAGCCCAGCAGACTTCCGCGCCCACAGTTTTCACCACGGGCAGCAATGGTAACGGCGCTGGTCACACGAGCGGCGAAACCATTTCCGCAAATGGCCGCGAACAATGCGTCGCTGGTTTGTTGGCTGAAGCGGAAACATTATTCGCTGCCAACGAATACGAAAATTCGCTGAAATGTTTTGAAGCCGTCTTGGCCTTGCAGCCGGAACATCCGGGCACGTTGGTCAAGATGGGGAATGCGCTGGAACGACTTGGCCGCACCGATGAAGCGATTGCCTGCTTTGATCGCGCCATCGCAGCGGACGACACGATGATTGCCGCGCACTTGCAAAAAGGCGGATTGTTCAATCGTCTCGCCCGTCATCAGGAAGCGGCGAAATGTTTTGAACAGGCGTTGTTGAAACAGCGCAAAACGAACGGGGTGAGCGCATGATACCCGTGAAAATATTCTGTGGTTGCGGCCAGAAATACGCCTTCGAGGTGGAGCCAGTGAACAATCTGATGCCCGTGCCGGTGGCCTGTCCTGTTTGCAAACGTGATGGCACCGCAGCGGCCAACGAAATTCTCGCTCGAATTCTCAAAGGCAAGACGCAGCCATTGCCGCCGCCGAGCGTGAATAATTTGTTGAACTCCGTCCAAGCGCGGTTGGAGCCGCATCTGGTAGATGCGCTCAAGAGTGCCGTGGTGCAAGAACTCGCGGCGCAGCGCAAGGAACTCATCGCCGCGCAACAAGCTGCGGCGGCGGAATTGACGGAGCTGGCGCATCGCCTCGAAACGGTGCAGACGCCGCTGCTGGATCGCTTGCAGACTTACGAACAGCGCATTCAGGAATTGGAGCGCGACTTGGCGGATCAATCCAAAGAGAATCGCGAACTGCTGAAGCTGAAGATTGATCTGCTGCGCCAACAGATTCAGACGGAGCAGGGGGCTAGCCGGGTGAATTTCAATTAACGGCTCGCCACTTCCCGCGTTTCTCGTCAAACTTCCGAACATGAGAATTCTAGCCCTCGATCACGGCACGGTGCGCATCGGCGTGGCCGTCAGCGACGAGACCAAAATCATCGCCACGCCGCTTGAATACATTGAGGCCGAGCCGTTCGGTGCTTTCCTCGAGCGGCTGAAAAAGTTGCTCATCGAAAAAGAGGTCGAGCTGATTCTCATCGGCATGCCGCGCAATATGGACGGCAGCTACGGGCCCGCCGCGCAGAAAGTGGAGACCTTCGTCGGCGTGCTGAAAACGGCTCTGACCGTGCCCATCAAATTGTGGGACGAACGGCTGACTTCCACGATGGCTAATCGGATTTTGATCCAGGGTAAGGTTCGCCGTGACCAGCGCAAACAGAAGGTGGATAAAATGGCGGCGGCGATTCTCCTGCAAAGCTACCTCGACGTGGCGGTAAGTTGAATGACGGATCCGGTAAAATATAAAATCGTGGTCGCCTACGACGGCACGGCGTATCAAGGCTGGCAGTGGCAACGCATCGGCCTCGGCGTGCAGCAGCGCGTGGAAGAAGCGTTGGTCAAATTATTTCCCAGTTCGCGCCGCATTGATAGCTCCAGCCGCACCGACACTGGCGTGCATGCGCTCGGCATGGTGGCGCATTTTCAGATTCCAAAAGCGGAAGATCGTATTCCCGCCGCGCGGCTACCGATCGCCATCAATTCGCTCCTACCGTTTGACATTCGCATCCTGTCTGCTGTGCGTGCGCCGAAGAAATTTCACGCCCGCTTTGATGCCACCGGCAAGCAGTATCGCTATTTTGTCTGGAATCATTTGAGTATGAATCCGCTGCTACGCAACACGGCGTGGCACGTCCCGCGCAAGTTGGATGTCGCAGCGATGCGTGCGGCAGCGAAACATTTTGTCGGCGAACAGGATTTTCAATCTTTCGCCGCGAACCCCGGCTATAAAAAGAAAACCACGGTGCGTCATCTGACCAAGTGCGAAGTAAAAAAAACTGGCACGCAACTCACGTTCATCATCGAAGGCGACGGTTTTCTTTACAAGATGTGCCGCGGTATCGTCGGCACGTTGATTCAGGTGGGCATCGGTAAATTTACGCCGGATGAAGTCCGCACGATGTTGGATAAGGCAGATCGGCGCGTCGCCGGCATGACGGCGCCCGCGCAAGGCTTGGTGCTGTGGAAAGTTTACTACAATAAATCGCGCCGCCGCCATCGTGAGGCGGCTTTGGAGGATGAATGAATATCGTTCTCGTCCAACCTGAAATTCCACCCAACACCGGCAACGTGGCCCGGCTGTGCGCTGCGACGCGCACGACGTTGCACCTCATTGAGCCGTTTGGGTTCAAGCTGGACGATTCTCAACTCAAGCGTGCGGGGATGGATTATTGGCAGCAGGTGACGTGGCACCGCTGGAAAAGTTGGGTGGCATTCACGGAAAAACTTCCGCCCAACACGCGCCTGTGGTTTGTGGAATCCGACGGTCCAAAACTTTACAGC